>JAFQBD010000017.1 GCA_017416795.1 Bacillota bacterium | reverse complement strand
AGACTGAGAACAGCAATGCCTGATATCCATATCAGAACGACTATGATAGTGGGATTCCCGGGAGAGACGGAAGAAGAATTCGATGAACTGCTTGATTTCGTAGAAGAAACTCGTTTCGAAAGACTTGGTGTTTTCGCATATTCCAGAGAAGAAGGCACAGTTGCCGGAGATATGGAAGACCAGATCGATGAAGACGTGAAGGCTCAGAGAGTTGATGCTGTGATGAGAAGACAGCTTGACATTTCCCGAGAAATAAATGAAGAAAAAGTGGGAAATACTATGGTCGTATTAGTTGATGGAATGGATGAAGAAGGTGCATACCTGGGAAGGACACAGTACGATGCGCCTGAAATAGATAATACTGTTATATTCGGTTCTGATAAGGAGCTTGAGCCGGGAGATATGGTCAAGGTATATATCAACGATGCTTTTGATTATGACCTGGTAGGAAACATGGAGGAATAAGATGAATTTACCTAACAAACTGACAATGGGAAGAATATTCGCTATACCTGTATTTATCGTAGTTTTCCTGATGGATTACAGGATCGCGGCTGCTGTGATATTCATTCTGGCTGCAGTGACTGATATGCTGGATGGACATATCGCCAGAAAGCATAATCTCGTTACAAACTTCGGTAAGCTGATGGACCCGCTGGCAGATAAGCTGCTGGTGATGTCTGCACTGATCTGTATGGTAGAAGTTGGCGATGTTGCAGGCTGGATGGTAGTAGTTATCCTGGGAAGAGAATTTATCATCACAGGTATGAGACAGGTAGCTGCTGCACAGGGGATCGTTATCGCTGCAGGAACTACAGGCAAGATCAAGACTATCACTCAGATGATCGCTATCCCGCTGCTGATCTTAGAAAACTGGCCGTTCACAACACTTGGTATCCCTGTACCGTTCGACCAGATATTCCTGTGGATAGCACTTATCATGACTATCGTTTCAGGGGCAGAATACATAATGAAGAACAAGCAGCTGTTTTCGATGTAATTTATGAGGGCGTGAAGCCCTCTTTTCTTGGAGGCATTTAATATGAAGACTGCGATTTTGAGCGTAGGGACTGAACTTTTATTTGGACAGATCGTAAATACAAATACTGTATATCTTTCTCAGCAGCTGAATCTGCTGGGCCATGATGTGATGTATCATTATACTGTTGGCGATAATCCGAAGAGACTGGCTGATATGATCGAACTGGCCCTTGAAGACTGTGATATCGTGCTGACTACAGGAGGACTTGGACCGACACAGGACGATATGACTAAGGAGATAGCGTGCCAAGTGATGGGTGATGAGCTGGTCATGATGGATGATGTGATGGAAGAACTTCTTGCCATGTTCAAGGACACAGGCAGAAAGATGACTGAAAACAACAAGAAACAGGCCATCATGCCGTCTCGTGCAGTAGTATTCCATAACGATGCCGGAACAGCACCGGGCTTTGCCCTGGAAAAGGACGGGAAATATATCATCTGCATGCCGGGACCGCCTAGGGAAATGACCAGGATGTTCGAAAAGAGCGTCAAGCCTTTCCTTGAGAGCCTGTCTGATGACGTTATCTACTATCGTATGATAAGGACATTCGGCATCGGTGAATCTCAGCTTGAGACAGAACTGCTGGATCTTATCGATGTACAGACAGATCCTACACTGGCAACTTACGCTAAGGAAGGTGAGTCATCAGTGCGTATCGCATCTAAGAGAGCTACTCTCGAAGAAGCAAAGGCTGCAGTCGATGATATGCTGGAGAAAGTGCGTGAGCGTATCGGAGATTATATCTATAGCTGTGACGATGAAGAGCTTGTACAGGTGGTGTGCAATAAGCTGATAGATAGAGGACTGACATTGTCATCAGCAGAGTCATGTACAGGAGGCTTGTTCGCAGGAACAGTGACTGCTATCGCAGGAGTATCAGCTTGTTTTGACAGAGGCCTTGTGACATACAGTAACCAGGCTAAGATGGATGAGCTGGGAGTAAAGGCTGAAACTCTTGAAAAGTACGGAGCGGTCAGCGCTGAAACAGCAATGGAAATGGCAGAAGGTCTCCATAGAGTAAGCGGCAGTGACGTATGCGTATCTGTGACAGGTATCGCAGGTCCGGGAGGCGGCAGTGCAGAGAAGCCTGTAGGACTGGTGTATGTGGGACTGTATTACGATGGCGAGGTTTCATACAGAGAGCTGCGATTGAGAAATACAGGTCGTAAGTGGATAAGACATAGAAGCGTACTTAATATGCTGGATATGATAAATAAGTGTTTATGATGATTAGACAGGTGTGAAGGAAGATTCATTTTTTCGCACCTGTTTTGTTTAGAATAAAAATCAAAATATGTTGTTGCAAGCGGAAGTATAAGGTATAATTAAATTATCAGATAATTTTGAGAAAATGCAGATCGTGATAGAAGTTTTGGGAGGAGAAATATATGCAGAACAATAATAATGGATATAAAACATGTCCAGGATGTAAAAAGGAAATTGGCTATTATGAAACTGTTTGTATCTATTGTGGACAGGAGTTTGAAGTAGAGTATCCTGATGAAAGAGCCGCTTATATACAGAAAAATGTTGATAAGTATTTAAGAAAATTCGATAAGATGAATGCGGCAGGTTCAGGTGCCTCTTGGAACTGGTGTGCATTTCTGTTCACATTCAGCTGGATGGTGTACAGGAAGATGTATGGACTGGCAGTGATCGTAATGCTTGCCATGTTTGCTATTGAGTTTTCTGCAGGAATGCTTTCTATTTATGCGGATGGAGGAACATCAGCAAATCTGCTTATAAATGTCATAGATATAGTGATCTGTATAGTGATCGGAGTGTTGGGTAACGGATGGTATCAAACAAAAGTCAATAAGCTTGTAAAAGAAGGTGCAGAACTTCCGGCAGAAGAAAAGCAGCAACATTACAAGAAAGGCGGTACGAACGTACTCGCTGTTATCATATTGGCATTGATATCAGGTGCATTGAATCTGTTGCTTATGTAAAAAGGATTTGATATGAAACTATATAATTCATTAAAACAATCAGAAAACTATAATATCATAATTGGTGCAGTGCTTTTGAGTGCGATAGTATTATGTATATATACTGTGATCAGTTTTATTGTCAGTATAATAGCAATGGGGATACAGGGCATATTAACAGATAATATGGGATTTATGATATCTGGTTTAATATGGGATCTTTCCATTGGAGTGTTTTCAATAATATTTAGCGTTCTTGCATGTAGAAAGTCGCCTAAATTCATATTGGTATTTGTAACGGGGATGACTGTGCTTAGCTTATTGACATTATGTATATATTCGTTGTCATTACATTATGCAATAATGGGGACATACTGGTATCTATTAGTAAGAAGAGATGCTGTTGATGTTAATAAGTCTGCTAATAAGATTATAATAATACTTATAATCTTAAGCTTGATAGAACTATCTTATGCATTGTGGTTTGATATGGTATTTACGTCTGACACCACATTAGTTGAGTACATTAACTATTCCTTAGGAAAAATATCGGAAATGTTATTCAACCCTGAATTTTTCCTAGCATTCCTTTTATATAAGGAAATGAAAAAGCCAGCAGTGCATAAAACGAAGACGGTAATAGTCTCACTGATTATATGGGCAATAACAATGGTGGCAACAGTTTACAGTTCTATATATTCATTCGTTGAAATGAAGGATTGGTATCCACCAATAACAGAACTTGAAGAAGGTGACTGGAGCGAGTGGACTACAGAAGAGGATTTGAAGAAATTAGAAGAGCCTGATTGGGGAGAAAATGAATAGAATGATTTCTTTGTGAGGAGATAAATATGAACAAGAGACTACGTGTATGTGTTTCTAAAAAAGTCATAGAAGGTGAGCCGATAAGGGTAGCATATAGAGAAAGAAGTCAAGGGCAAGCTGATAGCGGATGGAGGCTTCTGTCCGGTACGGAAGATGAACTGTATGCAGTAAATCCAGATAATGTATATATGGTGAGAATCAAAGAACTGTTGATAAAATTCCCTGAACTGGAACCTGTTTTAAAAGCAAAAACGGGCTCGTTGTTTAAAGCAGATGATAATGGAAAGCTCATTCTTTCCGGTGTGGATAAGAAGCTTACACATGTAGAAGTAAGGATGTATTTTAAGCCTGTATTTATTTCTACTACTGGGACAAAGATAGTTATGACTGCGGATGTTGATGAGATGAGGATTTTCAATAAAAAGAAGAGAAACTGGTAAATTGTTGAAAGTAGATGTTTGAAAGGTTTGAAGCATGGGATTTAGGGAACGAACAGGACTGCTATTAATTGGTTTTATAACTATAGCTATTACTATAGTGTTTTATCATGAAACAGGACATTTGCCGGCAAGAACAGGTATATGGGCTGCATGCGGTGTAAGTTTGATTTTAATGACCGTAATTATTAGACCAATAATATGGTCACCCATAAAGAATGTTCATATTATTTATGTTGACAAAAACAAAAATATCTTGAAAGAAGGGCCTAAGCTTACTGAAGAAGATGTAAGAATTGTAGAGCAGGTATTAAATAAGATGGCTTTTCCTTATTTGGGGATTGATGAAGAGATTCATCAAACACAGGCACTTAGAATCGTAAGTAAACATATGAAGGTTATAGTATATTTCTTGTACAATGGACTTGATGATGAGGAACCAAATTATGTGAAAGTCGGTAAGTATTTATTTTCAGTGAAGCTAAATAATGAAGAAATGCAAATGATAAAAGATGTTTTATCTAATTACGAAACATTTGGAGACAAAAAATGAGTAGAGTATGTTATTTTGCAAGTGATGCACCGTTAAAAGAAAAACCTAATCTTTTTGTCAAATCATATTCTATAAACCAAGCTATTGCTGCGGGAATAAACCTCGATATGGATATTTTGGACGGAATCGACAGAGACGAACCTGATATGGTCTTGTGCATGGAAAGTGAAGAGCACGGTGAATTTCCGGCTATCTTTACAAGCCAGCCATACTGCGAAGCTCCAAAATCTGATAAAAAATATTATGCGGATATCGGAGGTTCACCGTGTAAAGATTTGTCTGGAATAATTGAATACATAAAAGACCATATGAAGAAACGAAAAGAAGAGAACACCGAAGAATTGGAATTATGGTATATATGGTTAGGTTCTGATGAAAGTGAAATCATTTATAAAGAATGTAGCATAAAGGAACTTACAGAAGACTATCTAGAGGAGTTTTTTACAGATGATGAAAATGATTATAAGATCATAATCACAAGATAGAGAGGTATAAATGGGAAAAGCTATTTTGATATTGCTCGCAATAAACCTTATATCCTTTCTTACATTTTTAATCAGAAAGGGTTTAGACGACGAACATTGGGGAGGAATCTCAATTGTTGATGAGCTGGCTGTAATATTGGCTATAGGCGGATCATTTGGAGCGTTTATAGCAATGAAAGTTAATAAAGTTGGAATTGAAGATGATGCGGCATTTAAAATCGCAATCCCTGTTAGCATGATCATACAGGCTATTGTGATTGCATATTTGTTGTTATATGAATTGGGTGTTGTGAAGTAATTTGATTTAAGAATAAGGAGATTTATTTTGAGCAAAGGTTTAAGAATTGTAATGATTATTTGTATTACAATTACAGGCTCATTTATGCTATTTAGTTGTGGAACATTTAGCAATAATGATGTTCCTTCCGGATATATAGATAAAACAGAACATTTTCAAGAGGAAGGAGTCCAAGATTATACGGATTATTGTAAGTATATTTATGAATCACCTGATCCGTTTATTGATAATAAAGAATACAAGATAATCGAAGAAGGAGAAATAGAA
The DNA here is from genome assembly GCA_017416795.1 of Bacillota bacterium. Classification (GTDB taxonomy): domain Bacteria; phylum Bacillota; class Clostridia; order Peptostreptococcales; family Anaerovoracaceae; genus Lentihominibacter. The sequence continues at coordinate 20,467 of JAFQBD010000017.1, read as the reverse complement.
AACATAAAAAAATACTTTGATGATTTCCAATCTTGGATGATAGCGAGCGATAGGAACGACGAATATGATTTTAATAAAAGATGTATAAGTGAAGGTGATTATATTAAGCTGATCACAAAAGCAGAGGATGATATGTTTGCCAACTACACTCTCTACTTCTTTGATGTGGAGTCTCTAACGTTGTACTATCTTCATAACAATATTTGATTGGGGTGGCTATGGAAAAAATCATAAAATATAGAGCATTGTTGGCTCTAATAGGGTTTGTAATAATAGCGGTTGGGATTATTTCGGTTTCTAAGATTAGTGATAGAATTAATTTGAACCATAACGTTAATGCGTTAAACAGAATCATGGATTATGATCTTCCTGATGGGTATGAATTTCGTGCTGCGGATGGGATCAAAACAGATTATTTTGACGAAATCCTTACAGGAGAGTTCGAGTATGGAGAGATTACGATTTGTAACAAGAATCGTAATGAGGAAGGATATATTAGGATTACCATTGATAATTATTATGATGAAATAAATGAATATAAGGACTCAAATCATTATGAAAATAATGATAACTATTACACTTTCGAACTTGATGGTGAAACTGCTTACTCTTGCGTTGAGAATAAAAACTATATAATCGGAGACGAAGTGCATTTTACACATGGGACCTACGTGTTTTATATATATTGGCAGTCTGGTTTATCTATGAGTGATCGAGACAGAGAAATATTTCACGAATTTATTGATAGTATAACTTTTAAGTAGCGATTCGAATAAGGTGATGATAGTGAAAAAGTTTTTATTAGTATTAGTATGCATTATTCTTATAGCAATAATTGTTCTAATAGTGAGAGTGAAAAACAACATTGATGATTTCGTTGACTATGAAACCCTCGCTGAAGAAAGCTATAATGAGGATTTTGGAGTGTCGACCTTAGAAGAAGCTTTGTATGACAAAGTCAAAGCTGAAATTTTAACATGGGACGAGCCTGATGTTTACGCTATATCATTCTTTGTAGACAACAACCTTGCATATGAGTATGGTGGACATGAAAATGTATCTGCTTGGTCTATCAGTTACAACACAGAGAAAGATTGTAAAGGCGCAGGAAAATACTCAGAAGAAAGGTGGAACTATGCCTTTTGGAGACAGAACGAATTTCCTATTATAGATATAAATGTTCCTAACAAGTATACAGATGTACTTTATGAATGGTATGAAGAACAAGGTATTACGAATATCGGTTATGAAGACGACGAGAACGCCTTTGACGAGGATATGAATTATATAGGCAAAGGTCCGGCAGGACATTATGAATTGGTGTTTATGGCTGCAGATATTGCTAAAAGATTGCAGGGGGAAAGCGTGATCAAAGAGCAGTTTGGCAAAGAAATACCTATTATCGTGCATGGATTAGAGTATGCCTGGTATGATATTGAGGCAACTAAGACTGCTAATCCGAATGGGGAAGCGGATGTGTTCTTAAAAGCGATGAAAGAATTAGGGTTCTACTAATCAAAAATGAAAGGTATATCAATGAAAGAACTATTGATTGATAATATAGACGTTATAATCATTCTTTTGTTCATTATTACAGTATTGGTCATTGGAGTAATACAGAGACGACGGGAAGATAAGTTGTTAGGTAAACAAAATAAGAATGATGATGTTCTCGGAACAGTGGGAAGAGCTATGGGTGCATCCGTTTTTAGAGGATTGCCTACAGATATAACGGGGATGCCTCCGTCAGGACATTTTCAAAAGCCTGACTTCTCCTTTGATGAAGAAGCAGAAGAAGAGTATGCTGAGAAATATGAGAAGTAAATAGATGAAACTTAAAGTGCACAAGCACAGCCATTTGCATGCTGAGCTTGTGTGCTTTTTAATTGAATAAGATCACCTCTCAACATAATGGTAAATATTGACAATGGCAAAATATGGATATATAATATTGTAATCAAATAATGGTATCTAATATCTTATTATATTGGATTTATTGAATTAGTTTTAAAAGGGGGATATAATATGATCAAAGAAAAGAATAATCATAAGGAATTGAAGGATCTTACTTTACTTGACAGATTTCTGTTTGCTGAAGCAGTTGAAGATCAGGAAACGATGGAGATCATTCTCGAAATTATCTTGGGTAGAGATGTCATTCTTAAGCATTTACCTCAGGCTGAGAAGGAAGCACGTGCTTTTCGTTGGGGAAAGTATGTCAAACTTGACGTATGGGCAAAGGATATTGATGAGAATGTCTATGATGCGGAAGTTCAGAAGAAAGACACTAAAGACTTACCGAAAAGAAGCAGATTGTATAACGGTGTTATAGACAGTAAACTGATGAAGTCGGGCAATAAAACCTACAATGAATTGAATGATGTGTTTATTATAATAATCGCACCATTCGATTTGTTTGGCAAAGGCTTATATAAGTATACTTTCGAAATGATGTGTGAGGAATATCCGGGAATCAAGTTGGAAGATGGCGCAACCAGAATATTTCTTAACACTAGGGGTGCTGATCCTACGGGAGTCAGTGATGAACTTATTGAACTACTAAAGTATTTCGAAACTACCGTCAGCAAAACGGAGAGGGCTGCCTCAAGTGAAAGGATCCGTAAGCTTCAAGATAAAATCGATGAAATCAAATCTAATGAAGAGATTGGAGAGAGATATATGAATTTATGGGAAGAAATAGAAATTGAAAGACAAGAGGCGGTTGAGCAAGAGAAAAAAGAAACTGCACTTAGAATGAAAGAAAAAGGGTTTGACTATAAAGTGATTGAGGAAGTCACAGAACTTTCGAAAGAAGAAATCGAAAAGCTGTAAAATACAGTAAATATCACTTGACGAGAACATAAGTTTGGGGTATTATTAAAAAAGAACAAATGTTTATTTAACGTGTTCGTGAAATTGGAGGTAAAACATGGCTATCAATAAAGCACAGGGAAATAATACAGATAGAGAAAAAGCATTAGATGCAGCTTTAGCACAGATCCAGAAGCAGTTCGGCAAGGGCGCTGTTATGAAGCTGGGTGATGACGATGCTAAACTTAATATAGAAGCGATATCAACAGGATCAATGAGTTTAGACCTGGCAACAGGTATAGGCGGCGTTCCTAGAGGCAGAATCGTAGAAGTATACGGACCTGAATCATCAGGTAAGACAACACTGGCGCTTCACGTTATCGCTGAAGCACAGAAGCTGGGCGGCAAGGCAGCGTTCATCGATGCTGAACATGCTTTAGACCCTGAATATGCGAGAAATCTGGGAGTAGATGTTGATGAACTGCTGGTATCACAGCCTGATTACGGTGAGCAGGCTCTTGAAATCACAGAAATGCTCGTTCGAAGCGGTGCTATAGATGTAGTTATCGTCGACTCAGTAGCGGCACTCGTTCCTAAGAATGAAATCGACGGAGCTATGGGTGATGCTACAGTAGGAGCTCAGGCAAGACTTATGTCACAGGCATTGAGAAAGCTGGCTGGCGTTATCAATAAGACAAATACTACTATCATTTTTATCAATCAGCTGAGAGAAAAAATCGGCGTGATGTTCGGAAACCCTGAAACTACTACAGGCGGCAGAGCACTCAAGTTCTTCTCCTCAATGAGAATTGATGTAAGAAGAGTAGAAAGCATCAAGGTGGGCGATCAGGTTCTCGGCAACAGAACAAGAGCTAAGATCGTTAAGAACAAGGTGGCGCCTCCGTTCAAACAGGCTGAATTCGATATCATGTACGGTGAAGGTATCTCCAAGGCGGGAGATGTTCTCGACTGTGCAGTAGATGCCAAGATCCTTGAAAAGGCAGGCTCATGGTACAGCTTCGAAGGCAACAGGATCGGACAGGGCAGGGAAAACGTTAAGAAGTATCTCATCGATAATCCTGAAGTCCTCGATAAGATCGAAGGAATGCTGCTGGATACTCTCAAGAAAGAAAAAGAAAAGAACGCGGCAGAAGCTGATATGGATATCCCGGGAATCGGTGATGGTATAATGATCGATGAAGACGGCGTTATCATTGAATAAAAAATTACGGATGTAGAAAAAATATTTCTTTACATCCTTTACTTTTTGTAGTATCATATAGCAGGTAAGCCGCTCGGTAAAGGTTTGTAAATTCAGCTTGGAGCAAGCGTTTGCAAAGGCTGATACCTGATAAGGCGAGACTGGATAGAGGAGGTAAAGAATCAAAATGTACGCAATTATTGAAACAGGCGGAAAGCAGTACAGAGTACAGAACGGCGATCAGATCGTAGTTGAAAAGCTGGGCGTTGAAGCTGGCGAAACAGTAGTATTTGACAAAGTTCTCGTAGTAGGTGAAGGTGAAGGAGTTAAAGTAGGTGCTCCATACGTTGAAGGAACTACAGTAGAAGGTAAAGTAGTTGAAAACGGAAAAGGCAAGAAAGTAATCATCTTCAAGTACAAGGCTAAGAAAGACTACAGAAAGAAGCAGGGTCACAGACAGCCATACACTCTGGTAGAAATCACTGCTATCGGCGGAGCTAAGGCAGCACCTGCAGCTAAGGTTGAAGAACCTAAGCAGGAAGAAGCAGTAGTAGAAGAAGTTAAGCCTGCAAAGAAGCCATCACTGAAGTCAATGAAGAAAGCACAGCTCATCGAGTTTGCTAAGGAAAACAACATTGAATTAGATGAAAAGGCTACAAACGCAGTAATGATCGAAACTATCGAAGCTGCTCTGAAATAAGAATTTTAAAAAAGAAACTTTAATTTGAAATTGAAATAGCAAGGAGGTGTCTGGTCCATGGCAAGTAAGAAAGGTGTAGGAAGCTCGAAGAACGGTCGTGATAGTGAGTCGAAACGTTTAGGCGTTAAGACTGGCGATGGTCAGTTCGTAAGTGCTGGAAGCATTCTGGTTAGACAGAGAGGAACTAAGTTCCACCCTGGTAACAACGTTGGAATCGGCGGAGATGATACATTATTTGCAATGATTGACGGAGCTGTTAAGTTCGAAAGATATGACAAAAAGAGAAAGCAAGTAAGCGTATATCCAAAAGAAGCATAAGTTATTCGAGCCCCTAATGAATATTAGGGGCTTTACTTTTAGATAATAGCCTTAGAATCGGAGAAGGCAAAAGGAGGCCCTATGTTTGTAGACAGAGCCAAAATATTTATAAAATCAGGTAAGGGCGGCAATGGATGCGTGTCCTTCAGAAGAGAACCATTCGTACCGGAAGGCGGTCCCGACGGCGGAGACGGCGGTAAAGGCGGTGACGTTGTTTTCCAGGCTGACGAAAACATGAGAACTCTCATGGACTTCAGATACAAGAGAAAATACGAAGCCGAAAACGGTCAGGATGGCATGAAGAAGAAAAGATATGGTAAAAACGGTGAGACCCTGACTATCAAGGTGCCGGTCGGAACCATGGTAATAGATGTTGAGACAGGTCATGTTATGGGAGACTTAGTAGAGCATGGTCAGTCTTTCGTTGCAGCTAAAGGCGGCAAAGGCGGTAAGGGTAATACTAAGTATACTACTTCAACAAGGCAGGCACCGAACTTCGCGGAAGCCGGCGGTGAAGCTAAGGAAAGAGAAGTTATCCTCGAAATGAAGCTTATCGCAGATGTAGGTCTGGTAGGATTCCCTAATGTAGGTAAATCTTCACTGTTATCAGTTTCTACAAGTGCTAAGCCAAAGATCGCCAACTACCACTTCACAACTATCGATCCTAACCTGGGAGTAGTGAGGATCTATGATAAGAGTTTTGTCATGGCTGATATCGCAGGTATAATCGAAGGTGCTCATGAAGGAGCAGGTCTTGGCCACAAGTTCCTTAAGCATATTGAGAGAACTAAGGTCTTGATCCATGTAGTTGATGTATCCGGCTGCGAAGGAAGAGATCCTATCGAAGACTTCGATAAGATCAACAACGAACTTGAACAGTACAGTCCAAGACTTATGAAAAAGCCGCAGATCGTAGTTGCCAACAAGATCGACCTTATCGACGAAGAAGATCCGCAGTATATAGAATTCAAGGAATATGTAGAAGCTAAGGGATACAAGGTGTTCCCTATGTCAGCACCTATCAACATCGGTGTCAAGGAAGTGCTGGCTGAAGCTGCTAATATACTCGATAAGCTGCTTCTCGAACCTATCGAGGAAGAAGACGAATACGAAATGTTTGACTTCGAAGCAGATGAGCACGATCCTGATTACAGAACAGTATATGCTGACTTCGACGGCAGAGATTATATATTGTCAGGAAAACAGCTGGAAAAGATCTTCAATTCAACTAACTTCACTGATTCCGGTTCGATGAGATATCTTTATAAGTATATTGAAAAGAGCGGAGCACTCGATCAGCTGAGAGAAATGGGTATCGAAGACGGAGATACTATAAGAGTCAAGGATTTCGAATTCGAATACATCGACGAAGATTATTATTTCTAAATATCAAGCGGGCGGCATAATATGCTGTCCGTTTTTTCATGTTTATTATGGCAAATAACATGTCTCGATTTTTCTGCACTGAATATATTTGTTATATGGAGGTGCAGTATGATCCGAAAAATACTTATACAGACATTCATTTGTTTGATCGCAGCTTTTGCACTTATAACGGGGGTAAATTCCGAAGTAGATGTGATACAAAAACACGCTGCGTCATTCATTGATCACATGTCTGTGAATTACACAAAAGAAGATGTGAAAGCTGCATTTGCTAATGCAGCTAATGGTTTAAAAGCACTTACCGACAAGACATCGGATGCTGTCGATGTCATGACAGGAAAACCTATTTACGGCGAACCGATCGATGAAACATTTGAAGGTGATGAAGCTCCTGTCTATGCCGTAGGAGGAGGCAAGGTAACTGCTGTTGGAGAGAATGAGGAGATAGGCAGATACATCAAGATCAAGCACGGCGACCAGGCAGAGAGTCTTTATGGTAATCTGGGAGAAATACATGTCATCGCTTCAGCTAATGTCAAGAAAGGACAGATCATAGGAATTTATAAGAAAAACGATGATAAAGACTTTTATTATTCTTTCAAAGAGTTTTAGAAGTGTGGTATACTAAAGGGCAGTATGGATATGAATATGATATATCCATCGTTGAAAGGACAGGCAGTATGAAACATCCCGACAGACAAGAATGTGAAAGACTTTTAAATGAATATAAGACGCCTGAACATGTGAAAGGTCATTGCAGAGCAGTTGCAGATATGGCATGTACGGTGGCAGAAGAATTGAACAAGCACGGTTTTGATTTAGACACAGAATTGATCCTGGCTGCCGGACTGCTTCACGATATCGCCAGAGTCGAGGACAGACACTGGGACGTAGGTGCCGAACTTATGGACAAGCTCGGCTATCATGAAGAAGCTAAGATAATCAAGGTGCATATGACGTATTCACCGTTTTCGGATATAAATGATGTCAATGAAACTGACCTGGTTTGCCTGGGAGACAGAACGGTGCTTGAAGACGAATATGTCGGTCTTGATAAGAGGATAGATTATGTCATAAACAAGGCTAAGAAAAACGGAAATCCACAGGCAGAACCTATAATACTTGAGAAGAAAAAACAGACGAGAGGATTCATAAGCCAGATAGAAGATGTTATCGGTATGAGTCTGGATGATCTGATGAAAGGAAAAGAATGAGAATAGATAAAGAACTGGACAATATGTTGAAGAAGGTTGAAAAGCCTGCAAGATACATTGGAGGCGAAGTAAACAGTATCAAAAAAGATCCCGAGAAAGTATCTGTCAGAATGGGATTCGCATTTCCTGATACATATGAGATCGGCATGTCATATATGGGACTGCAGATACTCTATAACATCCTGAACAAAAATGATGATATTTACTGCGAGCGTGTTTTTGCACCTGCAATGGATATGGAAGAACTGATGAGAGAATGTGGAAGAGAACTGTTCACGCTCGAAACTTTCACTCCTGTCAAGGAACTTGATATCCTGGGGTTCACACTTCAGTATGAGCTTTCATATACTAATGTTCTCAATATGCTGCAGCTGGGAAATATCCCGCTCAAGAGCTGCGACAGAGGGGAAGAACATCCTGTGATAATAGCAGGAGGTCCTTGTGCATATAACCCTGAGCCGCTGGCTGATTTCATAGATGTATTCCTTATCGGTGACGGAGAAGAATTGCTGGAGCAGGTTTGTATCGCCAAGAAAGATACATCATCAAAGGAAGAATTCCTGAAGAAGATAAGCGCATATAACGGTGTATATGTGCCTTCATTCTACGATGTAGAATATAACGAAGACGGAACTGTCAAAGCATATAACAAAGTGTGGGATGGTGCGCCTGACAGAGTCAAGAGAGCTGTTATCAGCGACCTTGATAAGGCTGAATTCCCTGTGAACAATATCGTTCCGTTCATCGATACCGTTCATGACAGATCAGTAGTCGAGACTTTCAGAGGATGCACCAGAGGATGCAGATTCTGTCAGGCAGGCATGATCTACAGACCTGTTAGAGAACGTAAGAAGGAAACAGTAAGAAGACTTGCCGAAGAGCAGATCAAAAATACGGGACATGATGAACTTTCGCTGTTATCTCTTTCTACGAGCGATCACTCATGCTTTGAGCCTATGGCCCTTGACCTTATGAAGATGTGTAAAGAGCAGAACGTTGCCCTTTCCTTACCGTCCCTCAGGCTGGACTCTTTCTCTTTCAAAGTTCTTGATGAGATCCAGGGATATAGAAAGTCCGGACTGACTTTTGCACCTGAAGCAGGCAGCCAGAGACTTAGAGATATCATCAATAAGAACATAACAGAAGAAGATATATATGGTGCCGTAGAGCAGGCAATAGGACTTGGATGGGAAACTATCAAGCTGTACTTCATGGCAGGGCTTCCGGGAGAGACTTATGAAGATCTGGACGGCATCGGCAAGATCGCCAAGAATATCATAGATATCAATTTCAGAGTAAGGGGTCGCAAAGGCGGCAGGTTCAGAGTCACTGCCAGCGTTTCCAACTTCGTGCCTAAGGCTCACACTCCGTTTCAGTGGGCAGCACAGGATACACCTGAGCAGTTTATCGATAAACATAATTATCTAACTAAACAGCTGCACATCAAGGGCGTGACATTCAATTACCATGAAACTAAGACAAGCGTTCTTGAAGCCGTATTTGCCAGAGGCGACAGAAGAGTAGGCAAGGCGCTTGAAAAGGCTCATCAGCTGGGCTGCAAATTCGATGGCTGGACAGAGCATTACAACGATGAACTGTGGCAGCAGGTATTCGCTGAAACGAATACTGATATCGCATTCTATAATTATAGAGAAAGATCCTATGATGAGATCCTGCCGTGGGACATCATAGATCCGCTCGTGACTCGTGAATTCCTCATGAGAGAAAACGAGAAAGCTAAGGCAGCACAGACTACTGCTGACTGCAGACAGGGCTGCGCAGGCTGCGGCATCAATAAGCATACAGAATGTTTTAAGGGAGCAGAACTTCCGGAGGTGAAACATGGCTAAATATATACTGACATTTTCCAAGACCGGAACTATCTGCTACACTTCACATCTGGATATGATGAAGATGTTCAAGCGTGTATTCAAGAGAGCAGGCATCAAACAGAGTTATTCACAAGGCTTCAATCCTCACCCTAAGATGACATTCGCTCAGCCTTTATCACTGGGATACTGGGGACTTGGAGAACTTCTTGAATTTGAAACTGAAGAAGATTATGGTGCAGATAACATCAAAAATATATTGGCGCCATTGATGCCTGAAGGTATCGTTATCACAGATTGTAAAGAAGCAGAGCCTTCTAAGAAGACTCTTGCAGCGAAGACAGAAGCAGCTGAATACATAATAGCTGTGCCTTTACATGAAAAAATCGATATGACTTCTTCTGATATCTATGATAAATATATGGGACAGGAGAAGATCCTGACTTATAAGAAGCAGAAGAAAAAGAAGGAATTGGCTGAAGTCGACATCAAGCCTATGATCAGAGACTTGTCTTTCGTAGTCGAAGAAGAAACATTGTTTGTTACGGCATATCTTGACTCCGGAAGCACATCTAACCTTAGTCCTGAACTTGTGATCACTACGCTCATAGAGTGTCTCGGACTGGATACAGAGCGAAGTGAAGTACAGGTGATGAGAAGAAAGATGGTTTTCGCTGAGTAGATAGGAGAATGTGATAGGACATCACCAATATTATATTGACAAATACTTCCAGTAAATGTAAAATTTATGCAAAAGGAGGTATTTGGTATGAAAGAGAGACTTATTGCGCTTTGGGAAAGCGGAAAGATCCAGGACTACATTAAGGACAACAGAGAAATACTATTAAAAGTGGCTGCTGCAGCTTTGCTTGTTGCTGCCGCTTTTTTTGTATTCGTTTTCACAGGTGATGAAGAAGAAAGCCTGGCCAAAGAGACAAATGTGGTGTCAGAATCGGAACCGAAGACGACTATGATAATGGTCGATATAGGCGGTGCGGTAAATGATCCCATGGTGGCAGAACTGGAAGAGGGAAGCAGAGTCGAAGATGCTATAAATGCTGCAGGCGGAGTGACGGAAGATGCTGATCTGACAGAAATCAACAGAGCGGCTTTTCTAGAAGATGGTGACAAGATTCTTATCCCTGAGAAACAAGATGTCGCACTAAATGATATATCGAATGCGACAGATGGTTCTGCAAAAGGCAGCTATACACCATATTCTGACGGGAAGATAAATATCAATACGGCGGGGAGTGAAGAACTTCAGATGCTTGATGGTGTGGGTCCTGTAACAGCAGAAAAGATCATAGACTACAGAGAAAGCAATGGCAGGTTCAAAGATATAGAAGACATCAAGAATGTTTCAGGTATAGGGGAAAAGACATTTGAAAAGCTGAAAGACGATATCAGAACATAAAGCTGCGGGCTAGCTTTTAGCCCGCAGATACTTTTCTTTGGTAGCGAGACCGCCTCGTATATGTCGTTCGGCTTTATTGTTATCGAGGACTTCCTTGACTTCGGCAGCAAGGCCGGGATTGAGTTCCTGAAGTCTCTCGGTTATATCTTTATGTACTGTGGATTTGGAAACACGAAATTTAGCGGCGGTACTTCTAACGGTAGCACCGGTCTCAACGATGTGATTAGCCAATTCCAAAACGCGCTCTTCTATATAATCCTTCATAGTGTGACAGTTCACCACCTCATATTAGATTAACTTTATCAGTCAAAACAATATATGAGCATCGATCAAAAAATATACTCCATTTACTTTTTTGGAGTATTTTTATTCTCTATGGCAAAAATATAAGAAAATTGATAAAATGAAAGGAGATGCGATATCTTCAAGATATCGAAGGATCGATGAATTTTACTGAAGAAGTTGGAATAGATCTTGGCACGGCAAATGTGCTGATATATATAGAAGGTAAGGGCATAGTCCTGCAGGAACCATCTGTAGTGGCGATCAACAGAGATACTAATGAGATACTGGCTGTAGGCAGCGAAGCAAGACGCATGATCGGAAGGACTCCCGGCAATATTTCGGCAATCAGACCTCTTAGAGAAGGCGTGATATCTGATTACGATGTTACTGAGCGTATGCTGCAGTATTTCATCAAAAAGACTTGCGGAAGCAATAGATTCATAAAGCCAAGGATAATAGTCTGCGTGCCCAGTGGTGTTACTGAGGTGGAAAAGCGCGCTGTCAAGGAAGCTGCACTTCAGGCAGGCGGCAGAGCGGTATATCTTATCGAAGAGCCGGTAGCTGCTGCCATAGGTGCAGGCATAGATATAACGGCTCCCGAAGGGATAATGGTCATAGATATCGGTGGCGGAACTACAGATATCGCAGTCATTTCTATGGGAGGAATAGTCACAAGCAAGTCGGTAAAAATGGCCGGAGATAAATTCGATGATCATATTATCAAATATATGAGGAAGAAGTATAACCTCTATATCGGTGAGCGTATGGCGGAAAAGCTGAAATGTCATATAGGAACTGCGCATCCTGATGAAGAAGTCATAGTGACTTCGTGCAAAGGGCGTGATCTCGTCACCGGTCTTCCGCGCACTGTAGAAGTCTCATCAGAAGAGATGCTGGAGGCCCTTGAAGAGCCGCTTGATGTTATTTGTGAAGCAGTTCACAGTGTGCTGGAGAAAACACCTCCTGAACTTGCAGCTGATGTGGGTGAATCAGGTATCGTGATCACAGGCGGCGGAGCTTACTTGAGAGGACTGGCTAAAAGGATAGAGGAAAGAACGGGAATAGAGACTAAAGTAGCTGATGATGCGGATTTTTGTGTTGCAAAAGGGACAGGAGAATCCCTCAAATATATCGATGTAATTAGCAGAAACAGTTTGAATAGGAGAGAAACTTATATATGAAACTTGAATTGATAGCAACAGCAACTTTCGGATTGGAAGCAGTGGTAAAACGCGAGATAGAGTCACTGGGTTATAAGATCCTTAAAACTGAAGACGGCAAAGTGACTTACATGGGAGATGAGAGAGCCATAGTAAGATCTAATCTATGGCTCAGGTCTGCAGACCGTGTCCTCCTTAAGATGGCTGAATTCAAGGCATTGGAATTCGAAGAACTATTCCAGCAGACAAAGGCGATAGCATGGGAAGAACTTATACCTGTAGACGGTAAATTCACGGTTACGGGAACTTCTGTCAAATCTAAGCTGCATAGTGTGCCTGCATGTCAGAAGATCGTCAAGAAAGCGATAGTGGAAAGGCTCAAAGAGTTTTATGGAATAGAAGTATTTGAAGAAACGGGCGCTGAGTATACGGTAAAGGCAACTCTTCTGAAAGACAGAGTTACACTGACTGTTGACACTTCAGGAGTTGGGTTGCACAAGAGAGGATACAGAGTATGTGATGTAGCAGCGCCTATAAAAGAGACTCTTGCTGCGGCCATGATACAGCTGAGCTTTTGGAGAAAAGACAGGATACTCCTGGATCCTTGTACAGGCTCAGGCACTATCCCTATCGAGGCAGCTATGATAGCGAGGAATATCGCGCCGGGACTAAACAGAAGCTTCGCATGTCAAGAGTGGGAATTTATCGATGAGAAACTTTGGAAGGAAGAGAAAAAGGCCGCATTTGAATCTATTGACTATGACTCGGAGTTAAAAATATATGGATTTGATATAAACAGAAAGGTAGTAGATGCGGCAAAGGAAAATGCAGAGGAAGCAGGAGTTGACGACTGCATAGTCTTCAAAAAGGCAGATGCATCGAAGCTGAGACCTATAGGTGAGAATGGGATAATCGTAACAAATCCGCCTTATGGCGAACGTATAGGTGAAGAAGAAGAGATACGTCAAATATATGATGGCTTTAACAGATTCTTCAAGGAAAATCCGGATTGGTCATTATTCATGATAACGACTGACAAAGAGGCAGAAGAAAAAGTTATGGGCAGGGAGGCTAACAGACGCAGGAAGCTGTATAACGGCAGACTTGAAACTTGTTATTACCAGTTCCATGGAGAAAGAAAATGAATATAACTGTAAATAAAAGTGAAAAAACACCTCTTTATCTGCAGATCTCGGGACAGATAAAGAAGATGATATATAACGGAACTCTTGTCAACGGAAGTAAGCTCCCGTCAGAAAGACAGCTTGCCGATAATTTGAATGTACATAGAAATACGGTGGTAAAAGCTTATGCAGAGCTTAAATATGATGATCTGATAAGTTCTTACCAGGGACAGTATTACTATGTCAGCTTTGGCACAATGTATTACGGCATGGTGAAAAAACCTGTCAACTGGGAGGCACTTATAAAAGATGAATACATAAGTTTTGACGGAGATTTCGATGAACTCTTCAATAAGTCGTATGAGAAAGACATCATATCTTTTGGCGGAGGTGTAGCGGCAAGAGAAATATATCCACATGATGAGATGGCATCAGTTTTTGAAACTATACTTCACGAGAAGAAGGACGGGGCATATTTCCACACACCTTACCAAGGTGATCAAGAACTGAGAAAAGAAATAGTATCATTCCTCAGTACTAAAGGGATAAACACACAGCCGGGTAACATACAGCTATTTACAGAAAACAACCAGGCATTGGATTTTATCATGACTCTCATGCTGCAACCCGGAGATAAGGTGATCGTTCCCGAAGCGTTATCCCCCGATATTTACAGGGCTATACAGTTCGCTGGCGGACAGCTGCTGACCGTACCTATGGATGAAGATGGAATGATCTGTGAGAATCTGGATCCGCTTATAGAAAAAGAAAAGCCTAAATTCATGTATGTGGATTCCAGCTTCAATAACCCTACAGGAACTATACTGTCGTTGGAAAGAAGAAAAATGCTCTTGGAACTATCATATAAATACAGAGTTCCGATAATCGAGGAAGATGAAGGCTCCGAACTATATTACGATATAGATATCCTTCCGTCTATAAAATCGATGGATACAGGGCATAATGTAATATATATGTATTCGTTTTCACTTACTACGATGCCCGGAACAGGCCTTTCTTTCGTTGCAGCAGATACAAATGTGGTCAAAAAACTCAGTGAGCTTGTATCGATGAAGATAGTCTCACTTGACTGGGTACCTCAGAAACTGCTGCTTGAATATATGAAAAACGGGGTGTTCAAAGAACGACTCGATGGTTTCAGGGATGTGTGCAGAAAAAAAAGGGATTTGATGTATTCTATCCTAAGGGGAACTACAGAAGATCTGGGACTGAAGTGTGACCTACCCAAAGGCGGCGTTTATTTGTGGGTAAAACTTCCGACAGGAATAGACGGACGTGAGCTGCTGAAAGAAGTACAGAAGGCAGGCGTTACATTCATTCCGGGATATGTTTTTTATCCTCAAAGCCATAGAGGAAATGATCATATAAGACTGAATTTTTCATATCCTACAGAGAAAGAAATAGAGGCAGGTATGTCTGAAATTTGCAAAAAAATAAGACAGACACTACTGAATTTTCAGAATAAATAATGTAGATAATTTTAGAAACATTGAAAACGCTGTACTGGTACAATAAAAATAAAAGCAACTGGTACTTTTAAGGGTGGGATTATTATAGTATTATCAAATCATAAGGGCAATATAGAAATTGGCATAAGAAAACAATATAAATATTATAAAGGAGATTAAGAATATGGCAGTAAATTTAAAGGGAAGAAGTTTTTTAACACTGATGGATTTCAGCAGAGAAGAAATCAGATATCTTCTGAATCTTTCAAAAGACCTGAAGGACAAGAAGAGAGCAGGCATCAGAAACGATCTGCTCACAGGTAAGAATATCTGCCTTCTGTTCGAAAAGACATCAACAAGAACAAGATGTGCATTTGAAGTAGCAGCACTTGATGAAGGTGCTCACGTGACATATTTGGATTCCAAGAGCTCTCAGATGGGTAAAAAGGAATCACTGGAGGATACAGCTAAAGTACTGGGAAGATTCTTCGACGGTATCGAATACAGAGGATATGAACAGGAAGTAGTAGAAGATCTGGCTAAACATTCAGGCGTTTCCGTATGGAACGGTCTTACAGATATCGACCATCCGACTCAGATCTTGGCTGACCTGCTTACAATCGAAGAAAATATTCCTAAGCCGCTTTGGAAGATCAAGGTAGTATTCGTAGGCGACGTTAGAAATAACATGTCTTATGCATGGATGTACGGTTGTGCTAAGATGGGTATGTCATTTGTAGCATATGGTCCACAGGAACTGGTTGATCAGGTAGACAAAGATGTGCTGAAGAAGGTTCAGGAAGTTGCTGAATTCAACGGTGCTTCAATCGAACTTAGCTCAGATCCTTCATGTCTGGAAGGTGCAGATGTTATCTACACTGATATCTGGGCATCAATGGGTGAAGAAGATCAGATCCCTGAAAGAGTCAAGCTGCTGACTCCATACAGAGTAGATATGGATATGCTGAGAGCAACAGGAAATGAAGATGTTATCTTCATGCACTGCCTGCCTTCATTCCATGATTTCGAAACTACTATGGCTAAGTCTCAGATGGAACTTGGCTATGATATCAGAGAAGTAACAGACGAAGTATTCAGAAGCAGACATTCCAAGGTATTTGATGAAGCAGAAAACAGATTACACACTATCAAGGCAGTTATTGTTGCTACTATTGCTTAATCTGTAACAACAGAAAAGATGCAAATGGTGTAGTTACTGAGAAGAAGAAAGGAGGGTTTAGATATGAAACCCGGAATCAATAATTACTCAGAAATCGGTAAGCTGAATAAAGTGCTGCTCCACAGGATCGGAGATGAAATAGAAGGTCTGGTACCTGACAACTTCGAAAGACTTCTCTTCGATGACATTCCTTATCTGAAGACAGCTCAGGAAGAACATGATAGGTTCGCTGATCTGTTGAGAGAAAATGGTGTTGAAGTAATTTACTACGAAGAAGAAACTGCTAAAGCACTTCAAGATGATAAGGTAAGAAGAGAATTCGTGAAGAAATTTATTGCTGACAGTGACTTGTATTCAGAGGCTGTTAAAGAAGGGCTTGAAGAATATCTTATGTCCATGCCGGCAGATCAAATGGTTAAAAAGGCAATTTCAGGTGTTAAGAAGAGCGATATAATCATCAAGTCAAATTCTCTGGCTGACTATATCGATGCTGGATATCCTTATCATACTGACCCGCTGCCAAACCTGTATTTCACAAGAGACCCTGGTGCATGTATCGGTAATGGTGTAAACATCCATCACATGAGTACTGAAGCAAGAAGAAGAGAAGCGCTGCTTCTTGAGTATATGTATAAGTATAATAAGGACTTTGCTCCTGAAGGAACTCATCAGTGGTATGATTATTATCATGAATACTCAGTAGAAGGCGGAGACTTCCTGGTTCTGAACAAGGAAATCGTAGCTATCGGCCTCTCTCAGAGAACTACTGTTGTGGGCATCGAAAGATTCGCAAGAAATATTCTCAATAAATCTTCCTTCAAGAAGATCCTGGTGTTCGATATACCTAAGAAGAGAGCTTTCATGCATCTGGACACAGTATTCACTATGGTGGATTATGACAAGTTCACTATCCATCCTGAAATCGAAGGCCCTCTGCAGCTGTTTGAAATCACACTGGATAAGAACGGTGAACCTCGTTTCTCCAGCATCCAGGATGAACTTTCAAACATCCTAAAGCTTGAACTGGGGCTGCCTGTTGTAGATCTTATCAGATGCGGCGGTGATGATCCTCAGGCTGCACAGAGAGAACAGTGGAATGATGGATCTAATACTCTTGCAATCGCACCAGGAGTTGTAGTAACATATGAAAGAAACTACGTGACCAACGATTTACTGGATAAGAAGGGCGTTAAGGTTCTTACTATCCCAAGCTCTGAGCTTTCCAGAGGAAGAGGCGGCCCTAGATGTATGAGCTGTCCTGTTAACAGAGATGACTTATAAAAAATAATTTGATTTAGGAGATATATTATTATGTGTGTAGAAAAAATCGTAATAGCTTTAGGCGGTAACGCTCTTCAGTCCGGTAAAGGTCCTGCTACAGCAGAAGCTCAGCTGGATGTCGTGAAGAATACGTGTGAACATGTTGCTAAGATAAGCGGCATGGGTTATGAGATCGCTGTAGTTCACGGCAACGGACCGCAGGTAGGCCGTATTGTTATGGCTTCAGAAGCAGCTAAAGAAGTTACTCCTGCGATGCCGTTCGATGTATGTGGAGCAATGTCTCAGGGATATATCGGATATCATATCCAGCAGTGTCTCAAGTATGCGCTGAACAAGGACAACAGAAATGTACCTGTAGTTACAGTTGCTACACAGATGATCGTAGATGAGAAAGACCCTGCATTCCAGAATCCTACTAAGCCTATAGGTCCATTCTACACAGAAGAGGAAGCTAAGGCTCTTGAGGCTGAAAAAGGCTATACTATGAAGGAAGATGCGGGAAGAGGCTACAGAAGAGTAGTGGCATCACCGCTTCCTAGAAGGATCGTTGAGATCGAAGCTGTAAAGCATCTGTGGGATCACTGCGTAGTTATAACATGCGGTGGCGGCGGTATTCCTGTAATCGAAAAACCTGACGGTACTCTCGAAGGTGTTGCTGCTGTTATCGATAAAGACTTCGCAGCTGAACTGCTGGCTGAACAGGTCGATGCAGATATCCTGATGATACTCACTGAAGTAGAAAAGGTAGCTATCAACTTCAACAAGCCGGATCAGCAGGAACTGTCAAAAATGACACTGGCTGAAGCAGCAAGATATGTTGAAGAAGGCCATTTCCCTCCTGGAAGCATGCTTCCTAAGGTAGAAGCTGCCATGAAGTTCGTAAGAACTTATCCGAATAAGAAGGCTATCATCACTTCACTGGATAAGGCAGTTGAAGCGCTTGAAGGCAAGACAGGTACCGTTATAACATTCAACTAAGAATAGATGATACTAAACTGACAGAAGACTCCGTTGATCCGGAGTCTTTTTTTATTTAAAAGGTATGAAATAGCCAGCATACCTATAAATATACATAAATATGTATAAAAAGACAAAAAATATATTGAAATATGCATAATAATGCATTATTATAAATCATAAGTTCAAAAGGACAAATATTTAAAGGAGAATGATATATATGGCAGTAAATTTGAAAGGCAGAAGTTTTTTAACGTTGATGGATTTTTCACCTGAGGAGATCAGATACCTATTAGATCTTTCAAAAGACCTTAAGGCAAAGAAGAGAGAAGGTATAAGAAATGATTTGCTCAGAGGTAAGAATATTTGTCTTTTATTTGAGAAGACATCTACAAGAACAAGATGTTCTTTTGAAGTGGCATGTCACGACGAAGGGGCTCATGTGACTTATCTTGATCCAAAAGGATCACAGATGGGCAAGAAAGAGTCACTGGAAGATACAGCTAAGGTATTGGGAAGATTCTTTGACGGTATAGAATACAGAGGATATGACCAGGAAGTCGTAGAAGATCTTGCCAAATTCTCAGGCGTCCCTGTATGGAACGGTCTTACTGATGTCGATCACCCTACACAGATACTTGCAGATATGCTCACTATTGAAGAACATGTAGACAAACCTCTCAGAAAAGTGAAAGTAGTATTCGTTGGTGATGTAAGGAACAATATGGCATATGCATGGATGTATGGCTGCGCCAAGATGGGAATGAGTTTCGCAGCATATGGACCTCAGGAACTGATAGATGGCATGGATCCCGATGTGCTGGCTGCTGCTAACGAAGTTGCAGAATATACGGGTGCTTCTATTGAAGTAAGTTCTGATGCTTCATGTCTTGAAGGCGCAGATGTAATATATACAGATATTTGGGCATCTATGGGCGAAGAAGATCAGATACCTGAGAGAGTAAGGCTCCTCACACCGTACAGAGTCGATATGGATATGCTTAAAGCAACAGGAAACCAAGATGTTATATTCCTGCATTGCCTGCCTTCGTTCCATGACTTTGAAACTACTATGGCCAAGACTCAGATGGAACTGGGATACGATATCCGTGAAGTGACAGACGAAGTTTTCAGAAGCAGACATTCCAGAGTGTTCGACGAAGCTGAAAACAGGCTGCATACTATAAAGGCAGTTATCGTAGCTACACTGGCTTAACTGTAAGTAGCCGTGATAAACCATTTTAATAAATTCTCTTGCAATATAACGCATTGGGTGATATTATCAATCCAATGCGTTTTTATATTTTAGTACTATGTTTTAAAATATTGAAAGTAGAGAAGGCAAATGGAAATTGAACTGAAGTATAGGATACCTACTACTGAAATAGCTGAAGAAATCTGGAAAGATAAGATGTTTTTTCATCTTGAAGAAGAAGGCTCAAGAGAAGAAATGTGCTTTGATGCCAAATATTATGACACTGAAGATTGGGCACTTTCAAATGAGGAGATGGCTTACAGAGTAAGAAAAGAAGGAAGTAACTGGGTGGCTTCTTTAAAATGGAAAGGGCACACAGAAGGTGCTTTGCACGTAAGAGAAGAGCTTAACGTTCCTGTTGCAGACAGCACGCCGGATCCTGGAGTTTTTCACGGAAGTGAAATCGGTGTCCATCTTGAAGAAGTGATAGCAGGAAGACCTCTTATCTGTCAGATAGAAACGAAATACCACAGAAGACGTTTCAGAATAGACACAGGAGATGGACTGTATGAACTCTCTATAGATGACGGATGGATAATCACTCCTTACGGACAAGAGAGGATACTTGAAGTTGAGCTGGAGCTTTTCTCAGGGGAAACTGAAGAACTGGAAAAATTGGGCGCATCCATTTGCGAGAAATACGGGCTTGAAAAAGAAGAAATAAGCAAATATGCCAGAGGATTGGAATTGATCAATAAAGGCAGATAATATATCAAAAATCATGAAAGAGCACAAACTTAATGAGGTGACCCCCAAAAGTTGGACTTTATCGGAGAGGAATTAATTTTCCTCTCCGTTTTTTAATTTTTTGATTAGGCAGCACAGTTCATAAGGCGATATTGGACAGGGCTGCGCCATCCCAGTTTTGCCTTGATTCTTT
>JAFQBD010000016.1 GCA_017416795.1 Bacillota bacterium | reverse complement strand
CGATGACAGGAACACCAAAAACGACGATATCGTTTTCGTCAAAGAAATATTCCTTATCCCTTGCCGCCTTTACAGCGAAATTAATATCCGCCTCTTTTTCGAAACCTGCATCTTTCATCTCACTCCACATGCTGTATGCGATGCTTGTTGTTATCTTGGCAGTAGTTCCTGTGCCTGTGAAGTACATGGCTCTGATTTTCATTATAATGACTCCAGTCTGTTGATCTTAACTTCTGTATATTTGATGATCAGGTCAACGATATCTTCGATCTCAAGATATCCGCTGTCCATAGCCAGGTGATAATTCACATGCTCTCCCCACTTTCTTCCTGTGTGGTAAGCATAGTAATTAGCTCTCGCCTTATCTGTATCCTTCATCATCTTCTTAACTGAATCTTCAGGAACGCCGTATTCTTCGACAGCTCTTCTGATCTTATCAGCTTCTTCTGCATAGATGAATACGTTAGTAGCTTCAGGCATTCCTCTGAGTATGTAATCTGCACATCTTCCTACGATGACACATGAACCTTCATCGGCGATCTTCTTGATAGTATCGAACTGTGCCAGGAAGAATCTTTCGTTGAGAGAAAGGCTGTCAGGACCTGCTTCGCCTGTGCCCATAGCTGACATCAGACTGTACAGGAAGCTGTTTTTAGCTTTCTTCTCAGCTTCTTCCATCATTTCTCTGCAGAAGCCTGATTCTTCTGCTATTCTGTCCAGCAGTTCCTTATCATAGTACGGAACACCCATTTTTTCGGCGAGTCTTTTACCGATAAGTCTTCCGCCGCTTCCGAATTCTCTGCTTATAGTGATTATGCATTTCTTATTATCCATATAGTGCCTCCTCGCGGCTCTGCCGCTGTAGATCTATTCTTAATATTTTAACACATATTGGTGTATTATGCTAATACAAAGTGTCTGCCGCTACAGGTCTGTAGAACTTGCCGCAAATACCTGCCCAATCCAGACCCTCATCTGCCAGCACCCACATCAGTTTAGTGACTACTGCTTCCAGCGTCATGTCTCTGGCCTCCAGTATGCTGAAGTTGTCGCTGAGAGTCTTGCCCACTTCGTAAGTCTCCATGTGGCTTCCTTCGTAAGTTACCTGCGTAGTCATGACGAGGACCTTTTCCTCAGGTCTATACTTCTTCAATTCTACAAAAAGCACTTCTTCGAGGCTCTCAGGGATGCCGCCTACGCCAAAACTTTCGATGATTATGGCGTCATAATTCTTGAAGATCTCAGGAAGGAGCACGGGAGTTATTCCCGGCGTAAGCTTCAAAAGAAAAACTTTTTTGTTCAGCTTATCGTAAAACACAGGCGCAGTTTCAGGCTTTTTCTGCTTCATGTATCTTATGATCCTGCCCTCGTGGATAGATGCCAGCAGAGGATAGTTTATGCTGGAAAAAGCTGCATAGCTGAGCGACTTAGTCTTCTTGGCTCTCGTTCCCGTGATGACTTCTCCATCAAAAACGATCTGTACACCCATGGACTCATCGTCGGCAGCATAAAGGATGCTGTCTCTCAAGTTGGCCTTGGCATCGGTGATCTCGAATCCTATCGGTTTCTGTGCACCTGTGAACACTATAGGCTTGCTCGATCCCTGGATGAGATACGATAATGCTGCAGCTGTATATGCCATAGTATCCGTACCGTGACAAACAACGAAACCGTCGTATTTGTAATAATTATCTTTTATTGTTTTCGCAAGTCCCAGCCAATGATCAGGCGTTATATCAGTACTGTCCAGACTGTACAGTGCCTTGGTCGTCAGCATTATGTCTTCACCCAGCTCAGGAAGATACGAAATCAATTCTTCGGAAGTTAGGGAAGGAACAAGACCTGCTTCGTCTTTTACAGAAGCGATAGTTCCTCCTGTAGTTATGACAAGAAGGTGTTTCTTCATATTTTATCCCTCATATATGAACTTCAGAACAGCTTTATCGATAGCGTGTTCCTGAGTGATCTTTCTTATCTTATTATAGTAAAATCCCGGTTCGAGATCCGGCTTGATATCCAGCGCATAGATTTCCACTTCGTACTCGTGAGGTCTTCCCGGAGCAGGACCGCCGTAATTTGCTATGTACTCTGCAGGGATGTCTTCATAAGGACCGTAAGGCAGAGCCCAGCTTGTCATTCCCTGAATGAGAGTGCCCTTTGCAGCCTCGTTATCTTCAAGGCTCCTTCTGTCCTTATCGATGTCTGAAACGAGCCAGTGCACCCATGGCACGCCTTCGTCTTCTACGTTGTCGTAGTCCATACAGATGATGGCAAAGCTTTCTGTTCCTTCAGGAACATCGTCCCATTCGAGCGGAAAAGATCTCTGCGGGATGCCGCATTTTATCTGGCTTTCGTCTGTAGTCTTGATGCCGTATTCCGGATCCATGTATCCGTTTGTCATTGCTTTTGATGTGAGTTTCATGATTATTCCTCCATAATGAATGGTTTGTGCTTAAGTATCCTTGCTGCGTTCTTGCCTACGACTCTCAGTCTCTCGCTATCTGTATTGCTTCCACCATTGGCAAGGTCAGTAACGACCTCTTTGCCACTGAGCTCATAACTCATGAACGGCTCGCTTTTTTTGAACTGCACGCAGAAGATCTGCGCCTTATCGCCATCCACGCCTATAGCTACGCCCAAACCTTTTTTAACGGTATCTTCGAGAGCATCTGAGAATGGTTCATCAGTCTCAAATCCGCACCTCGGCAGGCCTTCTTCTTCAATACCGTATGAGATCTGATATGCCAGATCTTCACAGCCTTCCGGGAAGAAGATGTTTATCTTGGGAAGGCTTTCGTTAGCAACGTGTTCGTGACGCAGGCTCATGCCGGTATATTCCACCTTGCCTGTTTCTATATCGCCTTTTCTCTTAATTTCCATTGCCGGCCTCCTCCAGGTATGACAGCAGCAGACCTGTAGCTACTGCATTTCTAGGGCCTTCTGTCTCTCTGACGTTAGCCTTGCCGCTGATGATGCCGTAATATGTAAGTGCGTCCGTTACCATGTTGCCCAGCTCGAAGTCAAGTGATGAGCCTCCTACGAGGACAACGTGCTCGAACTCAGTGATATTGCCTGTTCTGGATACTTTCTCGAGAGCACGGATTATGTTGGTGATAAGCACTTTTTCTTTAGCTTCTCTTCTGACCGCTCTTATCTTCTCGAGGTTCTGCTTAGTTCTCACAGGCTTCCAGCCTGTAGGCTTCAGCACTACAGTCCTTGCGAACATCTTGCTGTCTATAGCCTCTTCGAAGAACTGTGCCGTTCCGTCTTCATGTCTTATATGATAGAGCGATTCCACCTTGGCAAGCGGGTATTTCTTGATTTCTTCTGCCAGTTTGAAATCATCAAGTCCCAGCTCTGCATTGATAAGCATAGTTACCATGTTGCCGGCTCCTGCCAGATGGACAGGTCTTGATTTGTTTTCTCTGTCAAGAAGGCACGCATCCGTAGAGCCCGCGCCTATATCTACTACCAGCAGAGGTTTTTCTGTTCCCGGAGTAGTCAGCGCTCCTCTTACTGCCATACTTCCTTCTACTCCGCCGATCTCAACTTTCACGCCAAGCTCAGCAGAAACCGCATCTGCAAGCCTTTGCATATGGAGCTTTTCTGTCTTTACCATAGCAGCGATGCCCACTGCCTTTTCCATGGCGAATTCATTGGCAAGATTTCCGCGCACTTCCTTCGGCACGATAGTATCTACCGCCATGATATCCTTGATGAAGACATTATTGTAGTCCTGCTCTGTAAGGTCCGCCATTTCTTTTCTTACCTTCTCCAGCATTCCGCCTACATTAGTCCCCTTAGTTCCCGTAACATCTTCGATGTTTTTCGCTTTTCTCACCGTCTCCATGATCTCACGAGAGCCGCGGTCTACAGGTGCCGTATATTTCCTCTTACCGCTGTCGATGATTATCTCACCTGCAGGTATGCGGCGTTCTTTGACTTCGCCTTCAGGAGTTTTGATCACTACTGCCGAACGATTTCCTATGAGAGCTTTCGCGATGTGAACGATCTGCTTAGTCTCTGATGCAGTAAGTCCGAATACTGTCGCTATGCCGTACGGATTGGACAAGAATTCGATACATGATCCCGGCTGTGATACTTCTACCGCGCAAGGCATGCCGATAGGCACTCTGTCGATAGCCGCTACTTCGTCAAGTATCGGGATCACCTTATTTATTCTGTTATTTACAAGTACGCCGTCGTCTTTCTTGAGGATGGCGCCTTCTATATCTATATCATTATCAAGGGCTTCATTTATCATCTTCGCAGCGTCGATGAAGTCTACTTCTGCCGGCACTACGACGATGTATGCCTTGTCTTTTTCTGCTTTATCGAGATCTTCGATCTTTATGGTCTCGCCTATGCCAAGACCCAGACCTCCCGGAGTATCCGGGTTATGACCTATAAGTGTGGATTCTGTAATGATAGTCTCTGTGATGGTTTCCATCGCAAAGTCGCCGATAACGGGTGTAGCTTCGTTTATTCTGATGAGATCGATCTCTTCTATTTCTATCTCCATCTTCTTAGCTGCATCCTTCAGCGATTTGATTATTCCTTTGATATTGTCGTTAGTTCCCTTGATTCCTGTTGTCGCATTGATGCCGCTAACGCATTTTATCAGCTGACCCTCTTCGATCAATCCCAGGGCTGTTTCTGTTGTCGCATTACCTATGTCTACTCCGGCAATATACTGTCTCATTGATAGGTCCTTCTTTCATGAAATACTTTATTAATAATAGTATAAAGACCTCGCCTGCTTTACTCAAGAGGCGAGGTCGATATTTTTTAGAACTTCTTCAGCATGCCACGGTTTTCATAAACCTCTGCAGCTTCTCTAACGAGCGCTGCATTGATCTTTGCATCATATTTTTCTTCGAGTTCTTCTGCGATAGCCAGCAGTTCTTCCTTAGTGGAAACGTGCGGTCTCATGCAGTTGTAGATTTCAAGAATTCTTTCGTCAGGAATTCTTGTCATTTCTGCAGCTCTTCTGAAGTTTGCTGCAACCTGCGGATTTCCGAATGATTCCTGGATCTGAGCCTGGAGTTCCAGAGTTTCAGGTGCGATCTTGCAGTCATCTGCAGTAACTTCACCCTTCAGGATAGCTTCCATAGTGATTTCTTCTACAGGCTTTCCTGTTGGAGTCTTGATCAGTTCAGGATGTTTTTCATAAACCGGATAATCCTTTACGGCATCTAATTTAGCCATAATTGAACCTCCTTATTTATCCATTGAGGACAATTAGTCCATGTTGAATTCTTCTTCGATAGGTCTGATGTTCTTCTTTCCGTAAGCGAAGTAGTAGATAACTGCTACAGCGTAAACTACGATTACCCAGATCAGAACTGAAATGTTAGCCCACAGTACGCATACGAACAGTACGATTACGAAGATCAGAGCCAGTACAGGCATGATCTTACCAGCTGAGAACGGTCTTTCCAGAGTTGGCTCCTTCTTTCTCATTACGAATGTTGATACGATAGCGATTGTGTACATGATCAGTGCTGCGAATACTGAGATTGTTACCATCAGGCCAGTGTCGTTAGTCAGAACTGTTACGATCAGAGCGATTGTTCCAGGAACGATCAGACCAACTGTAGGGCAGCCCTTGCTGTTTGTCTTAGCGAAGATAGCTGGCAGGTAACCAGTTCTACCCATAGCATATGTCTGTCTTGAGAATGACAGGATGATAGCTGAGAATGATGCTACCATAGCGAACAGTGCTACTGCAGCGATCAGCTTAGGCCAGATAGCGTCTGCTCCGTAAGGAGTTTCCAGAGCGATAGCCAGTGGATAGTCAACTGATGCGATAGCATTGTAGTCTGCAATACCTGCAGGCAGGATGATAGCGATCAGTGAAGTGATGAACAGTGTAGCTACTGCAGGGATGTATCCCTTAGGGATGTCTCTAGGATCCTTCATTTCTTCAGCGTTCATAGCAGCGCCGTCGATAGCGAAGTAGAACCACATTGAGAATGTCATAGCGCCTGCGATTCCCATGAATCCGTTAGTGAATACGCTTTCACCTTCAGCAACACCCTTGAAAGTATCCAGTTCGAAGTGTGGGATAGCCAGTACTGCGAATACTACCAGACCAACCAGTGATACGATAGTTACAACCAGTTCCAGCTTTGATGATGTTTCGATACCGAACAGGTTAACCAGCATGAAGAAGATAAAGAATACTACTGTTGCAGCCAGTGCAGGAATTGAAGGGATCAGGTAGTTAACCAGAGCACCTGTAGCCAGAGCTACTGCACATGGTGAAATCAGGAATGCGATCAGTACTGAGAATCCAGTTACGAATCCAGCGAAAGGTCCGAACGCTCTTCTAGCATAAGCTGATGGTCCGCCTGCGTGCGGAATTGAAGTTGCCAGTTCTGTGTAGCAGAACAGGAATGGTACATACATCAGTGTTACTGGAATGAATGATACCAGGAATGATACAGGACCGCCTTCTGCGAATCCATATGCGAATCCATAGTAGTCTCCGGATACAACCAGACCTACTGCGATGGCCCACAGGCCAATAGGGGACAGGGCCTTTTTCAGTGAACCCTGATTGTTAAGATTTTCTCCCATTTTGTTTGCCTCCTAAATTGCAATAAATGTTTTTTGATTGATTAATGATTTATATATTGTTCTTTACTTAAAAAGTAACTTCCAGATCGATAGGTGCCATATCTCTGTTAGCCATGCCGCCTTCTTTGAAGTGCATCAGAGTTGACTTGATGAGGAACTTGGAAGGAACCATGTAGTCGTTGAGGATCTCAACAGGTTCAGGGTTTTCACCCTTACCGTACTTAGCAGTGTTCTTACCAATTGTTCTATACATATCCAGTTCGATCAGTGGTGACTGTGGGAACAGTTCCAGGTTATCCAGCGGAACCATGTCCTTCTGGTGGATAACTGTAGTTCCTCTTGACTGCATAGCAACGCAGATTCCGCTGCCTGCCAGCTTTGAACCCTGAGATGCGATGATACCTAAGTCAGTTGAGTTATAAACCTTGATAAATCTGTAGTTCATACCTTCTTCTTCGATACCTGCGCATAATTCCTTCAGGATCTCTTCCAAAGGAACATCTGTGATGGACTGCTTCAGTCCTGTACCGAAAGCAGGAGAAACAGCAATGATGATTTCTTTTGCATCAGTACCAGGCTGTGATACGCCTAATTCTTTGATTTCCAACATGTGTTTTTCCTCCTTCGATTAAATTTCCTGCGGCTTGAGAGCTGAGAACTTTTCTTTCAGAACGTTCCATCTGTCCTCGCTGATTCTGTATCCAGTTCCGGGACCCATGTAGTCGTTTCTGTCGTTAACAGCACTGATTACATTGTAGTTTTCATCAAATACTGCTGAAGTGTGGAGATAGTCTCCGATCACTCTCTGCTTCATCTGATTCATCAGATTTTCTGCTACATCCTCAAATCCTGCTTCATGAAGGATCTTGATGATGTCGATAACTGTGGTACCCTTTTCCATCATTTCTGTAGCAGCCTTCATGTCTTCTACCTTGTTTCTTGCAGGCATATCCTTGTAGCAGTAAGCATATGTAGCAGCTTCAACTTCTTCATCAGTGATTTCAGGAAGTCCCAGACCTTCGAATACGGCCTGCATAGCTCTTGCTGCCTTGTTTCTTACTTCGATAGCAGTTTCTTCCTTGATAGGATTCAGTCCGCCGTCTACCTGCATGTCTCTCTGCAGTGTATAGTAATCGTCGTAGTCGTCACAGTCTTCATTTGATCCTGCGAATACGTTGTCCAGGTTAGGGATTCCGCCGTAACCTGATGAGATGTAGTCAGTACCAGGCATCATTGTCATTACCAGCTTAGCGCCTCTTCTGAAGTCTGAGTGAGTGAACGCTGTATCGTTACCTGCTGCTACTTCGATGTTCAGCATTGAAGCGATCAGGTTTTCTGCAGTGATCGCTCTGAATCCGTTTGGCAGTGCAGCCATCAGCGGAATAGCGTTGATTGATCCGTTCTGGATACCCTGAACGCCGCATGCCTTAGTCAGCATGAGACATCTGATTTCCAGATACAGTGCAGATTTTCCTTCAGCATCTCCCATCAGTACTTCTGAACCTGTCCCTGATGTATATCTGATCTTGATTCCTCTTGAAGCATATGCTGATGCCAGGAATGCCTTTGAGTAAGCAGTGTCGCCACCGTCGATCAGAACCTGTTCAGTTCCGTATACTGACAGTGTTTCTGCGTATGAAGTGAATCCTCTCATACCCAGTTCCAGCTCAGTAGCTTCTTCCATTGAACACTGATTGAGGACTCCGGCTCTTCCTGCCTGTCCGCCGATCATCAGTGCGATAGCGTTAAATGGAGCATATCTTGCCAGTGCGCAAGTAGTTTCTACTTCTGCGAAACCTCTAGCACCTTCTTCAGCAGCGTCTGCTGCGATCAGTACAGGGTTATCATCCAGGTTTGTTGCGTGAGCCTGGTTAGCAGGAGTTTTTCTAGCTCTCATCTTCATCTGTGCCATCATCATTTCAACTACGTTGAGATGACTTACGATTTCTGCCAGCTTAGCAGCTGTACATGACATACAGATTTCTGTGATTTCTTCTCTAGGAACATTGATATCAACCAGCATTCTGGCGATTTCCAGAGAATCCATTGCCATAGCCTTTTCAGCATTTTCAACTTTGATACCGTAGTCAGCGATGAACTTATCCAGTGAGTCGAAATCTTCTCTCTTGATTCCGTCCATTTCTACGATAACTCCGTTTTCAACCTTGATGCTTGGCTTAGGGTCGAATCTGGATTCCATAGTGATTAAGCCAACTTCTTCCCATTCGTATGAGAATCCGTCTTTGTTGATAGGCATCTGTTCCAGCTTTTCAAATCTCTTGGACCTTTTCATTGTTTCCTCCTTCAACACATAATAAGACCACAAACAACACAGGGATAATATCCGCACACACTAAATGATTAAAATAATGTTCGATAATTCCGGGTCTGTCGCCTGCGCGAACTTTAGCCCTTTCTTGTTTGTGGTCAAAATGCCGTCTGTTAAGTTTTTGACAGCATTCTCATTATATCTATGTAATTCCCTATTTTCAACCCCTTTGAAGCTTTTTTTGAAGAAATTTGTCGAAGTTTTTCCAACTATTTCAGCAAATAAAAAATTCGCACTAAATTGTGCGAATTTTTATAAATTTCATAAGCTGTTTTGTACTATAATTTTTCGATTTCTTCAATAGTTAGCCCGGTGTTCTTGGCTATGACATCGATAGGAATGCCGGAATTCCTGAAGTTCTTCGCGATTTCACGCTTTTCTGCCATGCGGCCTTCTTCTCGCCCTTCTTCTAACCCACGATTATATCTGTTTTCCATATGCAGCTTGTCACGCAAAAATTTCTCACGCGCCAATGCTCTTTCCCTAAGGATTTCCTCCTCTGTTGCTTTTCTTAATATCTCCTGTGTCATTTCTAAGTCCTTTCCTCCCCTGCGAATAAGTTCATCTACATATTCGCTTCCGTTCTCATCTGCACATCTCAGATATTCCAAGCACATCTCCAACGGCGAAAGGTCTTCAGCTTTCTTATTATCAGGATTGACCTTAGAGAGTTCTATGCAGCAAATCTTAGTCTTGTCGGAGAAAACAAACCGCTTATCTTTTTCAATAAATAAGAATTCACTTAAGAAGCTGTCATTTTCCTTGAACCCTCCTGAAGCTATAATGCAGATGGTGATTGTTTGTTTCATTTTATCATAGTCTTCACCTCTCTGCAATGATTCCCGCAGTAGTCCGCCATGATAGTAAAGCAGTCTTGACGGCATATCTTTATCCCACAGTATCTGCATTTCTATATCTATCAATTCTCGTTTGTTCGTCTCTGCCTTGATATCAAGGACAGACTCTTTCTCATCCACACATTCTTTGATGCTGAACGGGTTCTTGTATTCGATATGCACAATCGGATCATCATCTCTGCCCAATATCTTATTCAGCAAGGACTTAAGTATGAATTTTGATTCTTCCGTATCACTGCCATATACTCGCTTAAACAGCACATCGTTTTTCAGGCTGAGTACATGTTTGTTCATTTCTTTAGTTATCATATTTGTTATCTCCTTTCACATCCCCTTTTAGTTAAAATATTTGTGGTATCGCCCCTCTCTTATTTTCCATATTTTACCATATAGCCATGTGTCCGTCAATCGTCCGCTTGTAATATCTCACATAATAAAACCGCCGGGTCATCTCACCCGACGGCTGTCTTCATGCTTTCCTATAACTTTATCTCCACCCTATCAACGACTCCATGGACCACCAGCCCATTGCCGCCAACAGCATCGATCCCTACAACAACAGGTTCATACCCCGGTTCAGCCGCAGTCAGCACCACCACCTCACCATTCCTGCTGTAATACCTGATCTTCTTATCAATGCCGTCCATCGAAAAGCACACTATCGCACCATTGTCGATACCATCAAAGCTTTCGCACTTACGAACTCTCACAACAGCCCCGTGCGGTATATGCGCTCCTGCCATAGCTCCATCATCAGCCACGACCTCTATCACATCCGGCTCACGCACCACTTCCAGCCTTTTTCTCGGCACATCATAGCCCATCAGCCATCCCTCAGATACATCAAGCACCTTAGCGATCGCGCGGATCTTCTCCTGTTTCGGCAAAAACGCCCCGCCCAGATACTGGCTCATGGCACTCTTGCCGATGCCCGTCCTCATGCAAAGCTCCACCTGTCTGATGTCCTGCTCGTCCATGACACGCCTGAGCCTCTTAGCGAAAGACTCCTGTTTTTTCTCAAAGATCATTTCCTGCATTCTTATGCCCTTCTTCGTCTGCGATCAATAAGCACTACTACGATCATTGTTCCACTTGCTATCATAAGCGCTATCCAAAGCGCGATATTCATCTCGTCTCCTGTCTTGCTCGCATCATCAGAATCCCTGTCTGTTGATGAAGTTCCTTCGGTGCTGTCGCCATCGCCCGGCTTAGTCGGGTCTGTAGGTTCTGACGGATCCGTCGGCTGTGATGGTTCGCTAGGATCAGTTGGTTCACTTGGCTGACTAGGATCGCTAGGCTCTTCTTCATATATATTGACGAACTCAGCCTTAACAGTATACACACCGTCAAGACTAGTCACAGCGAACTCATCGTCCTCAGCCTCATACTCAGGATAAACACTCTCTATATGCAAAGCGCCATCCTGCGCCTTGCTCACTATTACGGCAAAGCCGTACTCTCTCTTATCGTATTCAACGCCCTTAATCGAACCCTGCACTTCGCTAATGCCGAATCTATACGTCCCTTCATCAGTCAGCTGCTGCTTCAGCTGTCCCGACATATCAAACGATGAATTATCTTTATCAACATCAGCAGTACCGACCTGTATCCACTGTTCTTCCTGTGCAGGATCATCAGCTTCCTTTAACAGCTTAAATGAGAAGACCTCATCTTCCCAAGTCTTGCCTTCAAACACCTTCTCGCCGACAAGCTCGATATCAAGCTGATGTGCAGGAGACTTGACCGGCACGAAAGTATTCTTGATCTCATCAGTCCTATCAGTCAAATACGCTATAGTCGCCTGCGCCGAAACTCCGAACATCAAAACCAAAGTCAGCAGCAAAGCTGTTATCTTATATTTTTTATTCAATTTTGCTGCCTCCTTATGAAAATCAGTTATCATTTGATGCGATGCTATTTACCCAAGGATGATTGATTGACGACAATTCACCAAATGCTGCATCTAAAACATCCTCTGCTGTGATTTCTCCGTTACTATTCGTCCAGCCATTAGACTGAGTAGCTTGAGTTACAACAAGAACATCGTACCCCTGCCCATCATCCAGCCTATTCACCAATTCGTTAGAAACCTTACTATTCATATTCACTGTATATTTTAAAATAACTGCATTTCCATTAAACAATTCTTCATTATACACAGCGTATGTCATGTAGTAATACTCATTTTCATATTCGATTCTTATCCAGTTATTATGTATAGTCCAGCCATAACTTTCTGATAAAGTGGGAACGATACTTTCTGTAAATGAATTATATGAATCAAATCGATCCGCTTCGAATGCCACTACTATTCTAACAAATGCGGGGTAATCAGCATTGATGGCATTAACAGTTACCTTTCCATTTAAAGTTGCACCCGGCAACAACTCCTTATCAATGTCACCTGATACTATCTGTTCAATCAAATCATCAGCAACAGGAGTTTCGTCTGCGCTAACTCGATCCGGCAAAGTATTGCTATAATCTGCGAACGCAACAATTCCGGTTGTAATTAAAATTGTCAGGATACACAACAGTGTAACTGCTTTATTTTTCATATCGTTTTCCTTAACTTATGTTATATATGGCATTCAAAAGGCACTTAATGTCACTAAAAAACACTAACTTTTCTATATTTAAATGCTCTTTGAATGCCGCCCACGATGTGGGCAGCTGAATAATTATTCTTTATCTTTAGTCAATAATTATTTCACATAGTTGTATAACGGCAGTTCAGCTTGTAGAACACCTGCTACAGTATATGTACAATTAACAAGCTTTACATTATCTGTATAAACACCTGCGTAATCATAATCATGAGCTGACCATCCATCTCCCAGAACAGCACCACCTTTGCCACTTGCTGAGCTTACATTTACAGCACAATTTTCTATAGTTACATCCTTACATCGAATAGCGCCTTCTGTCATACCGCCAACAAGAATGCCTGCAGAATTTTTACAAGACACACTCGAATCTGCTATAGTTACATTTTCAATAGTAAGTGTACCGCTACCAACGATTCCAACCAATATCGCATACTCTTTATTATTGCCAGATGCTGCTGCATTATTGATATTAGCATCTTCTATGTTAAGATTCTTGATAGTAACATCGTTTCCGATAGTTCTAAACAATGCATTTGCATAAGTCCAGTTATTCGCTGCACCTAAGTTGTATATAGTATGTCCATTGCCATCTAATGTTCCGCTAAATGCAGGACCATATGCTGCTATAGTTCCACCTTCATTCCAGTTGCTGCCACCAAGGTCAATGTCTTTAGTAAGCTTAACTGTTACGTTCTTAAAGCTATTTGTATTTGCAAGATTTACAAATCCGGTAAATTCTTCAGCAGTATCTACTTCGAATACCACTGGGTTTTCTGGTGTTGCTGCAGCAGCTACATCTGCATCAAACCAAGCTTTATCTACTGTTCCATCCCATTCATCTACGAAAAGGCTATTGAACCACTTCTTAGCATTATCAACGGTTGTCTCACCGAACATTGTATCTAACGCACTCGCCGCTCCCACAGTTTCAAAGCCTTCAACCTGTCCGGCCTGTGACAGAACTAAGATGTCAAGTTTGCCATTGCCATTACCGTCAAGCTTTACCATGTCTTCGTTAGTAGCAGCAGACTTTATGTATACCTGTGACAGGTTAGGGTATGCTGTGTCACCAGCAGGGAGAATTCCGCCTTCATGACGAACACCATCAGCTCCATTATATACATACTCAAACACATAATAGTTGTTTCCATCAATTGCAACTGTTCCAACTGCTGGCACTGTCTTAGTCCAAGTCTGGTGATATGATGTACCGATCAGCGAACCATCTGTTGATCCAACTTCGATAGCTACCAGCGTACGAACGTATGCATCAGTCTTGCCTGTGTTTTTTACTACAACGAACTTATCCTGTGCGTTTGAGGCTTCTTTGAAAACCTGCATTCCGCCATAAGAGCCGACTTGAGTCATGCGGACTGTTGTTGTAGTATCCCAGTCCCATCCTTCCCAGGTAGTAGTGTTAATAGCTGATGGTAACAGAGCCTTGTCCTGATCAAATTTTTCCAGTACATAACTGTTCTGTCCATCAATAGTAGCAGTCTTGTATTCACCATTTTCTACTACTCTCTGATACTCTGTCTGCTCAATGCTAACATTTCCCAGCGTCATTACGTTCACATCACTGTCTGTGTCTGTCAAATATGCTAAAATGCCCAGAGCAGCCAGACCAAGGATCAGAACGACGCTCAACGTTGTGAGCAATTTCTTTTTCATAGTCATTTTTCTTTTCTTCCTTTCGTTCATTTTGTTTAAAAAATTAATTAATTTTTCTATATAAAAGGCTGACTATAGCCTTTTACATCTGGTTAATTGAGTTTTTCCCAAGCTTCTTCAGGTGTAGATACCTGATCCATCTGGATGGCGTATGCTGAGAAAATAAGTGTTGGATAGTCTTTCTCTTCGAGAGCATCAAGCTCTTCTTGAGAGACTGTGCCTTTTGCATATACGGATCTGTCTTTAAGGATGTCGAACACTTTATCTTCCGAGATATCCTGAGCTTTGAGATACCAAACGGTAGTTCCCTCAGGTAGATCAGTAGTCTTCAGCTGTTTCCAGCCGTCTGCATCAGGGTATTTGGCCATGGAATATTCAAGATAGTCTCTGAAGTTGTCGGACTCTTCGACTTTCACGAATACCCAGCAGTCTTCGCTGCCTTTCCCTACTGTCACGACTGCATCTTTAGAGATGGCGAGGTCTTCGCCTTCTTCAGATGCTTCGAAGCTGTAGGAATTCGTCTTGTCGTCTCCATCGCCGTCTGTGTCGGATTCAGTCAGAGTGATGGAGATGTTGCCTACTACGAATGTGTTAGTGATAGGACTCGTTTTGTCGAACATCCAAGCAAGTGTGCTTCCTGCGGTGCATACGAAAATCAGAGCCAGCGCTCCGATCAACAGCACCGATTTTGATCCGAAGCGCATCAGGCCTTTTCTGTTATTCATTATCTGATTGTTGCTCCTTTAGCTGCTTCTGTTTCCTGTCCGCTAAAAGCTTCCCAAGCTACATCTTCAGCAGATTTCTTCAGGCTGCCGTCTGCATTCTTTTCATCTTCGAAGCCTACGACCTGGATAGCGTGGCCTTCGATAACCATCTTGAATCCGCCGTCATAGAGAGCCTTCAGTTCTTCTCCTGTTAAAGAACCCGGAACTACAAGCTGTGTGAATAACGGTTCTAAAACCAAATTATCTTTCAGCTCTTCACCGTTAGCATCGAAGCCTGAAACTTTCTTGTAATATCTGAATTCAAATGAAATAGTGTTTGCAGTTTTGTCTTCTGTGTATCCGATGTACTTCCAGATGTTTTCGTCCCAGTCACCGAGGAATGCCTTGTAATCTCCCAGCTTATGTGCGTCGATTATCTTCTGCATTTCACTTGCATTATGGATGGTCATGATGGTACGAACATAAGACTCTTCACTGCCTTTAACAACAGTAACTGTAGGGTCCTTCAGATATGTCTGTCCCGGAACTAAGTGATACTTGTTGCCGTCTTCACCATTTGTTCCGCCATCTTTTCTGGCAGCATCTTCACGGCTGTCTACAACCTTGCCGTCTTCTCCAAGTGGTTCACCGTCTTCATTGACTACCGCTTCATCCAGCGTGATGTCTACCTTACCAACGGTAAATGTGTTGGTCACACCTGCAACATCAGTGAGGTATGCCAGTGTTCCGAATGAACCGATCACCATGATCGCTAGTACGCAGATGATGATCATCAGCTTCTTATTCTTTCTCATTCGCTCTTTCTCCTTTTTCGTTCTCTTGATTTATCTTTTTAGCCTTTTTCTTGGCTTTTTTATCTTCTTCTATAAGTGCGTCTGTCAGGAACATCAGCACTATTAGTATCACGCCTACACCTGCTGCGAAATACAGTCCCGGCGGATTCTGTATGTAGTTAGCAACATAGCCCATGTACGGTATGCTGAATGCTACCTTGCCAATGACGCTGCTTGCAGGTACAGGCTGTGAATCTGCTTCTGCGTTGGCGTCACCCTTCGTGGTGAATTCTTTGCCTGCTGCTCCGTCTGTGATATTGATGACTCTATGTGTTACGATGGTTTCTGAACCTGCCAGTTGGAAGGTGATGACATCGCCTACTTCCAGTGTTTGTGGATCGGTATCTCTGGCGTATATGAGAGAACCCGTCTTATGTGCCGGTTCCATGGACCCTGAAAGCACTACATAAGTATCGAAGCCTATGAGTCTGAAGCCTACCAGCATGATGGCAAGTATCACTATGAGAACAACGAGTACAGTTGTTATGTGATTTAGTATTTTGGTCATTTCCCTGCCCCTGTTTTGATGTTTACAACATAATGTTGGTTATGTTGTAGAAATGTGGGAGATATTTTTTGAATATCTGTCTATACAGTACCATTATGCTTCAACTCACGACCAAATGCAATCAAAAAATACACAAAAATAAACTAAACTGTTTAGAAATATAAAAATAGAGTCGTTTTCAAACACTTCAATAGCATATGAAGTTCTCCATTTACAACATAACCAACATTATGTGATATTTCGACCGATGCCTACAGGCATCGATTTTTTGTTTTTTGCTGCTTTGAAGTGGAAATTCGGACATAAAAAAAGACTTGTGGGTACACATTGTACTCACAAGTCTTCAGCTTGTTTTATGGTGCTATAGTTTTTCGATTTCTTCTGCTGTCAGGCCGGTAAATTCAATGATCTGTTCGGTTGGCATGCCGGCAGCTTTCATTTTGCAGGCAGTATCTTTCATGCCTTCTTTCATTCCTTCTTCATAAGCTTCCTGTCTATCAATCATCTTTTCTTCCCATGCATTCATAAGTCTTATCCCCACTTCCTCAGTTTCTTTGATTCGTTGGACGTTATCATGGATCTGTCGGAGTCGGCTGCTGCTTGTCTCTTGAATAGTTTCCTCAGTGCTCTTCTCAAAATAATGAAGAAGCTCTATCAATTCTTCAGTCACTCCTTCAGAATCAGTTCCCCTTGTGTTGAGAAATATTCTGGTGGCACCGTCATTCAGCTTTAGCCCCTGAACTTCTTCGCTCATCATTCTGAATGTGTACATATATTTTCCTTCTCCGAAAAGATCAAAAGGCATAACCATTATGATATACACATCATTGAGCGCATTATAGTCAAGATTCCCGGGCGGCAAGATTTTGCTGTCGATGTAACTGTTATACGCCCTGCTTCTGCGAAGGAGATTGCCGGTATCGTTTTTCTGCACTTCCATCTCATACAGCGTGTCTTCCCTATCTACTGACAGCACATCCATCCTGACGATCTTGCTCCATACTGCTCTTCGTATTTCCTTTTCTGACTGCGGCAAATGTTTGAGCACTACATCCTTGCCTAAAATGATTTCCAGCATTGGGATCATCACTTCAGGAAGTTCTGACGCCTCGGCAAACAGAAATCGGTCGAGCAGATTCAGATCCTTTAATTCTCTAATTTTGTCCACTTGTTTACCTCCTCTTATTATAGTCATCAGCTACACATATTGCAACTAATGGTTAGTAAGGAGATTGTAACATGCCCAATCATTAATTTCAATATTTTACCATTTATTGAATTTATTTCTTTTGCACTTACACCGTCAACTCCATACCTTCCATCTTCCTCTTATGTTCTTCTCCGGTCGTGATGATATATACTCGCGTAGTATTGATGTTGGTGTGGCCGAGAACATCGGCCAGCTGAGAGATGTCTTTTTCCAAGTCATAAAATGTCCTTGCGAACAGATGTCTTAAATTGTGAGGAAACACCTTGGTGGTCGCGACTCCCGCTGCATCGCACAGTGCTTTCATTTCACGCCATATATTGCTGCGGTCCATAGCCTTACCGCTTCTTGTCACAAATACGGATCCTGTACTAATTCTTCTCTGTGCCGCATATTTCATCAGCTTATCTCGAAGATCTCTGACAATGAATATTGTTCTTATCTTTCCTTTGCAGTTTACTACTGCTTCTCCTGCCTGCAGAGATTCGATAGTTACATATTCCAGCTCGCTTATCCTTATTCCTGTAGCACAGATCGTCTGCAGGATCAGACTCAGCCTTTCGTTGCCTAAACGTTCTGCAGTCTTTACAAGATGGACATATTCTTGCTTTGTCAGTTCCGCTTCCTCGGAGCAGTACGCTTTTTTCTGGATCTTGAACTGCTTGACACAGCAATCATGCCAGTCATTGAACCTCATTAAAGCATTCAGTGATACTAGCATGGAGTTGACACTGGTCATGGCGTAATCCTCTTTTAGGCTATTCTTATATAACAGCATCAAAGACTTATCTACAGTGCGCCATTTTGCGAACTCCATGAAGCTTCGGATATCCCTCATATACTTTTCGATAGTAGCATTGCTCTTTTCATCATCTATGAGATGCTGCCTGAAGCTTTCCAACATTTCCGATGTTATTCTTCTTTCGCACATAGTAACCTCCTGTTCCTGCGTATGCGTATAATAGTTCCAAAACTATTATCTGCAATTTTTGGAAAACAATAAAAAAATCGCACAACAAAGCGCGATTTTTTAGTCGTCTATGTACTTTAGCAATTTTGTGTGCATATTATGATTTACCTATCGATAATATGCAGTATGTCTATAACGAGATTTATTAAATCTATGTACAGGTCACATGCTGAATCTATGGCGTTATCCAGCGTCTTAGGGAACGACTGTGCTACATGCCAGTCATACCCTATATACAGCGTAAATATTGCAGCACTTATCCAGTTGAATATATTTGCGAAGAACCCAAAGAAAAAGACACAGATCAGTTCTACTGCCACCAGGACAAGCAGCGATATGAACAATCCTCTGCCAAGTTTTGCAAATATGTTTGGGAATGCTGTTGCCAAACTTGTCATAATAATAAATATGATGGCAGTGATAACTATCGCCTGGAAAACATGGATCGTGTTATGAGTCGGCAAGCAAACCGACAACAATGCTCCCAGCGGCAACACAACGAAGTTGTAACCAAGAAAGCTTATCAGCGGCTTATCCGATGTGGTCAGGAATATACCGATCACTGCAGATACGAGATACCCTACTATGAATAATGTCGTATCCATCTCAGTGAAGAAATCGCTTAATGTCGCTACTATTATCGCATTGACGACGAATCCATATGTGATACATGCTCCGATCACCAAATTATACATTCTGGGTGATAAAGTGTCTGCAAGTCCGCTTGTTAATCTAAGCTGTTTTCTTTCTTTTAATTTGTCCATCTGAATACCCTCCCTTTACCCTTTGACATTCCTTTTGGAAAACGACTTTCAGCCAGACCATAAGAACTATCAATTTTTAGCTGAAATTATTGTAACTCCGGTAAATCCGCAAGTCAATCTCAATGCGGAGAAAGTCTTTTTTCAGCTAAATTATACTTTTTAATATAAAAAAGCTGAAATGAATAGAATTGTTCTGTTTACATTTAACTCCATTCCAAATTTACGAGGATTATTTCAGCTAAAATGTATCTTTTTTTCTACTTTAGCTGAAGTCTCCTTTCCGCAGATACTAAAAAGCCTCGGGGTAGCCCGAGGCTTAGCTATTAATGTCTATTTATCAGTCCGATATCGTTACGATACTGCATTCCTTCGAATGAGATGCGCTTCACGTTGTCGAATGCCTTAGCTCTGGCTTCGTCGTGTGTAGCTCCTGTAGCTGTAACACCCAGCACTCTTCCGCCGGAAGTCACGACAGCTGCCTTCATGTCGCAGTCGTCCTGACATGATGCACACTTGCTTCCTTCAGGCATTGTAGCCAGCTTAGTTCCTGCATGGAATACCACTACGTCTTCGTCTACATCATCAAGACCTGAGATCAGCTTGCCCTTTTCATAAGAACCGGGATATCCGCCGGATGCCAGTACTACGCAAACTGCTCTTTCGTCCTTCCACTTGATTTCAACGTCTGCCAGCTTGTTGTCAGCTACTGCCAGAAATATGTCGAGAAGGTCGCTGTCCAGTCTCATGAGGACTGACTGAGTTTCAGGATCGCCGAATCTGTTGTTGAATTCGATTACTTTAGGACCTGCTTCTGACAGCATCAGACCGATGAAGAGAACTCCCTTGAAGTCCAGACCGTCTTTCTGGAATCCTGCCAGTGTAGGTTCCAGGATCTGTTCTCTTATCTGCTGTTCAACTTCTTCGTTGAAGAGAAGGCTTGGTGAATATGTTCCCATACCTCCTGTGTTAGGTCCCTTATCGCCGTCGAAGATCCTCTTATAGTCCTGAGCTGATTCCATAGGAACGATAGTATTTTCATCCACGAAGCAAAGCATGGAAGCTTCAACTCCTGTCAGGAATTCTTCTACTACGATCTTATCTGCAGCTGAACCGAACACTTTGTCGCCCATCATTTCTTCGATAGCTGCGATAGCATCAGCTTCGTTTTCAGGGATAACTACGCCCTTACCTGCTGCCAGACCATCTGCCTTCAGGACCATAGGATATCCATAGATACCTACGTCTGCCAGCAGTGATTCCTTATCTGTATATTCTTTGTATCCTGCAGTCGGGATGTTATGTCTTGCCAGGAAGCTCTTAGTGAATGACTTGCTTGCTTCCAGCTGAGCGCATTTCTTATTAGGACCGAATGTCTTGATGCCTGCTTCTTCCAAAGCATCTACGATACCCATTGCCAGTGGCACTTCTGGTCCGATAACTGCCAGATCGATATCGTTTTCTTTAGCCCATGCACAGATACCTTCGATGTCTTCAGCCTTGATATCTACGCATACAGCGTCTTTCGCGATGCCGGCATTTCCCGGAGCGCAGTATAATTCATCTAATTTAGGGCTCTGCTTAAGCTTCCAGCAGATAGCATGCTCTCTGCCGCCGCTGCCTACTACTAATACTTTCATTTTTCTCTCCTATTTACTGCGATCGCCTATCAGCGATACGCCTCCAAGACTAATGGTGGAACAATCTCATGCCTGAGAAGAACATCACCATGCCATAATCGTTACATGATTCGATAACCAGATCGTCTCTTACTGAGCCGCCGGGCTGTGCGATATACTTAACGCCGCTTCTCTTAGCTCTGTCAATGTTATCGCTGAATGGGAAGAATGCATCTGATCCCAGAGCGACTCCGTCCATCTGAGAAAGCCAAGCTTTCTTTTCTTCTCTTGTGAGTGGTTCAGGCTGCTCAGTGAAGAACTTCTGCCACTGTCCGTCTGCGATAACGTCTTCGTAGTCGTCGCTCATATATACGTCGATGGCATTGTCCCTGTTAGGTCTGCCCACATCTTCTCTGAACGGCAGTTCCAGCACCTTAGGGCACTGTCTCAGCAGCCAATTATCAGCTTTCTGTCCTGCCAGTCTTGTGCAGTGGATACGTGACTGCTGTCCCGCACCGATACCGATAGCCTGTCCGCCCTTAGCGTAGCAAACTGAGTTGGACTGAGTATATTTCAGAGTGATCAGGGCGATCAGCAAATCTCTCTTAGCGTCTTCAGGAATCTCCTTGTTTTCTGTAACGATGTTGCCCAGGAATGCTTCGTCGATAGGCATATCGTTTCTTCCCTGTTCGAATGTGATGCCGAACACCTGCTTTCTTTCCTGCTTTTCAGGAACGTAGTCAGGGTCGATCTTGATAACATTATAGTTGCCCTTTTTCTTAGTCTTGAGGATCTCAAGTGCTTCAGGTTCATAGCCCGGTGCGATAACGCCGTCTGATACTTCAGGTTTGATCAGCAGGGCTGTAGCT
The DNA here is from genome assembly GCA_017416795.1 of Bacillota bacterium. Classification (GTDB taxonomy): domain Bacteria; phylum Bacillota; class Clostridia; order Peptostreptococcales; family Anaerovoracaceae; genus Lentihominibacter. The sequence continues at coordinate 40,919 of JAFQBD010000016.1, read as the reverse complement.
ACGTCACATACGTCTGACAGTGAGATGAAATCTCCGAATGATGACATTCTGTCAGCGCCTCTTGCTCTGGCATAAGCACATGCCAGCGGCGAAAGCTCAACTTCTTCGTCTACCCAGTAGATCTTCTTTTCGATTTCTGTGAGAGGAAGACCGACTGCTGCTCCTGCAGGTGAAACGTGCTTGAATGATGTTGCTGCAGGAAGACCTGTCGCTTCCTTCAGTTCCTTAACAAGCTGCCATCCGTTGAAAGCATCCATGAAGTTGATATATCCCGGTCTGCCGTTGAGCACTTCGATAGGAAGCTCGCCGTTTTCTACGAAGATCCTTGAAGGCTTCTGGTTAGGGTTACAACCATATTTCAGTTCTAATTCTTTCATTATATTCTCCTATTTATTCTTATTTACGATCCTTGATTCGTACTCGCCTGTTTCGATATCGATATATCTTACGAAGAGTGAAACCTTGTTATCTTCATTGAGTGCTTCCCATACCTTGGCAGTGAAAGCATCGATATCATCGTTTCCTACGCCGATCCATCTTGGCTCGCCTTCGAATGAAGGAAGCGGATTTTCATTCTTATTATATGTATGGATGAATCTGCCTTCTCCCGGAATAGGATTTTCATAAGCGAATGTGTAACGGTTGTTCTGATCAGGATTACCGTTGTTGCTCTTCAGGATAGACATAGCATAATTGAATTCTCCGCCTTCGATATGGAGGATACCGGAAATTCTAGGAGTATAGTTAGGGCCGTCAGGCTCATACTGTCTTACTCTCAGAGACTGCTCGAATGTCTGCTGCTTATCCATGCCGTCATAGATAGTATCTGTCTGGTCGCCGTTAGTTACGATAGTCTTGTTTCCCAAAACTCTTACAGGAGCATAGATGATGAGGCTCGGATCTTCCAGCTTAGCAGGATCGAAGGCCTGAGTTCTGATGCCTTCGCCGTCTTCTACGAACACTCTGTTACGGGAGTTCTCACTTCTTCCCATTATGAAGTAAGCTGTAACGGCTTTCTTACCGTCTTCGCTGCGGCCGATCATGATGCCACGGCCCGGGTAAGTGTTTTCTTTCAGGATGTCTGTGAATACTAATTTCTCCATTGTTTACTCCTTTCCGTCCCAGCAATATGTACAAAGCTTGCAAGGATCTATGCCGATGGCTTTCTTCGTATTTTCAAGAGTCTGGAACTTGAGACTGTCGAATTTCATCTGCTTACGGATGGCTTCTACCATAGCAGCATGCTTTTCTGTGGAAGCATCGACGTACTCGTCCAGGATTTCCTGAGTTATCTCTTCATTAGGTTTTCCTTCCAGCTCACAGATAGTTCTTCTTGTGATCAGATCCAGGTCACTGATGGATCTTGAGAAGTTGTGGAACTTGCATCCGAACAGGAGCGGAGGACACGCTGATCTTACGTGGATCTCTTCTGCTCCGTTGTTGTGGAGGTAGTCAACAGTTTCCATAAGCTGTGTTCCTCTTACGATGGAGTCATCGATGAGAACGAATTTCTTCTTATTGATGAGCTTGAAAATAGGGATGAGCTTCATCTTAGCAACATGTTCTCTTGCCTTCTGGTTTGACGGCATGAAGCTTCTCTGCCATGTAGGAGTATATTTGATGAGAGGTCTGGCATATCTGATGTGTGACTTATTGCCATATCCCTGAGCATGTGGCACGCCGCTGTCAGGAACGCCTGCGATGTAGTCTACATCCATCTCGCCGTCCATTTCAGCAAGCAATTCACCGTTACGGTTTCTTACCAGCTCAACATTCTTCCCTTCATATACTGAAGTAGGATATCCGAAATATGTCCACAGGAATGAACATATCCTCATACCTTCCTGCGCTTCTCCCACTGATTCTTCTTTTTCAGCCGTGATAAACGCGATCTCTGCAGGGCCCAGCTCTCTCTTGTATTCATACCCCAGATTGATGAATGCAAAAGATTCAGATGCTGCACAGAATCCTTCTTCGCTTTCACCGATGATCAGCGGAGTTCTTCCATACTTGTCTCTGGCTGCATAAAGACCTTTTTCTGTGAGGATCAGCATAGTTACCGATCCGTCGATCTTATCCTGAACTTTGCGTATGCCGTCGATGATATCTCTGCCTGTAGATACGATGGCTGCCACCAGTTCAGTATTGTTGATCTTGCCGTGAGACATAGCCATAAACTGGCTTGGTCTGTCCTTCAGCAGTTCAGCGATAAGCTCTTCCTTATTGTTGATCCTGCCTACAGTAGTGATGGCGAAATCTCCATGTCTGCTGTAAACAGTCAGCGGCTGCGGATCACCATCACTGATGGCTCCGATGCCCATATTACCTTCCATTTCTTCGATGTCTTCTTCGAATTTACTTCTGAAAGGTGCATTTTCTATATTATGTATGGAACGGTTGAAGCCGTCCTTTTCCAGTACGCAAAGTCCGCCTCTCTTAGTTCCCAGGTGTGAATGGTAATCAGTTCCGAAGAACAGGTCCATGACACAGTCGTTTTTCTTGGCGAAGCCTATTACACCACCCATTGATAAAACCTCTTTTCTTATTTTAAATTATCTATCGCGATCTTCAGCCCTTCCGCCAGGATCACATGCTCTACCTTCAGTACGCGAGCTGCCAGATCTTCAGGTGTGTCGCCCGGCTCTACAGGCACTTTTCTCTGAAGGATGATCTCGCCCGTATCCACGCCTTCATCAACGTAGTGGACTGTAGCTCCGCTCTCTGTTTCACCGCCTGCGATAACTGCATTATGGACTCTGATACCATAAAAACCCTTACCGCAGTATTTCGGGATAAGTGAAGGATGGATGTTGATGATCCTGTTTCTGTATTCCTTGATGATCTCTTCAGAAAGGACCTTCATGTATCCTGCCAGCACGATCAGCTCAGTACCGCAAGCTTTCAGTTCGTTGAGAACATCAGCCTGCTCCTTTGCGACAGCTGTAGGGATGCCTGCCTTAGCAGCCCTTTCCAGCGCGAATGCGCCCTCTTTGCTGGAAATGACTTTCACCAGCTCTACCTGAGGAAGTTCTCCGTTCTGCACTTTATCTATTATGGCCTGCAGGTTGGTGCCGCCTCCGGACACCAGCACTGCTACCTTATTCTTCTTGTCCATGGTTTCTCCTTATGCAAAAGGCAGTTTCTTAGATATTCAGAACTACTCTTTCGCCCTTGTCTTCTACGATCTCACCGATGATGTTTGCAGTTTCACCCGCTTCTCTAAGTGCTGCCAGAACCACATCTGCATCTGCAGCGTCTACTACCATCATCATTCCTACGCCCATGTTGTATGTGGAGAACATTTCCTTAGTTTCGATGTTTCCGCACTTCTGGATGTAAGGGAAGATAGCAGGTGGCTGCCATGTTGTCACGTCGATATCTACAGCAGTTCCTTCAGGAAGGATACGAGGGATGTTTTCGTAGAATCCGCCGCCTGTGATATGTACGATGCCGTTTACGTCGAACTTAGGCAGTACAGCGTCGCAAGCATTAGCGTAGATCTTAGTTGGAGTCAGCAGGGCTTCGCCTAATGTCATTCCCAGCTCTTCTACGTAATCCTTGACATCCATCTGCTGCTTGTCGAAGAATACCTTTCTTACCAGTGAGTAACCGTTGCTGTGGATACCGCTTGATGCGATACCTATGATCTTGTTGCCTACTGCAACCTTTTCGCCTGTGATGATTTTTGGCTTGTCTACGATACCTACGGAGAATCCCGCCATATCGTATTCGCCTTCTGAATAGAAGTCAGGCATTTCTGCAGTTTCGCCGCCTACCAGTGCGCTTCCGCCCTGCTTGCATCCGTCTGCGATGCCCTTAACGATGTCAGCAATCTTTTCTGCCTTTACTTTTCCTGTTGCGATATAGTCCAGGAAGAACAGCGGCTTAGCGCCCTGGCAGAGAACGTCGTTTACGCACATTGCCACGCAGTCAATACCTACTGTGTCATGCTTGTCCATCAGGAAAGCGATCTTCAGCTTAGTTCCTACGCCGTCAGTACCTGATACCAGTACAGGCTGTTCCATTCCCTTAACGTCCAGGTTGAAAAGGCTTCCGAAGCTGCCCAATCCTGTCAGTACGTTTTCGTTAAAAGTTCCCTTAACGTGTTCTTTCATCAGGGAGACTGCTCTTTCCCCTTCTTTAGTGTCGACGCCGGCGTCCTTATAAGTAAGTTTCTTATCTTCCATTTTTTCCTCCTTGTGCAAAGTGCACTATTACTACTTTTCTGACTGGAATTCTGCGTCCAGCGCCACGATATCTTCTTCCTGCTTTTTCTTGAAATCCTTGATAGCCTGTCTGAGAGCCGGATCTGCAGCTGCCAGCATCTGTACTGCCAGGATGGCCGCATTTTCTGCTCCGTCGATAGCTACTGTTGCCACAGGAACGCCCTTTGGCATCTGCACTACTGACAGCAGTGAATCAAGACCGTCGAGAGTGCTTGACTTCATCGGGATACCGATAACAGGCAGCGGAGTAGTTGCTGCCAGTACGCCTGCCAGATGAGCAGCCTTGCCTGCTGCTGCGATGATGCATCCGAATCCGTTAGCTTCTGCGTTAGCTGCGAATTCTTCTGCCTGTTTAGGTGTTCTGTGTGCTGAGATTATCCTTGTTTCATATCCAACTCCGAAGCTGTCCAGCATTTTTTCTGCATTCTGTACTACAGGGTAGTCGGACTTGCTTCCCATGATGATTGCTACTTTCATAATTCTGCTCCTTTATTTGAAATACTTCACGCCGCTTTCGAAGATCTTCTGATCCTTTTCTCCGATAACGTTTCTGTATAAGTTCTTGCCGATTCTTTCTGAATGTCCCATCTTACCGAATACTCTGCCGTCAGGTGATGTGATACCTTCGATAGCCAGCACTGATCCGTTAGGGTTGAATGCGATATCCATTGATGGGTTGCCGTCGAAGTCAACGTACTGAGTTGCTACCTGTCCGTTAGCCATAAGTTCAGCTGCCTGCTCAGGGCTTGCTATGAATCTACCTTCACCGTGGGAGATAGGAACTGTGAATACGTCGCCTGCGTTTACGCCTGCCAGCCATGGTGACTTAACAGATGTGATACCTGTTCTAACGAGGCTTGACTGGTGTCTGTTGATAACGTTGTATGTCAGAGTTGGACTGTTATCTTCCATATCTCTGATTTCGCCGTAAGGTACGAGACCCAGCTTGATCAGTGCCTGGAATCCGTTACAGATACCCAGCATCAGACCGTCTCTGTTTTCGAGGAGATCAGTTACTGCATCCTTGATAGCAGGATTTCTGAATACTGCTGTGATGAACTTAGCTGATCCGTCAGGTTCGTCTCCGCCTGAGAATCCACCAGGGATCATGATGATCTGGCTTTCTCTGATCTTCTTTTCCAGTTCAGCGATAGATTCTTCCAGCTGAGCTGTAGTCAGGTTTCTGATGATATGGATGTCAGCTTCTGCACCTGCTCTTCTGAATGCTCTTGCTGAATCAACTTCGCAGTTAGTTCCAGGGAATGCCGGGATAACTACCTTTGGCTTTGCGATCTGGATCTTAGGACCTGCTGTATTTCTTTCTGTATAAAGTGTTCTTGCAACTTCTGTCTTATCTGCTTCCTTCTTGAACTCTGCAGTTCTTACAGGGAATACGCTTTCAACAGGTTCCTGCCACTTAGCTGTGATAGCTGCCACTTCTTCTGCTTCGCCGTTGACTGTCAGCTTACCGTCTGCGGAAGTTGTTCCGATTTCTGCGTAAAGCGCACCTTCCATGAGGGCTGCCACGTCTTCGTCTGCAGGAAGTTCTACAACGAGTGAACCGTACATAGGTGAAAGGATATCTCCTTCGAACTTAACGTCAGCTCCGATGCCGTTACCAACAGCCATTTTAACGAGAGCCATATAAAGTCCGCCTCTTCCGATAGTGTTAGCTGCCAGGATCTTGCCTGCTGCTGCCAGTTCTCTTACCTTCAGCAGATTCTTTCTGTATGTTTCGAAGTCTACTACTCCGTTTTCATCGATTGGTGCAGTGAGGACTGCCAGCTTGCTGTCTTCCTTCTTGAATTCAGTTGATACTACTTCACCTGCATCGATAGTTGTGATCGCGAAGGATGCCAGTGTAGGAGGAACGTCGATATCCATGAATGTTCCTGACATACTGTCCTTACCGCCGATAGCAGGGATCTCAAGTTCTTTCTGAACTCTCAGTGCACCCAGCAGTGCAGCCATTGGCTTGCCCCATCTTGCTGCGTCTTCACCCAGTTTTTCGAAGTATTCCTGGAATGTGAGCCTTACTGTTCTGTAGTCACCGCCCATTGCAGCGATCTTTGTTACTGAATCAACTACTGCATAAAGCGCTCCGTGGAACGGGCTCTTAGTTGCCAGTTCAGGATCGAATCCGTATGCCATGATAGTAGCTGTATCTGTTTCGCCGTGTACTACAGGCAGCTTAGCAGCCATACCTGCAGCAGGTGACAGCTGGTACTTACCTCCAAGAGGCATCAGAACTGTAGCTGCTCCGATAGTTGAGTCGAATCTTTCGATGAGGCCCTTCTTGCTGCAGCAGTTCAGATCTACGAGAAGCTGCTCTTTGCTCTTAGTTTCCTTCAGGATGTCAGCAAGTGCTTCATGAGCCGATGCGCCGCGTACTGCGCACTGCTCTTTACAGATGCACTGTGGTGCAACCACATGTGCCGCAGTAAACTGCTGAGCTCCGTTAGTGTTGAGGAAGTCTCTTGAAAGATCCAGGATGCACTTTCCTCTCCAGTACATTCTTACTCTGTTAGTATCTGTAACTTCGGCAACCTGTGTAGCTTCCAGATTTTCTTCATCAGCATATCCGATGAATTCTGCAGCCTTGTCGGCTTCTACTACTACTGCCATTCTTTCCTGTGATTCTGAGATGGCCAGTTCAGTTCCGTCGAGGCCGTCGTACTTCTTAGGAACCTTGTCCAGATTGATCTCGAGGCCGTCCGCCAGTTCGCCGATAGCAACTGAAACGCCGCCTGCTCCGAAGTCGTTACATCTCTTGATGAGAGTAGCAACTTCTTTTCTTCTGAACATTCTCTGGATGTTTCTTTCTACAGGAGGATTACCCTTCTGTACTTCTGCTCCGCACTGATTGATGGAATCTTCTGTATGTTCCTTGGATGAACCTGTTGCTCCGCCGCATCCGTCACGGCCTGTTCTGCCGCCTACCAGGATGATAACGTCGCCCTTTGCAGGAACTTTACGGATAACGTGGTCTGCAGGAGCTGCACCTACTACGGCACCGATCTCCATTCTCTTAGCCACGTAGTTTTCATGGTAAACTTCGTCAACAAGACCTGTAGCAAGACCGATCTGGTTGCCGTATGATGAATAGCCGGCAGCTGCTTCCTGAGTGATCTTTCTCTGAGGCAGCTTGCCTGCGAGAGTTTCTTCGATAGGCTTTCTAGGGTCAGCCGCACCTGTAACTCTCATTGCCTGATATACATAAACTCTTCCTGAGAGCGGGTCTCTGATAGCTCCGCCCAGGCATGTAGCAGCGCCGCCGAAAGGTTCGATTTCTGTTGGATGGTTATGTGTTTCGTTCTTGAACATTACCAGCCAGTCTTCTTCCTTACCGTCGATCTTAGCTTTTACCTTGATGCTGCATGCGTTGATTTCTTCTGATTCGTCCAGGTTGTCTACCTTGTCGTACTTCTTCAAGTACTTGGTTCCGATGCATGCCATATCCATCAGGCAAAGGTTCTTTTCTCTTTCGCCGTAAACATCTTCTCTCATTGCCATATACTGTTCGAATGCTTCCTTCACCAGCTGACCGTAAGGGCTGTCTTCGAATGTGACTTCTTCGAGAGTAGTGTTGAATGTTGTATGTCTGCAGTGGTCAGACCAATATGTATCTACTACCTTCAGTTCTGTCAGGGTAGGATCTCTGTCTTCGTCTTCTCTGTAATATTTCTGGATGAGGGCGATGTCTGCAGGACTCATGGCAAATCCCATTTCTCTTCTGTAGTTTTCCAAACCTTGTTCATCCAGTTCTCTGAAACCTTCGATGATAGCTACGTCATCAGGAACTGTAGTTTCCATTTCCAGATTTTCAGGTTTTTCTGTTGCTGCGATCTGTGAGTCAACAGGGTTCACGCAGTATCCTCTTACTGCTTCGACCTGTGCTTCTGTAAGATCGCCTTCAAGAACGATCACTCTTGCGAATTTAACTGTAGCATCTACTTCTGCATTCATCAGCTTGATGCACTGTGCAGCTGAGTCTGCTCTCTGGTCGTACTGACCCGGCAGATACTCTACCGCAAAATAAATAGCAGAACACACATCCTCAGGCATGGTTTCTTCATATACCACGTCTATGGCAGGTTCTGCAAATACTGAAAACTTAGCCGCTTCGTATGTAGCGTCATCTATGCCGTCTACATCGTAACGGTTCAAAACTCTTACTCCTGTCAGGTCTTCCAGGTGGAGGTTTTCTTTCACATCATTGAAGAGTGATGCTGCCTCTACATCAAAGCCTTTTTTCTTTTCAACGTAAATTCTTCTTACCATGAGTACTCGTCCTTTCTGATAATTGTATTGAAACGGTCTTAAATCGCTAATATCTCATCATAATGTTAGCACTTTTGCCAAAAAATCGCAACAATAAATGTATTGTTTTCTTTGAAATTTGAACGTTTGGCGAACATTATTCACGGCACTATCAATTAATGTTCGTAAAACAAAACGCCCGGTCCCCCGAGCGTCTTTTAATGTCTGTATTTATTTGATTTTTCTAATATTTTGAGTTGCTATTCCATAAATATTTTATCCAATCTTTTTGTTATGGAGCCTCCTCGTAATTAGCATAGCTCCTGTTACCCCACTCTACAAAGCCCTGCTTGCGCCTGCTCATTTATAGAGTTTTGAAATATTATTATTGTTTCCCTCTATATGCTTAATACCTCTAGTCAAATTTTATAGAATATACTAGCTATATCTTGAATAAATCATACTGCTTTCTATAAAGAAACAATTTGTGGTGATGTTTCATGGATTTCTTTCTATAAATACCAACTCTCTTTAGTAACATATAGAAAAAGCCATCGCCTATCAGTATATTTTATTTATTAAAATCCTTTGTTTTTTAACTATTTTATGTATTTCTCATATTCTTCAGAGTCAATAACATTTAACAAATCAGCAATTTCTTTCAACTTTAACCCTTTTGCCTTAAACTTAGTAAAGAGCAAAACAAACATACCAACCCTTTTCCCTTTTATCAGCAAATCGATCAAATTGATTTTTGTAGTTTCATCATTATATAATTCCTGAAAATCATATACTTCTGAAACAATAACGAACATATTAACGAATCTTTCTTCAGATGGTACCGACAAATTGTATGAATGAAAATCTTTTGATTCTTTTTTTAAAATTTCATACCTGTAGTTCATTTCAGAACATGCCCAGCTTAAGGCCACTTTCATTTTATCTGAATCAGCAATGACCGGAAGAGCAAGATTACCAGCATCTTTATAAAGGCATTCTTTGTCCATCAATAAAAACTTCATTTCAGAAGAAGAATATTTTTCACACAATAAATTCATTGTTAAATCAAAAGATTCATCACAGCTTTTTTCTACAAGCATATTGCTGAAAACAGAAAGCGCCTTATATGGTTTAGGGGAATAACCCTCATATATTCTTGGAATCTCTCCAGCTTCTTTTTCATCAACTATTACTGTTTCAATTTTCATATCATGTTCTACAACGCCATTCTTTTGTTCCAATGGTTTGACGAAATTGTCAAAATCAAATGCGTTTAGATTAATGCAATAGTCATCTTCTGTCCAAAGCACTCTTCTTGACTGAAGTCCATCCGAAGTTTCCACAATCTTCATCGCTTCCATTACATCTATGATTTGGCAGGCTCGATTATATCCGATCCTAAATCTTCTCTGTAACATGGATGGTGAGACCTGCTGTGCAAGTACTACCAATTCAATTGCATCAACTAAAAACTCATCTTTCAACATCAGCTGTTGTCTCACTTTATCATTCACTTTTATCTCCTTAATGGCCCTCCATGAATCATTTTCATTCTTTGTCTTTTCTATAAAGCCTAATTCCTCCAATACACCTATTAATTCCTCTGCTCTTTCAGACCCAACGGCAAGCTTTTCCTGTAAAATTAAAGGTGTTATTTCTTCATAATATGCTGCCAACATAATCACATCACTTGCAAATTCATCTATCAAAGATAGTTGCTCAGTAACCCCTTCAGTCATAGTGTCAGCCCATATTTGTCTCATTTCTTCGAGGGATAAATCTTCTGGTTTAGATTCATCGTCCACATTCTTCTCTCTCGTAAAAATACGGTAAATTATATACATAAACAGACAAGCAATCAGCAAACCAATCGCTATTCCAAAAATAATAGGATGATATTTTGAAAGAAATGCTCCCCCTTCATAAATGAAATATATAGCGAAACAGATTAAGATATCTTTTGGCGTATAGCCTTTCTTGGATCTCTTATTAACTTTTTCCCATAATTTTACATTATTTGCATTGGCTAGTTCTTTCGCATTTTTAGTAAATGTGGAATTTGTCATTACCATAGCTTTATCACAGTTATAATAATGCATACCTGCAACAACTTCTTGTATAGCTGAATTCCCGACAGGATTTTTATAGTATTTACACTGAATGGCATATCTATGCCCGCCCTTACTTGCTAAAATGTCAACACCATAATCTCCGCTTGCTTTCGTCACTTGTACATTGCGATACCCACTTTTTCTTAGACACTCTGCACAAAGATTTTCAAATTCCAGTCCGTTCATAGAAATCCCTCTTGTACTTTAACCTTCCTAATATTAATAAGTTTACTTCACTTTACTCTGTTCACATTTGTCTTATGATATTACTTTTTTAAAGTCTTCAATAGAGCGATCAGCTGAGCTTATTCCAACATCCACACATACTTCTTTAATTAACAATGCTAACAATTCATCCCTCTCGTCAGTTTTGTTACTAAGAGCAAAATATAATTCGTTCCATATGTTGATTATTCTTTCATTTCTATTGAAAACTATCGGAATTTTATTCAAGCAAAACAGGATCTCATCCATGCTCGAGTCCTCTCTAACAAGCTGGTAACGGTATCCAAATAGTTCCTCTGCCACTTGTTTTTTCATCTGTTGTTTTTGACTTTTAGCTGTTAACTGCACGGTAATAATCGCCGCAATTATTGCTCCTATAACACCTGAGCTTAATGATAGTAATATTGTAATCATATAAAGCACCTTTTGTTTTTTAGAAAATACTCAAATATCTTTCGCCTGTGTCAGGCAGGATAACGACTATCCTCTTGCCTGCGTTCTCGGCTCTGGCAGCTACTTGTCCCGCTGCATATACTGCTGCTCCGGATGACACGCCAACCAGCAGACCTTCCGTGCACGCGATCTCTTTCATAGTATCCAGGGCATCATCGTCTGAAACTGTCACGATCTCATCTATGACAGTCTGATCAAGGGCATCAGGAATGAAATTGGCTCCTATACCCTGGATCTTATGAGGACCTGCCTTGCCTTCTGAAAGCAAAGGTGATGCCGCAGGTTCCACAGCCACTACTTTGACATCAGGATTCTTTTCCTTCAGGTATTTTCCTATGCCTGAAACTGTTCCGCCTGTTCCGAAAGTCGCTACGAGTATGTCTACCTGTCCATCTGTATCTTCCCAGATCTCAGGTCCTGTAGTCTCATAATGAGCCTGCGGATTGGCAGGATTTTCGAACTGTCCTGCAATGATACTGCCCGGGATCTCTTCGAGGAGCTCCTTGGCTTTATCAACGCTTCCCTGCATACCCAGGTCTTTATCTGTCAGCACCAGTTCAGCCCCCAGCGCTTTCAGCAGCGTGCGCCTTTCCACACTCATGCTTTCAGGCATCACCATGATAGCCTTGTATCCGCGTGCCGCACAAGTCATGGCGATACCCACACCTGTGTTGCCGCTTGTAGGCTCGATGATAGTTCCGCCCGGCTTGAGGCGGCCTTCTTTTTCTGCCTCGATCACCATATTATATCCAACTCTGTCCTTGACGCTTCCCGCCGGATTGAAAAACTCCACCTTGGCGATAACTTCAGCCTGTGCACCGAATTTTTCCTCCATCTTGTGAAGTCTCAGAAGCGGCGTACCGCCGATAAGTTCTGTCACTGTATTTTTGATTTTCATATTATCCTCCTTAAAACGGATCTGCTGCCGTCACCTTACCATCTTCCAAGGTCAGTATATATCCATGACCCGGATCAGGTATCCACTGATAGAAATTATCCTTTTCCCCCGGGAAAATGTCCTGCATCACAGCCGAAATAGTCCCGCCGTGACAAACTACGATGCTGAGGGCTTCATCGTCCTTGTGCCTCATCTTAAGTTCTTTCAGCGCGTGCCTGCTTCTCAGATCTTCAAACCCCGCTACTATTCTCTCATAAAACTCCCTGAGACTCTCACCGTTTGGTGGTGCAAGCGTATCGTCCTTAGGATTTCTCAGCCATTCCTGATACTCCTCAAGATCCTTCAGTTCCTGATATGTCTTCATCTCGAAGTCACCGAAGTTGATCTCCTTAAGTGACGCCATCGGTGTGAATTCTCTTTCACCGTAGATCAGCTTAAGTGTCTGCTGGGTACGCTTAAGATCTGTCGTATAAAAATCCGCACTGTCTCCATCAGGATACATCCCCGATGCAGCCTGAGCTTTCAGTTCTTCAACACCTTCCGGCGCCAGATCTATATCTGAATGTCCGTAATATAGTTTTCTCTTGTTTCCTTCAGTTATACCATGTCTTATGAGACATATCTTTGACTTCATTATTTGACCTTCTTTCCTATCCCGCAAAACACCCTAATGACTTCTTCCGCTTCGCTCGCAAGATAAAGCATCAATCTGCCGTTCATCTCACGAAAAGCTCTGAGATCCGCATCCATCGGAACGATCCCCTGCGAAACATCTGTCATTATCAGGACTTTATCCTGCCATTTTTCTTTATTTTCTCTGAAGAAGTCTGCTGCTTCCTTACCGTCTCTGACACACCTGAGCACAAACTTTTCCAAAGCGCACACGGCGTCTTTGCTGAAGTCCGGCTCTGTGCCTGACGCCTCCGACGAAACGCCTGCTCCGCAGTCGTGCACTGACTTTATATCAAAATTCTTCTTCGCATATTCCAGTTTGCCCTGGAAAGCTCCTCCGAAAATCAGTTTCATTGATTTCTCCTTATACTACCGATGTCAATATCGCTGTTGCAAGCACGCCGATAGTCTCGCTCATAACTACCATATACCCTGCAATATCACCGTTCATGCCGCCAAGCTGCTTTATGGCATATCGTCCGGCTACCATAGCTGCCACTAATACGATCAAGGCTACGATACTAAACACGCCCAAATATGGGAATCCTTCTCCGCCGCCAATCACCAGTCTCGGAACTGCTAATACCGGTATAACTATCATCAGGGTGAGCACACCCTGTTCCCACGAGCTCAACTTTTTCTCGGAGCCTATTTTCTCACTAACACTGTTGGCATCGGCTTCATTATCACATTTGGGCCCGCCCAGATCCGCATACTGGCTTGTCTTCATCGCAGGCTTTTTCCCTACATAGTCTGCCGCCATGGCTCGAGATATCATCATGGTTATAAGCAATATCGATGCCTTCTCCAAACTGAAATCTTCTGCCAGTGTCATCATGGATGCCGCAAATATGATAGACATCAGCATCACACTGATAACTGCGAAAGCTCCTACATCGGAGGCCTTTAATATTCTCTGTCTTTCTTCAAGTTCCGGTCTTCTTGAAAGAATAGCATCACTGCAGTCCATGAATCCATCAAGATGGATGAATCCGTTGGCAATAAAGTACAGTGCTGTCAAAACAGCTCCCGTAAGTATTGCCGGAACGCCTATCAGATCAAGGATCCACCAGGCAGCGCATACTATCACTGCCAGCATCAGTCCTACCAAAGGCAGCATCGCAAGCATAGCCTTTCTCGAGTCTTCGTGCCATTTATGATACGGACACGGTATGGCACTGAAATTGCCCCAGGCCATCAGGAAGCCTCTTATGTATTTTTTCATTTCCATCTCTCCTCTGTGCCGTAGGCGATCTCAATAACTTCCTCGCAAACTTCCGCCAGCGCCCTATCAGCCGCAGCAAGCCCGCGCCTGTAGCTTTCCACGGTCTCACTGTAAAAATCAGCGTCTCCGTATATATAGTCCGATACGAAAACTGTGTTTCCGGTGGCAGCAGCAAACTCCAGGACATCTGCTTTCACGCGTTCCGGTGCCGCCTCATCTATATTTCCCTTATCATCAAACATCTCATTATCCAGAAGCGCCGTCACGCTGTCCATAAGAAAGACTCCGTTTTTATCAATGTCTTCATTATGTAATATCTCAGTCAGCGCCAATCCCTGTTCTATCGTCTCAAAGCCCCACCCGTCTCTTTCCGAAAGGTGCCTTTTGATGCGAGATCTGTCCTCGTCATCGTGAGGTATCATGGTTGCTATATAATAAAGCGGCACGCCAAGAGATCCGGCCATTTCCTTGGCTCTTCTCTGCGCATAATATGACTTGCCATTTTTGCATCCACCGCTGATGAATATGTTCATAATATAGCGACCTCCTCTTAAATTGCTATTATACCACAGAATTTATTTGTACAATGTACAAAATCATTCCCATTAATTGTAACTTTACACACTTGTTTTATTCCGATAAAGAGATATAATCTAACTATGATCGACATTTTAGCGGATCGAAACTCAAATAATATATAAATATCGATTTAAGAGGAGGATGAATATGGCTTTTAAATTTGACGTGGAAGCGCTGAGAGAACAATTCCCTGCGTGTGATCTTCAGATCAACGGAACACCGATCGCATACCTTGACGGACCGGGAGGAACTCAGGTGCCTTACAGCGTACTGGATGCTATCACAGGTTATATGATCTATGATAACGCTAACGAAGACGGAAACTTCAGAGCAGGTCTGAAGCAGGGAGATATCGAAATCGCTGCAAGACAGGCAGGAGCTGACTTCCTGGGCTGCGATGTTGACGAAGTAGGCTACAACTGCTCATCAACTCAGAACAACTACAATCTGGCAGCAAATATTTCAAAAGAATTCAAAGAAGGCGATGAGATCATCGTTACTCAGATAGACCATCAGTGCAATATCCAGCCATGGAGATCACTGGCAAGATACGGATGCGTTATCAAGGAAGTAAGACTTGACCCTGAAACTCAGCAGCTTGATTTTGATGACTACATGTCAAAGCTGAGCGATAAGACTAAACTGGTTGCAGTTAACTGGGCTGCCAACGGTATCGGAACTATCACTGACGTTAAGAAGTTCATCGACGAAGCACATAAAGTCGGAGCTTTCACAGTAATAGACGCTGTTCACTATGCAGCACATCTTCCTATCGACGTTAAGGCTATCGATACAGACTGTCTCGTATGCTCACCATATAAGTGGTTCGGACCTCACATGGGTCTCATCTACCTGAAGAAGGAACATCTGGACAGACTCGAGATCAACAATGCCGGTGCTCCTGATATCGCAGAAGGCGCAAGACAGTTCCATATGGGTACTCCTCAGTACGAACACCTCCGCGGATGCGAAGCTGCAGTAAACTTCATCGCTTCCATCGGTGAAAAATACATAGAATACTTCGAAGAAGAAACTAAAGACCTCGAAGGAAGAAGAAAGTACGTAGTTGCCGGAATGCTGGCGATCGATGCTTACGAAGAGCCTCTGGGAACTAAACTTAGAAAAGGCCTCAGAAGGATCCCGGGCGTCAACGTTTACGGACCTGCAGAAGGACAGCCAAGAACACCTACAGTAGTATTCACTATGGATAACTACTCCAACGAATTTGTTGCTAAAGTTCTCGGTTCAAAAGCTATCAATTGCTGGAACGGCGACTTCTACGCTATCGAAACAATGAAGGCTCTGAACCTGCCTGACGGCGTTGTAAGACTCGGCCTTGCTCCTTACTGCACAGAAGGAGACATCGACAGAACTCTCGCAACTATCGCTTCCATCGCAGCAGGCGAATATGATGGATATGAACCTGTCATCGACTAGAAAAATGCTTATATAAACATCTTTAAATCACTAAACAGAAAGGGAGACTAAAAACAGTCTCCCTTTCGTATTTCATCTAAATAATCATCGTTTATTTCTGCTTCTTCGAACGTCGCCATATTTCTCATAACATCGCAGGCTCCTTTGATAACCTGAAACGCGATCGGACATCCGCTGCCTTCTCCAAGGCGCATGCCCAGTTCCAGGAACGGCTTGAGACCGAGAGCCTCTACAGCCAGCTCATATCCTTTTTCCCATGATTTATGGGATGCGAACATGTATCCTATAGACTTGGGCGCTATCACGTAAGCTGCCAGTGCTGCCACCACTGAAATGTATCCGTCGATCACCACAGGGATCTTATTGGCCGCTGCACCTATGAATGCTCCTACCATGGCACATATATCGAAGCCGCCCATTGATGCCAGAATGCCAACCATATCGTCTATCGGCGATCCGCCTTGATCTCGAGCTTCCTCAAGCACTGCCAACAACCCGCCCTTTGCACGCCAGTCAGCGCTGACTTCATCGATGATTTCCTTTTTCCTCACGAAGCTCTTATCATTTATGCCGCCGCCTTTACCACATGTCGCATCGCTGCCTTCTCCGGTAATGGCCGATAGTACTGCCGCACTTGTCGTCGTATTGCCTATTCCCATCTCACCGATGCCTAAGATATCGTATCCGGCATTTTTCACGGCATCTGCCATCTCTATGCCCACTTCGATACAGCGCAGAGCCTCTTCACGGCTCATGGCAGGGCCCTTGGCGATATTATCAGTCCCGGGCCTTGATTTCCTGTCGATGATCCTTCTCGTGTTCCAAAGGGGCACTTTATCATAAAGCTCGGCAGGTATGGGATGCTTTACTCCCATATCTACAATAAGAAGGTCGCTTCCGAAACTTTCGGCAAGGACGCCCACACCCGTCAGCCTTCTTGCAAAGTTCACAGTCTGGGCCATCGTAACGCTCTGCGGTGCAGAAGACACTCCTTCTTCTGCGACGCCATTATCTGCACAAAAGACAGCAACGCAGCTCCTATTTATTTCATTGAATAAGCTTCCCGTTATCCCTGCCATCCTGACAGAGATATCTTCAAGTCCGCCGAGGCTTCCCGGAGGTTTAGCAAGTGCCGCCTGTCTTGACAGCGCTACATCCATCGCTGCTGCATCAGGTGCTTCTATTCTGTTTATAGTTTCAAGTATTTTCGCCTTCATTTATTTTTCCTTATCCTTGTCCCCTCAGCCCAGATATCCCTTTTCATTAAGCCATTCCATAGAGCTCAGCCCTTCAAGGCTCTCTATAGTTATCGTCGTATCCGGAGCGCACAGTTCTATGACCTTGTCGAGAAAAGTTTCCATATCGACCTTACCGTCGAATATCGGCTTATGCCAGTCATGAGTCCCATCGTTGTTATGTATGTGGATATGCCCCAGATACGGAGCCATCGCTTCAAGCCATTCGAGGACCGGCACATCGCTGACACATGCAGCATGTCCCACATCGAAGCAAAGCCTGATATTCGGATTTGTGATCCTTTCCATCATCTTTACCATCATATACGGCTCGTCATCCATGACATTTTCTACAGTTATAACGAGGCCGTCATCACGATCCGCCATGAATTCTTCCCAGAATTCCACCGATCTATCCTCGTGCCACTCCTTAAAAAACACGAGAGGCACATACCCTGAGTGAACGATCATCTTTTTCGTTCCATACTCGCAAGCCAGCTCTGCCGCCTGCTGCATCCTTTCCATGGCGAGCGCTCTCGCCTTAGGATCTATGGCTGCAGGGAAAAGCTCACTGAACGGCGCGTGCAAAACGCACCTGTCTGCCGCCTCTAAAAGCTCTGCTATCTCGACGCGAGCATCTTCAGCAGTCTCTCCGTCTATTGCTCTTGGGTCGCAGAACTGATCGAGCTCTACTCCGACACCGTATTTTTCTATTATTTCTTTGTGCTCTGCACAAACTGTCGCTATGTATAGCCTGTCTCTGATATTTCTGTCCATATCGATACCATCCATATTTTACTGTCATGCTTTACCATATGATATCATATGGAAACAAAAGAGTGAATCGAAACTTGGGTGATATTTCGATCCACTCTTTTGAATAGTATAGGTATACCTATGCGGCACGTTATTGTTTATAAGCTTCTACATTATATATTTTACTATACTTTTTACAAGATTCAATTGTATATAGAATAAAGAAACACCCTTTTGTTTGTACAATGTACAAAAACTTTGAGTTCAAATTGCTCTAATACATGATATAATCAGTATATGATGGGAAGGAGGTGTATGATATGCCAACAGTAGCAAACCTTTTGTCAAAGCCTATGTTCAAAGATTTTCGTATGGTCTCAGGCAAAAGCGGTCTCAACAATAAGGTGACCAGCGCAGGTTTTCTTGAATGGGAACAAGATACACAAATCACTAAATCATTTGATAAAGGAGAGTTCGTACTCACTACACTGGCATCCATCAAGGATGATTCGGTCGCAATAGACAGATCTCTCAAGCTTTTGATAAACAATCACGTGTCTGCCATCGCTATCAAAGACATTTATTTCACCGATCTGCCCGATGCGATAAAGGATTATTCCAATGAACACGGCGTTCCGATCATGTTTTTCACGGACATATATATCGATGAAATATTATATGCTATCAAGAATGAGACGCTAAACAGTCTTTACACTTCCTTTAATGAGATAGTTCTTGATACTCTTATTTCGAACGATAATTTGGATGTTTTGGAGAAAGAAAACCTTCTTCGAAAAATCAATCCGTTCTTTTATTCAGCAACGATAATGTGCGCTTTTATTTCTAACCGCACAGACACTTCATCCATATCGCAGGACGCACTTGATTTATACAACAATGTGCTTCTTGACAACGGATTGGATATTCCCGATTCAATAGAAGGGGCGGATATCATATATTCATTCGTAGCATACAAGCGAGGAATCATTCTGATAGCAACTATAAATTCTACTGACAGTGATATCGTTGATCAGTTCAAAACAACTCTCATATCAGCTTTCAGTTCAAATGCTGCGCTGTCAGATACACATATCGGTATAAGTCGTGCCATCACCGGTGTCGATGACATCGGCACCATGCTGATAGATGCCATCTTCGCTAACACCAGCGGCATTCTCGACAACAGAAACATAGCCGAAATATCTACCGCGCCTTTTGACCACATAATATTCAAGGATCGTTATCTGCTGGGGCCAAACCTCTATTATGAAGAAATGCTTGATAAACTCTCCGAAACTTCATCTCAAAGATCCCCGCTCCTTGAGACTTTGATAACACTGGTAAACTGCAACGGCAATGTGGATATCGCTGCACAAAAAATGTTCCAGCACAAGAATACTATAAGATACCGAATGAATAAGCTAAAGGCGGTATTTGCAGCCGATAATGAATTGGAGTTCTACGGCAAGTTATACTTGTTTTCGAGAATACATTTCTCAAAAGAATTCCTTGAGCCTTTTTTCTCTAACAAATAATTTTCTTACTCGTAATTTATTTGGCAACCACCTGCTTATTTGATATAATTGGTCTATATCTGTATAAGAATGATTTTTTGATGAAAGGAGATTCCTATGAAGAGTAAAATGAAGGGCAATCTGATGCTGCTGACAACTGCCATCATATGGGGTACAGCATTCGTTGCTCAAAAAGAAGGAATGGACCTGATCGGCCCTATCGCTTTCAATGGGATCCGAACAGTTATCGGCGGTATAATACTGCTTCCTGTAATATGGTTCATGTCTAAGATGAATAAAAACAAGGCGGAGCCTGACGATCGTTCTCCTGAAGAAATAGCTGAAGCCAAGAAGGCAGAAAACAAGCTGCTGATCATCGGCGGCATAGTCTGCGGTATGGCTCTCATGCTTGCAGGAAACATCCAGCAGATCGGCCTTTTCTATACAACAGCCGGAAAAGCGGCATTTATCACACCTTTTTATGTAATGCTGGTACCTCTTATCGGCCTGATCTTTCTGAGAAAAAAGATCCGTCCTGTAGTATGGGTATGTGTTTTCGCTGCGATAGCAGGTCTTTATCTGCTCTGCATCCCGGCAGAAGGCGGTCTTGGCGGAGTCAACAAGGGCGATGCCATCATGCTGGTATGCGCACTTTTCTTCGCATTACATATCCTGTCTGTTGACTACTTCTCACCTAAGGTAGACGGTGTCAAGCTGTCATGCATCCAGTTCTTCGTAGCAGGTATCGTTTCCTGCATACTGATATTCCCTCTGGATCCGGCACTTGGATTTGATCTGCCGACTTGGGAAAACATCCTCGGTTCATGGTTCCCTCTCTGCTATGTAGGTATCATGAGCTGCGGCGTAGCATACACATTCCAGGTAACAGGTCAGGCGTACACAGACCCGACTTCCGCATCTATGATCCTCTCATTGGAATCAGTATTCGGCGTTATTGCCGGAATGATATTCCTGGGAGAAGTTATGGCTGTCAGAGAAGTCATCGGCTGCGTGATCATGTTCGCTGCCATCATAGTGGCACAGCTGCCTAGCAAGGAGGAAAGATTGCAATGATAACAAGAGAAGAAGCTTTTGAACTTTTGAAAAAATACAACGAAGAACCATTTCATATCCAACACGCAGAAACTGTAGAAGGCACCATGAGATACTTCGCAGAAAAGCTTGGTTACGGTGATGATGTGGATTTCTGGGGACTGGTAGGTCTTCTCCACGATATCGATTTCGAAATGTGGCCTGAAGAGCACTGTGTCAAAGCACCTGAACTCCTCAAGGAAACAGGCGTCGAAGATGATATGATCCGCGCCATCGTTTGCCACGGCTGGGGCATGACAGGCGTAGATGTGGCTCCGGAACATGAAATGGAAAAAGTCCTCTTCGCATGTGATGAACTGACAGGTCTTATCGGAGCCGCGGCCCTCATGAGACCGTCGAAGAGCGTTCAGGACATGGAAGTAAAATCCGTTAAAAAGAAATTCAAGGACAAGAAATTCGCTGCAGGCTGCAGCAGAGACGTTATAATCCAGGGCGCAGAAATGTTGGGCTGGGAACTGGAAAAACTGTTCGAAGAAACCATCCTCGCTATGCGCACATGTGAGAAATAATATGAAACTCGATAAGCTTGAAAAGATATTAAAATCATATAAAAGGATAACAGTGGCACTGTCGGGAGGCGTCGACAGTGCCTTTCTGCTTGCCTTCGCTTCCAAAGCGCTGGGTGCCGAAAATGTCCGGGCGATAACGGCATGCGGTCCTCATCTTGCTGAAGATGAAGTAGAGTATGCAAAAGCGCTCTGCGCGTCCCTCGGCATAGAGCACGACGTCATCAGTATGGATTATATCATGCCAATACTGGCTCCTAATCCTGCCGATAGATGCTACCACTGTAAAAAAGCCATGTTCAGCACGCTGAAAGAATTTGCCGCCAAAGCCGCTGCAGATGATTTCGTCCTCGCTGACGGAACAAACCTTGATGATATGGATGATTACAGGCCGGGACATAAAGCACTGGCAGAGCTTGATATCGCAAGCCCTCTGAAAGATGCAGGCCTCACTAAAAATGAGATCCGCACGGCTTTGGAAATGCTTTCGAAAGAAGACAGGTTACTTGCCAATTCCCTCATGCTGCATGACGGCACACCGATTTGGGATAAACCTGCTTTCGCATGTCTGGCATCGAGGATCCCATACGGTGAAGAGATAACCGAAGATAAATTGGCAGCTGTATATAAGGCTGAAACATTTCTGCGAAGTCTCGGACTGCGTCAAGTCCGCGTTCGTCACCACGGTGACATCGCTCGTATAGAAGTCCCTGCGGAAGATCGAGTGAAATTATTTGGCGGTCAGCTTGACGGAAAATTTGATGAAACTCTTGAAACGACCTTAGATAAGATAAATGAAGAAATCAAGAAATACGGGTTCAAATACGTCACCTTGGATCTTGGCGGCTATAAGATGGGAGGAGGATTCCACAATGGACAAGAAAACAAGTAATGCCGAAACTGATAAGAAATATACTTACGAAGACTTTCTTGATATAATCGCACAGCTCCGTGCACCGGGCGGATGCCCTTGGGATCAGAAGCAGACCCACGAATCTCTGAAAGAGTGCCTTTTGGAAGAAGCTCAGGAAGTCATAGATGCTATCAACAACAAAGATGACGACAACTTGTGTGAGGAGCTTGGCGACGTGCTGCTTCAGATCGTGCTGCATGCGCAGATTGCAGCCGAAGAAGGCCGTTTCACCATGGCAGACGTGGTTCAAGGCGTATCAGAGAAAATGGTTCGCCGCCACCCTCATGTGTTCGGCGATGTTAAAGTGAATTCTGTAGAAGAAGGCCTTGATTTATGGAACGCTATCAAGGCACAGGAGAAAGCCTCTAAATTATAAACCGGCTATACACAATTTAGTTACGAAAACCCACCCTCACAGTGCACTTTTCGTTGAAAACCTTTGTATGTTTTATGAGCCAGTCAAGTAGTGCCTTTTTAATTATAGCGACATAATCACTATTGTGATATAATACAGTAACGAAAAATATTGATTTCTATAACAATGAGATCGGAGGCGAAGAATGAAACGTTCAAAGAGAATCATAACTTTCATGAGTATCTTTATCTTGACATTGGCAATGATGATTGTACTGCCAGATGAAGTTTCAGCAGCAACAAAGACTCCCGGTAAGGTAACCTTGTCTTCTGTTGCGAGTTCTGACTATAATGCGATTAAAATCTCATGGAAAAAATCAACTAACGCAAAGAAATATGAAGTTTACAGAGCAACTTCAAAGACAGGTAAATATTCAAAAGTTGTTACAACAAAATATCGAACTTATACAAATAAAAGCTTAACAACAGGCAAGACATATTATTATAAAGTTCGTGCAGTAAACGGTTCTAAAAAAGGAAAATTCAGTAGTGTAAAAGCTGCTACGCCTTCATTAAAATCTGTAGGCGCATTTAAAGTTGAGCAAGGCTCTTATACAAGTGCTGCTCTTACTTGGAACAAAGTAAATGGTGCTAACGGCTACCAGCTTTTCAGAGCATCAACTAAAGAAGGAAGTTATGTAAGAATAAAGACTACTTCTGATTTATCATATACGAACAAGAGCTTGAAGCCCGGTAAAACATATTATTATAAGGTCAGAGCTTATAGAACCGTTAAAGGCACTAAAGTATACTCTAAGTATACTTCAGTTAAATCCATTTCAATTGAAGAAAGAATTTTATCTGAAACTCACGAATTCGCGCTGAGTGAAGGTCAGAATGAATCCATCTATGGACGCATATTTGAAAATGATGTTATAATAAGCGGCGATAATGCAACTATTTCTTTTGAAAATTGTCATTTTAAAGGCAATATCATAAATAATGGCAGTGTAGGCACAATTGTAATTCTTACAGGCGACACTAAGGTCGATGGCAAATGCATTATTCAAAATGATCAACAAGAAGCCACACTGGAAACACGCTTGCCTAAATTCATATCAGATACTTTCATTAATGTAGAATGTGGTGAAAATTGTTATGGCTCGGCAATCGGTATAGGCGATATAAAAATTGTTTTCAATGATAAAACATATGATATGGGAGATTCCGAATACGCATATTATTATGAAACAGATGAGCTTGTTCCTTATGATGGACATGAAGCATCCGTTTTCTCTATTGCCCAGTGGTGGGAAAATGGGGAAAAGATCTTTATGATTCTTTGTGAAGAATAAATTTAATAATTCCCCTATTTATTAGGCCTTACAGACACAAAAGCCTTATCCGAAACTAAGTAATCACTTATTGGATAAGGCTTTTAATATAAATATTTTGTTCAGTTCAGCTGTTTATGTCCCAGTCAAGTCGCTTTAATATTCCACGTCCACATTCCAAAGTTTATCTTCGTCGATTCCGATATCCGCAACGCGTATCTCACCGCAATACTTCGGAGCAAATTTCTGCACATGTACAGGCTTCTTGGCGTGGAATGTAACTGTGAGGTCAGCCTTGACGCTGTTGACATCTATCAGCTTTTCATTGACCACATCTCCGCCCAGCCCCGATGGGATATCGAGAGCTACTATCTTGACGCGCGGCACCAGATCTTCTCCGTGCACGCCCTTTGAATATCGATTGATGTAGATGGCTGTTTTAAGTCCGTTGCTCTTGAGTTCTCCCTTGAAGCCTGTTCCGTAAACGGCATCAACGATGATATCCGGTTCTCCGCCCAGCTCCATAAGCGCCCTGTTGTTTTCTGCCATATTAAGTATTCTGATGTCTCTGACGCGGACAAGTCCGTAATTCGTTATCGCATCCTGCGTCTTAGGTTCTCCGTCTACCAATATGACAGTGACCTTATATCCTCTGTCGTGAAGAAGTCTTGCTACAACGAAACCGTCACCGCCGTTATTTCCCTTGCCGCAGAAGACATATACTTTTTTATCCGCCTCCATCGACTCCGCCTCGTAAGATGCCACCGGCTCCATTATCATCGAAGCTGCGCAGCTCCCTGCGTTTTCCATCATTCTGTAATATGACAATCCGCTCTCATCTGCCCTACGCTCAAGGACTTTCATCTGACCACACGTAACGAAATGTTCACCGTTTTTCTTCATAACATTCCTCCGCTCAGGCACAGCCTTATTCCATGACTGAAAGATCCAGCTGATCGTAACCTGCAAGGAATTCTGCCATGACAGCCTTGATCTCAGCGCATCCTCCGCTCTTATCGGATGCCATGTTCATAGGAAGGATAGGATCATGCAGAGATTTTCTCAGCAGGCACCAGCCGTCAGGGAAATTGATCCTAACGCCTTCATAGTTTGGTTCTTCCAGTGAGAGTCCATCAGATGCCTTGACGAATTCTGCCAGATCTTCCAGCACCTTGTCTCCGTAAGGTCCGAAGTCGCCGCAAACGATAGGAATTCTGATTTCCTTCTCGTCAGCAGGTTCCTGAAGTTCTGCGATCACGCTGTCGAGAGTCTGTCCTTCTTTCTTGAGTCGAGCTGCATTGATGACGATCTTAACAGCCAGATATGCTCCATCGTCCAGGAAGTAGTTTTCCTTCAGAGCGGCATGTCCTGATGTTTCGATCGCCAGCTGACTGTCGATGCCCTGTTCGTTCAGCTCCTTGGATTTATTTATAACGTTCTTATATCCTCTCTTGAATCTGAGATGCTTCAGTCCCAGCTTATCTTCGATAAAGCTTGTCAGCTGTCTGCTTGTGATACTGTCCGTAACGACTGTAGTTCCCGGATGTTCTTCTGCAACGAGAGCTGCCGCCATTGCCACTATACCGTTTCTGGCGATTTCACGTCCTCTTCCGTCTACTGCCGCAGATCTGTCTACGTCAGTATCGAAAATAAGTCCGAAATCCGCGCCGTTTGATAAAGTTCTCATTGAAACAGAATGCATAGCATCCTTGTTTTCAGGATTAGGCGGATGATTAGGGAATGTTCCGTCAGGATCGAGGAACTGACTGGCACTCACGTCAGCGCCAAGAGGCGCCAGGACTTTTCTGGCGAAAAACCCGCCGCTTCCGTTTCCTGCATCTACTACGATCTTCATACCTTCAAGCGGTCTTTCTCCATCTTGTACGCCATCGATGATGAGTTTCTTCAGATGGTCGCAGTAAAGGTTCATCAGATCTGCAGGTTCTGCAGGAAAGATCCTCTGGCCCAGTCTATGTGTATATCCATCAAGATTAGTCGGCTCGCCTATAACGTCCTTACCTGCCTCTTCATCTTCTGCGATCGCCAGGATCTCTTTGATATCAGCCTTGTCAAGGCCGCCGTCTTCAGTGAAGAATTTGAATCCGTTTCTGTTATATGGCAGATGGCTGGCAGTTATCATGATACCTCCGTCGCATTTGAATTCAGGGAACAACGTAGCCATAAACATTGCAGGAGTAGATGCTAATCCACAGTCATAGGCTGTGATCCCATAAGGTCCGAAGCCTTCCATAAGTCCGTCAAGAAGTCTCTTGCCTGACATTCTCGGGTCTCTTCCTATAGCTATCTTGATGTCTTTTACATCTTTCCCTGTCTTTTTACAAAGCCATACAAGAAAACCTCTTGCTATATCTCTTGCCTCATCCACAGTAAGGTTCGGCAGTTCTCCCGGCACACCTGTAAGTGCTATCCCTCTGATGTCACTGCCGTTCTGCAGCTTTTTATAGTTTTTCATAACAGTTTCTCCTCGCATAATGTCTATTTTATAAATCTTCTTTTTCTGCGTTCCCTTATAGGCACGACCGTTATATCCGGTTCGTCCGGCTCATCTTCATGCTGCATCTCAGGCTCTGCCTCATCGTCAGACTTTTCCTCAGCTTCCTCTTTCTTTCCTAATCGGTTTATCACTTGATCGGGATCGAAGCCTTCTGCCTTGACATCGTCAGCCTCAACGTCTGCGTCTTCAGTCTCTTCAAAATTTTCGTCACAGCAAGTTTCTTCCCCGACCTGCGGTGCACATGGCACACAACATCCCGTCTGCACGATACTTACGATCTTGCCTGCAGCAAATACAAGCACTGTATACACGAAATAACTGACTGAGCCTGTAACTATATACTGAACAGCCTCCTGCCACATATCGGAAAAGGACATTCCGTACGATGCAGCGTAACTGCTTATATACATTATATTAACGATCAGCATATATACGAAAATCACCGCCAGTACAGCTGCAACTACGTATAAAAACTTGGCGAGGCCACTGCCTTTTTTGCCGGTGTTTACCGCTTCACCATTCATAACCTGCATTCCTTCCTCTATTTCTTATCTTCAACTATTCCTGTAAGTGAACTTGCCAGCCCTGCTATTCCCTGTATTTCAGATGGGATGATTATCTTAGTGGCATTGCCTTCGGCAGCTTTTTCAAAAGCCTCAAGGCTTCTGAGTGTCAGAACTTCCTTGGTAGCATCGGCTTCGCTGAGCATCCTGATACCATCTGCCGTTGCTTTCTGTACCATGAGGATAGCTTCCGCTTCACCCTCGGCGGCCTTGATAGCTGCCTGCTTTGCAGCCTCAGCTTCCAGAATAACTGCTTCCTTATTACCTTCAGCGATGAGGATGGCTGACTTCTTTTCACCTTCTGCTCTCAAGATAGCTTCTCTTCTTTCTCGCTCTGCTCTCATCTGCTTTTCCATGGCCATCTGGATATCTGCCGGCGGATTGATGTTCTTGACTTCCACACGGTTTATCTTGATGCCCCATGCATCTGTCGCTTCATCCAGCACGACTCTGATCTTGCCATTGATGTGCTCACGGCTTGTCAGTGTTCCGTCCAGTTCCAGTTCACCTATTATATTTCTAAGGGTAGTCGCTGTCAGATTTTCTATAGCTGCCATCGGATTTTCTACGCCATAAGCATAGAGTTTCGGATCTGTTATCTGGAAGTATACTACAGTATCGATCTCTATAGTAACATTATCTTTAGTGATAACAGGCTGTGGCGGGAAGTCTATAACGTGCTCTTTCAGAGATACCTTTCTGGCAACCTTATCGATCAAAGGGATCTTGAAATGCAGCCCTACCTGCCATGTAGTCTTATATGCCCCCAGTCTTTCGAGTACATATGCATTCGCCTGCGGCACTATCCTTATGCTTGTAACTATCAGCGCCAAAACGATGATAACTAATACGATTATCGAAATTACTCCTAACATTCTCTTCCTCCTATCTCCTCAACCATAATTGTTACACCTTTTATGGATTTTATGACAACAACGGATCCTTTTTCTATTTCTCCCGACTCGCTGACAGCTCTCCATACCTTACCGTCTGCTTTTACCTGACCGGAAGATTCCGGTGTTATCTTTTCTTCCACTACTCCCGTCTGACCGATAAGCGCATCTACATTTGTCTTCTCAGTCTTGTTGTTGAATCGTTTTTTAGCGATCGGTCTTGTAACTGCTACTAAAACTGCCGAAACTGCCAGGAACACGATTATCTGCACCAGTGGTGATGCCCCCAGCATCGCCGATATCGCTGCGCCCACAGCTCCTCCTGCGAACCAGATGCATACCAGTCCCAACGTCACCGCCTCGATGATGGCAAGTATACCTCCAACGACAAACCAAATGGTCGCTGCACTTACTGTTATTCCGAATATCGTCATCTCTTCCTCCTTTCCCTAATTACGCCTTCTGCTGTTTCTATTTCTTTCATGCCTTTCAAGCATATCTGCCATCTCTTCTCTCGTCAAAAGCCCGGACTTTCGCAAAGTATGCAGGCTTTGCAAATACCGTTCTTCAGATGTCATCGCCTTTTTCGATCCGCTGTCTATAGCTCTTTCAAGGGATCTATCTTTCATCGGCTTTCTTTCATATTTCTTGATCTCAGACGTCATTTGCTTGCGTCCCTTTTTTCCAAATGATGATTTTTCCACCAGCATAGGTGTTGGCTTTTTCTTTTTCTGCTTATTCTTTTTTGATGTTCTCTCCGACTCTCCCAAAAGATCAGGCAATTTCTTGATGCCCGCAGCTATCATCCCCGGGATCAACACTACGAATGGCAGTATTGTCAATATGAAGTCAAATATCTCCGAGCCCATACCACCTTTACCAAAGTAACCCTTCTCATAGTATCCATAGTCGTAAAAGTTATCGGCTATTTCTTCTGCTGTCTTGATATCTGCTGCATCCATCGGCAGCTCATCGTTCCTGTAGAACATCTTGATCATATGCACGACAGCTCTCTCGCCGTCTTCATTTTCTTCATAAACCGTTTCACAATCAAGATATATCACGTGATAGAAGGTAGTCCCGTCGCCGTAATCGCCTTCTATCGGCACCATCAGCTGATCACCGTATTCACCTTCATATAAGGATACTTCTCCAAACTCTATCGACTCTCCCCAATCGAGCTCATCATATAATGTTTCTATGGCAGCCTTGCCATAGAGGTCAAAATATTCCTGTCCGTCGTCGTCTCCGGTAATATTGCAAACGTCAGCTCCGCCTATGAGATCATGCATGTAGTAAAGGCCCATCCACAGCTCAGAGTCATTATTTACATTTTCATAGGCATCAGCTATCCATTCATATGAATACCCTTCGGAGATCGATTTATCTACCTCATCACACTCCCAGCTGTCAGGAAGCAGAAGTTCGATTTCCGTGTCTCTAAGTTCATGGTATGTATCTGCATATACGACTGCGCTCCCCGAAACCATTACAAGCAGCACTGCCAGCAATGCCGTCAATCGTTTCAATGTTTTTCTCACACCGCACCTCCTTTTACAGAGATCCTCTATCCCTTTAACAGTTTTTCAAGCCTGTCCTGCTGTTCCTTTCTCGGCATTTCATAGCCATATTGATGAAAGTCCAGCACATCGGCATCCTTTACTATCTCTTCCAGCGGCGTGCCCACTTCAGATTTATTGCTGTGATTTTTTACTGCCGCTGCTATCTGCTCGATCTCTTCTTCTGTAAAGAGCTCTGTTTCTCTAAGAAAAACTTTTACCGGCTCGAAACCGGCTTCTGCGTGGCCGGCTTGCTTTCCTGTTATTATTCTTCCATAGTCATGGCACGTACATGCACATGCAGCAAGTATAGGGTCTACGCCCTGCTTTTCTGCCATCAGATAGCCCAGCTTAGCGCAGCTGGAAATATGGATCCTCTCCCAATCTCCCGGCTGGTCACGCTCAGGTATGAGCTCTTCGTATTTATCTATTTCTTTTAGTAATGCACTTTGTAATTTCTGAAGTCTGTTCATGGCAGGTCTCCTCCTATATTGATTTTACCACAACATACACGGAAACAAATAGCCTAATATTCTATTTTTCACAACAAACAGAAAACAGCGCGCTCCTGAGAGCACGCTGTCTGTTCCCCTACCCCTATACTGTTGTTTTGTGCTTTATGTCGTTTAAGATCATCTTTTAGTCGTCGTATCTGTCATCCCAGTCGTCTTCATATCTGTCATCATCGTCATACTCGATCCTGTCAACATCCTTACTGAGGATATTGCCGCTTGATGCTGAGATTTCGAAATCGTATTCGTATCCGTTATAACGGATCTCGATATCGTATTCTTCGCGACCGTCATCATAATCCTTGTATGCCTTAGTGATGTTGGAACTTGATGCTCCTGACACCTGCGACAGTGCGATGGACTTAGCTTTTTCAAGGCTGATTCCTGATGAACCGCTGCTTGATGAAGATGAGTTTCCGGAAGATGAATTTGACTGATCGACTACTACAGTCTTATTATCAGCGCTCTGTCCGCCGTTGTCAGCGTTCTTATCAGCTTCTGCCTTAGCTGCCTTTGCTTCCAGCTTAGCCAGATCTCCCGGGTCTGCCTTTTCCTTGCTCTGATCGAAGATAGTTCCGTCCTTAGCTGAGATCTCGAAATCGTATTCGTATCCATCATAGATGATTTCTACGTCATACTCAGTTCTTCCATCATCCTTATCCTTCTGGAATTTAGTGATGTTGGAGATATCAGCTCCTTTTACTTCTGCCAGCGCGATCTGCTTGGCTTCAGCTTCAGTGATGCTTTCACCTGCCGATGCGTTAGTCGCATATATCGATACCCCTGCTACTACGATAGCGATAGCTGCTATCACTCCTACTTTTAATGATTTTCTCTTTCCCTTGTTTTCCATATCCATATCCTCCTTTTAATATTTATTATCTGTGTTTGTTTTCTCTTTATTATGGCTTTATCATAACTGCCACATATTAATCGAAAATTATTTCAACATTAAAAGTGGATTAAAATCGTTAAGTTTGGATTAAAAATTTAATCGTCTATTTCCCATTGCAGAACAGTCCCTGTAGCACCATCGACTTCGAACTCATACTCGTATCCATCATGATACAGACTTCCTTCATACTGTATCCTGCCATCGTCTATCTCTCTTTCAAATTCATATATGCTTGATTCTGCTGCACCCGGCACTTTATCGATAATGATCTCCTTGACTTTTGCCTCACCTATGTCCGCTATATCTTCAGGCGGTACATCTGATGGCTGTACAACTGTCTGGTCATTACCCGCAGCCGCTTCACTATTACTGCCGCAACCTGTCATCAGTGAAAGAGACATAATGGAAATCATCATCAATATACATATGATCAATTTACTTTTCATAACTATCCTCCCTTTCTCTAACCCCTTTGTTTAATCTTCTTTATCTATATATTGGAAACTTTACAATAAATCTGCTGCCTTCTCCCGGTTTGCTGGTCACATCGACAGATCCGCCATGTGCCTTTGTCAGCGCAGCTACCATGGCAAGACCAAGGCCTGCACCTTCTTCACTTCTTGAAGCTTCGACGCGATAAAATCTTTCCCAGATCTTTTCCAAGTCTTCCTCAGAAATACCTATGCCGTCATCTTCGACTGAGCAAACTGCATAGCCGTTTTCCTCGGCAAGAGATAAAGTGACCTTTCCATCTTCTCTGCCATATTTGACTGCATTATCCATCAAATTCAGCAGTATCCTCATGATCATTGCCTCATCGCCTGTGATAGTGATATCTTCAGCGATATCCGTCTCGATCGAGATGTTCTTATCTTCTGCAACAATAGCCTGCTGCTCAGCAACCATCTCGCATACTTCGCTCAAATCCACTTGATCTTTTTCAAGTACCAATCTTCCCGAATCACTTCTCGAAAGTGTGAGAAGCCTGTTGACAAGAGTCGACATTCTCCTTGCTTCCTTATTTATTTTCCCAAGTGCTTTTTCCCTGTATTCTTCATCTTCCATAGCATAGTCGCTCTGAGATATGATGACGGCCAGCGGAGTTCTCAATTCATGAGATACGTCTGATGTAAACTGTTTTTCCTGATCAAAAGTCTTCTCCAGTTTATCGAACATCTCATTGAACGTGCCGGCAAGCTTATATATCTCATCATTGGTTTCTACATGTTCTTCTTCGATGCGCACTCTTCTGGAAAGATCTCCGTCAGCAGTGATATCTTCTACCGTTTCGATAATATCTCTTACAGGCCTGAATGCTCTTCTCGTTATTATATATCCGCCAAGAGCAGCTGCGATAACAAGTCCCGGGAATGCTATGCCTGCAAGCCTCATGATGAATGTAAAAGTGCTCTGCTCTGCGAAATCCTTCACGACTCCTCTTACCCATACGAATTTATCATCGACTTCAAAGAGACTGTCATATACGTACCACGCCTCTCCCGAGCCATCACTGATCGTTGCTATCTCTTTATCATCAAGAACGGGCATTATCTGAACCAGCTCTCCCGGCACTCTTCCTTCCAGCAATTCTCCTTCACCGTCATAAATACTGATGTACACTCCATCCTCATAGAACTTCAGCTTATCATCTACCACGAAGTCTCCGCCGAATCGCTCGATTTCTTCGCTGGCATCAGCTACTGCTTCCATAAGCACTTCCTGTGCAGCCTCACTGGCTCTCAAGTTACCCGTATACACAAGAGTCCACAATACGCAGCCTGTTATGAACAACATGAATATGGTATACCATATAGTTATTTTTTTAGTTATGGAAAGTTTGCCCATACCTTCGCCTTCCTGCAGATCCTGCTATTTGACCATGTATCCTGCGCCCTTGACTGTGATGATCTTCTTTTCTTCCCTGTCCCCATCGACTTTCTTTCTGAGGTGATGGATATATACATCGATGACATTGGAACCGCCGTCATAATCGTAGTTCCAAATATGATTAGCCAGCTTATCTCTGCTAAGAACGCGTCCTTCGTTCTGCATGAGATATTCTAAAATGTCGAATTCCTTAGCTGTAAGATTTATCTGCTCGCCTGCCCTCTCTACCGTTCTTGCAGCAGAATCCAGCTTCAGATCTCCCGAAACCATGGCACTGCTTGCCCTTTCTCCTCCTCGCCTTACGATAGCTCTTACTCTCGCCATCAGCTCATCGAAGTCGAACGGTTTCACCAGGTAATCATCGGCTCCGGCATCAAGACCGGCAACTCTGTCTTCCACTGTTCCGAGCGCCGTCAGCAGCAGCACAGGAGTTTTATTTCCCGAAGCTCGCATTTCCTTGAGCACGCCGATTCCGGTGACGCCGGGCAGCATGATATCAAGAATGATTCCGTCATATTCAGCGCACCTGATAAAATCAAGCGCATCATCCCCTGAATAACAAGCATCTACCGTATAATGTTCGTTTGTCAGTTTCCTTACTATTATTTCATTAAGATCCTTCTGATCTTCCACTACCAAAAGTCTCATAGTCGTTCCCTCCTTAATGCTGATTTTAGCAGATGTAGATTAAAAATACATTAATTTGTACGAAAAAAGTGCAGTAAGATCACTCCTTAACTGCACCATCATGTCTTTATACCGTAAAATTATCTATAAGTCTCGTATTGCCAATATGCACTGCCATTGCTATCAGCACGCCCTTCTTGATCTCATCCACCGGAAGCAGTGTCATGCCGTCCACAGCTTCGATATATTCTATCTTGGCAAGAGGCTCTGTGTTGATAACATCGCGCATCACTTCAAGTATGCTTTCTGCCGTTGCTATACCTCCTTGAGGCACTCTGTCGATCTTATCCTTAGCAGCCACGATCCCCTTGTAGAGCACGCCTGCAGCTTTGCGCTCGTCTGCATTAAGATAAGTATTTCTGCTGGACCTAGCCAACCCGTCTTCTTCGCGGACTGTAGGACATCCAACGATCTCGATATCCATATCCAGATCTCTTGCCATAGTCTTGATCACTGCCAGCTGTTGGGCATCCTTCTCACCAAAATACGCTTTATCAGCACCTACTATATTGAATAGCTTGCTTACGACAGTGCATACGCCCTTGAAATGAGTTGCACGGCTTTTGCCGCAGAGCTGTTTCGTCATTTCCGACTCTATATCCACCGCTGCACAGAATTCATCAGGATACATCTCAGCCACTTCAGGATGAAATACCATATGACATCCATGTCCTTCAAGGATCCTGCAGTCTCTATCGAAATCGCGAGGATATTTGTCCAGATCTTCATTTGCCGCGAACTGAGTAGGGTTGACGAATATGGATGCGACTACGCGATCGCATTCTTTTGCTGCCGCATCTACAAGAGATGCATGTCCCTCGTGAAGTGCCCCCATGGTAGGTACGAGGCCTACAGTAAGTCCCTGACGATGCCACTCTTTCACCTGCTCACGAGCTTCTTTTTTTGTTTCAGCTATAATAAGTTTCACGTTTCTCCTCTGTTGCCTATCGCATTAATATAACTTCTTTATCACTTCGTCGTCTATTTTAAAGCAATGCTTTTCTTCCGGGAAGGATCCTGCCTTCACTTCTGCATCGAAATCCTTGAATGCCTGTATCATTATCTGCCCGCAGTCAGCGAAATGCTTCACGAACTTAGGAACATAGTCACTGAACATTCCCAGCATATCCTGGAATACGAGAACTTGTCCGTCGCAGCCTTCTCCTGCTCCGATACCTATCGTAGGGATCGTCAGTTTCTCGCTGATCAGTGCAGCCAGCTTAGCAGGCACACATTCCAATACTACAGCAAAAGCTCCTGCTTCCTGAACGTCATAAGCGTCCTGAAGGATCTTAGCTGCTGCTTCTTCGCTCTTGCCTTGCACCTTGAATCCGCCAAATGCATTCACTGACTGAGGTGTCATTCCGATGTGTGCTACTACAGGGATCCCTGCATCAACTATAGCCTTGATATGTTCCTTTACTGCTGCACCGCCTTCCAGCTTCACCGAATTACCGCCTGTTTCCTTGATCAGTCTTCCTGCATTGACTACAGCATCGTATACTGACGGCTGATATGACATGAACGGCATGTCTATTACAACATGACAATTTCCTGCGCCTCTGACTACTGCTGCACCGTGGTGGATCATGTCCTCCATGGTAACTGCCAGCGTGTCGGAGTATCCCAGCATAGTATTACCGAGGGAATCTCCCACAAGCAGCATATCTATATCTGCTGCATCCATAAGCTTGGCTGTAGAATAATCATAGCAAGTAAGCATCGAAATCTTCTCACCCTTCTGCTTCATCTGCAGTAAACTTGTAACTGTTTTCTTCATTTTTTTCTTCCTTTCTTTAGTCGTGACTTCCGGCAGTTTCGTCATTGATAAGTTTTCTCATCTCATCATGATCTCTGTCCGGGTGTCTGTTTTCTGCCATTTTGATCAGTCTGCTGCTTAACAGACGATATATCTCTTTTTCATCTCCGTCTTCAAGACAGTCGAGATGCTTACGAACGGTTTCGATATCGTTTCTCTCAATAGGCCCTGTAAGGCTTTCTGTCGGACCTTTATCTGCTATATGGGACATATTCCCCATAAGGATCGGTGCCAGCGCCTTAACGGCCTCTTCTTCTGTGAACCCGCACCTTTTCATAAGTGCCAGGCTCTGGTCGATCAGTCCGCAGACCAGATTGCTCGCCGTAGCTGCGGCACAATGATATGTAGTTTTATCTTTTACGTCTATTACTTTAGTTGGATTACCCAGCCTTGTAAGGATCCCCTGCAAAGCCGCAAGCCCCGGGCCTGTCGCCACAGCGCCCTTTGCATACTCTTCAAGAGTAAAAAAAACACCCGTCAGTTCCCGGTAAGCGTCGTACTTATCGCTTACGGCGAACAGCGGATGGGCTGAATATCCGAAGGCTCCTGTCTCCTCGATGCCGTCAAAAGCATCATCACAAGACATACTGCCACTGCAGTGGCAGATAAACTTCTCTCTGATGTCGTATCCTTTGATCTTATTCCAAGTATCTCGGATACTTCCGTCGGGCACGGTAAGAAATATCATGTCGCACGCGTCGATAAGCTCCGATAGGTCACGGTAACTTTTCGAATCTGTGAAGCGCGCCGCATCATTGGCTGAATCGCTGCTTCGGCTGTAATAGCCTGCGATAGTCGTCTCCGGATCTTGTTTGAAATACTTGCCCAGAGTGCAGCCAACCTTACCTGCTCCAATAAATCCTATATTCAATTGTTTTTCCTCCTTAGGTATAGTTTCGATATCGAATACCATCCATCCGAGGATATATTAGCATAAATGGGTGGGAATATAAAGAAAAAGTTGTGTCCACCTATTATAATGATTGTCTCTGTCTGTTTGATGCTAAAAGATAAACACAGTATTGATTCATGCTGATACCCTCGCGCAAGGCATCTTCTGCCAACTGTTTATGGAGACTTTTAGGCACTCTAATTTTAAATTGTCCTGAATAATCGTTTGTTTGTTTTGGTTCAGGAATTACTACATTATCTTCTATTGCAGCCTCCAACCATGTTCGCTTTGCATCTTCTGAATCCTCCCAGATTCTATCACAAGTTTCTGCTGTTGTTATGCATCCCGGCAATTCCGGAAAAGAGATCACAAAGCCCCCTTCATAAGGATCTTCAACAACTTCTCTTTTGTAAGGCAACCCCATATAATAATCTATTGTCTTATTCATGTTTATTCTCCTTTTCAATAACATCCCTTACCAGTTCTACATATACTCGTTTAATTCTATTCGCTTTTGGTATTGTAACCGGTTCTGCTCCTGGTTTTCTGAAAGTCCTATGACTACTGCCCTTGCTAGGGGTTTTCACTGTATAGCCGTAAGCTTCCATAACCTTTTGTAGCTCTTCAAATCGCAAATCATTTGAAAGTACGAGTATTCGGTTTATAAGTTTATCCCATTGCGACATTTCTATGCCTCCTTAACATTATATTATGACACCACATATGGTGTCAATGTTACTATTGATATCCTCGTGCTTAACCAAAAAACAAAAAGCGTGAGGACTAACTATTTTTTAATCCTCACGCACTATATACCTGCGAATGGCCCGGCCGGATAAGACCTTAAATATTCAACTCCACATTAATATTATCACATCCGCATTTACTTATCAACGTCGATCTTGCATCTATATCCGTTTCTGTTATTCTACAGGATCATTAAGTCCCTTTGATGTGAAATCAAGATATTCTTCATATGCATCTGCCCAGCTGTCCCACTTGGCATCACCGCGTCTGTCAGGCAGATCGTAATTAGCCGTCAGATAATCGATCAGATATGCTGTGTACTTTTCTGCGCCGACGAAATTAAAGTGCTTGCTGTTATACATGTCGTGCTGCCAATCGATGTCCATTTCTTCTGTTACTTCAGGCTGGTTACAGTCGAGAACCGTGTATCCGCGAGACTCCACTATATCGATGGCTGTATTGAATTTTGCCTGTACATTCTTTCTCATCGCATACGGCGACAGAACGAACATCACTTCTGCATCAAGCTCATCGCATCTGTCGAGAGTTGCCAGCAGCGCCTTTTCCATTTCAGGGGCAAGATTCTCATATTCGTCCGAGTATACCGGCGGTTCATAAGGCTTCTGCTGAAGTGTCAGATCGCTGAGTACATATCCTTTAGTAGTGTTTTTCACCGACCATGGCTTGAAATCTTCAGGAGTTATTTCTCCTGCAGCC
Organism: Bacillota bacterium; assembly: GCA_017416795.1. Classification (GTDB taxonomy): domain Bacteria; phylum Bacillota; class Clostridia; order Peptostreptococcales; family Anaerovoracaceae; genus Lentihominibacter. The sequence continues at coordinate 3,422 of JAFQBD010000016.1, read as the reverse complement.
AGCTTGCTGTGATACTTCACAACAGGGATAAGATAATCTATAGGACTTTCATCGATATTACTCAGTTCTCCTGTGGCTCCTTCAGTATATTTTAGCGCCTTATCGAGAGCCTCATATTTATTGGCCGATGTCTGCATGCTGTCTGTAACACGCCTTATGTGAGCATCCGTGATCTCATTCTTAGTTTTAAGTACATTTCGAAGCTCGATTATGTAAAGCTGCGGGCTTTGGGTCTTCTCTACTTCGTCTATCAAGTCCGGCACAAACAACATAGGCAGTCCCATTGTGGCAAGATTGAAAGCCGCTACCCCTTCTTCATTATATGCAACAGGCGGTATAAAGTATCTGTTAGTTGCACTTGTTCCCAGGTAGAGTACGTCGATAGTTTCTTCTTCCTCCGCATAAAATCCGTTGAATATCTGCTTATTTGAATCTGAATTGCCTATGGTGAACACCCTGTTTAAATACACTAAAAGCAGCGCGGCAATGATGATAAACAACACTACACGCACTGCCTTATTATCAAATATCTTTTTTATCTTTGCTGAAACCATGTCTGTGATTATCCTTTATCGTAATATTGCTATAGACATTGTATATTTTTTTGTCGGTTTTTCCAAGTCTAAATAAGATTTTTCTTCAGTATATTCATGAATGCTTTAGCTGCTCCCGACAGATATTTCTGTGATGAATAAACAGCATATATCTTCCTGCTGCAGATATTCTGATCAGCCATATATAATTTAGGATAATTTCTGAAGTTACTGTTCTTTATGGTGCTTTCCGTCATCAACGATATCCCTACACCGGCCAGAGTCAAGTTGTAGCTAGTCATAGTCTGTTCTGCAATCACAGCTGCCTTCGGTTCGAATGAGTGTTTCTTAAAGAGCTTTGACATAGTCTGACCTATGTGCTGATCTTCCTTAAGGCGTATGAATGTACAGTCCCTGAATTCCGCAAAATCTACTAAAGGCATGTGATATCCGTCTGATTCCACGTTGCCTTTAAGTATATCTTCCACCGGAATCTGTACATCCTTAAGCCTCCTGTTGATAGTCCATTGAGGAGGAACACATAAAAATATCTTTTCCTGCAGCAATTCTTCGAACTTAAGCTTCTCATCGATATCAAGTGTCGGCGCTATGAAAAGATCGATCTGACCGTTAAGCGCTTTAGCGGATATGTCCGGTATATTTCCGTCTACGATCTCCAGCTCTATCCCCGGGTACTTCTCTGTAAACTCAGCAACTGTTTTCGGCAGATAACTTACATTGAACGATGCCGCACCGCCTATAGTCAGCTTGCCCTTTTTTAGCTCGCCTATATCGGAAATATGCTGCATGAATTCTCTGTTGAGCGTATTGTATCTTGATGCATATTCCAGGTATACTTTGCCTGCATCTGTTATTTCCAACGGCTGTCTCGTTCTGTCAAAGAGAACGACTCCAAGCGTTTCTTCCAACTTCTTAAGCTGTGAGCTGAGAGCCGGCTGCGATATCTTCAACTGCTCTGCTGCCGCAGATATGTTCTTAGTTTCGGCAATGGCCTGTATATATTTTGCTGATGAAAAATGTCCCATTTGATAACCTTTCATTTATATTGTTATAACTTTTATGTTATGCAATTGTTATTCTACTGCTGTATTGTGAATTTTATGTGAGTTTTCCTATAAAGTCCTTGTTTTTTGATGTATAATTTAATAGTTATAACAGTATGTTTGATTATTTTTGCAAAGTATTAAGGAGAAATTCAAATGAACATATTCCCTTCAGTAGTGGAAAATATCGCAAATCACGCAGCAGCAAATCCCGATAAGCTGGCTCTTGCAGACAGCAAGCAGGCGCTGACATACGGTCAGCTGTGGAAGTGTATATACGGGCTCTCTCAGAAATTCAAAGAAATGGGAGTGGGTTTCGAAAAATGTGCAGTAGTTGAGTGTAATCAGAGTGTTGATTACATGATATGCGATCTGGCTATACAGCTTCTCGGAGGCATATTCGTGCCGCTCGAAAAAAATGTAGCTGTTGCCAGAGCAGTAGAGATCACTACCGATACAGAAGCCGTGCTCTATGTAAGCAAGGCGCCTCTTGAAGCAGAACTTCCTGAAGGCATCGAGCCTGCATTTTGGAACATAGATGACTGCGCTTTGCATCCTTGGGAAGAAGAGATCCCTGAGCTGCAGTTCCCTAAATCAGAAGATGTATGTGAGATCCTTTTCTCTACAGGTACTACAGGCAAGTCCAAGGGTATCGTGCTGACCCACGGCAACGACATCGCCATCGCCGAAAACGTTATGTACGGCGTACAGATGAAAAAGAACAACGTAGAAATGATCCCTATGCCTACAAGCCATTCACATGGGCTCAGAAGAACTTATTCAAACCTGGTAAATGGATCATCTGTAGTATTCGTAGACGGCGTAACACTGCTGAAGAAAGTATTCAACATGATCGAAGAATACAATGTAACTTCTATGGACTTATCTCCAAGTATGCTGTCGATCATCTTCAAGCTGAGCAAAGACCGCCTTGGCGATTATGCCGATCAGATGGATTACATACAGCTGGGATCAGCACCTCTTCCTGAAGAGGATAAAGTGCATCTTTCAAGGATCCTGCCTAAGACAAGATTATATAACTTCTACGGAAGCACTGAAGCCGGCTGCTCATGTCTGCTGGACTTCAATAACATGGCGGGTAAAAAAGGCTGTATCGGTAAGCCTGCTGTGAACGCTCATTTCATCGTAGTTGATGAAAACAGGAACGAGATCCAGTCATCCCCTGACAATCTGGGATTCCTGGCAAGCTCCGGTGCTATCAACATGAAGGAATACTTCAAGGCGCCTGAACTGACTGAATCAGCTATGGCAAACGGTTTCGTATATACTAAAGACCTGGGATATATCGATGAAGAAGGCCTGGTTTATATGCTGGGAAGAAAAGACGACGTTATCAACTATGGCGGCATCAAGATCTCACCTGAAGAGCTGGAAGCCATCATCGTCAAAAATCCTATCATCAAGGACTGTGCCATGATCCCTGTCAAGGACGCCCTGACAGGACAGGCACCTAAGCTGCTGATCGCTCTCGAAAAAGAAGACGGCAGTGAATACGATGCTAAGGAATTCAAGGTGTTCCTTCAGGAAAACCTTGATGCTAATAAGCAGCCGAAATACATCGAGATCATCGACGAGATCCCAAGAACATTCAATGGCAAAATCAAGAGAAACGTGCTGATGGACAGAGAAAAATAAAAGCAAGTAAAAAGAGCACGCTGGGAAAAATGAGGTGACCCCCAAAAGTTGGACTTTATCGGAGAGGAATTAATTTTCCTCTCCGTTTTTTAATTTTTTGATTAGGCAGCACAGTTCATAAGGCGATATTGGACAGGGCTGCGCCATCCCAGTTTTGCCTTGATTCTTT
>JAFQBD010000015.1 GCA_017416795.1 Bacillota bacterium | reverse complement strand
TTGTGGAACAGTACCGGACAGGCGGATGACGAGCAATTTTTACATACGTTTGAAGAAGCGTTGGAATCTGACGACTTGATCAGCTTGTTGATATTTGAAGAAGATGGCGTTCCTGTAGGGTTTGCAAATCTGATGACTATCTACAGCGTTTGGGCTCATGGTAAGGCGTTGATTTTGGATGATTTATATCTTAGGCCGGATGTGCGAGGTAAAGGGTATGGCAAACAGGCGTTAGGCTATATCGAGCAATTTGCTGCAGAACGTGGATATAAACGCTTGCAGTTCCAGTCGGAAGCCACAAATCCAAATGCTATGGAGTTTTATGTTTCGCAAGGGTATAGTCCTGCGGATATGAAGTTTTATGTGAAGTATTTTGAGTAGGTGTGTGTTTGTGAGATGGGTAGAAAATGGAGAAGAAAAGCTTTACATACAATAGACGGTTCATCGCATTGATATGGTTTTTGGTGTTAAGTATACCATTTATTTGGTTTGTACCGGAACTATTGGAGTTTCTAAGAAATCCATATTATTGGATCGTGAATTATTTGATTATGTGTGCATGGATTTATGTGTTATGGATAATCATTGAGAAGTTTCCCGGCACAAGTAGGACGGGATTGTATTGGAAAGAAGACGATATAACCATAATTGAATATGGAGAGAATAGGGTGCGCCTTTATGAGATTACCGAAATTTGCCTATGTAAATCTCCAATTCCTCGAAGAGTTATATTGCAGATAAAAAATAATGGTGAGAATATAAAGTTTTTATCTGAAAGGCTTGAAGAAAATTTTAGTATGGAGGATACGGACTTTTATCATTTATATGCTCAAGTTTTAGCAGAAAATCCTCATTTGATTCAAGAAAAAGATGTTTGGGGAGAGCCGATAGAGTATTGGTATAAGGCAGACAAAGGAGAACAGTAACATGGCAGAAATCAAAGAAACTTTTGCGAGGAATTTCTTTCGCTTATATGACAGTAAGATCGCAAGCGGTGAGCTGACATTTGCAGAATCAGGAATAAGCAGAGACAGCTTTACAAGAATTTGTGTAGATACGAGCTTTGTGTTTCCAGAAGAAGAAATACAGAGATTTTGTGAAAAGGCGAAGCTTACGGATGAGCAGGCAGAGTCGCTGCTGAAGTTCGTGGAATGATTCTCGGAGGTCACAAATGGAACTTTTCAACAAAGCAGACAAAAAATTAAAAGAACTGAACATAGAATGTCAGATCATCGATCATCCCCCTGCTGTTACCATCGAACTTGCAGACAAGTTCATTGAGGGAATAGAAGGGGTAAGAACGAAGACCATGTTTCTGACAAATAAGAAAAAGAGAAATTTTTATCTGGTGATCTTGGATGATGCCAAAAGGCTAGACATGGACAAGTTCAAGGACCTGGTAGAAGAGAAGCAGATAAAAATGGCATCATCGGAAAGTTTAATGGAAAAGATGATGCTGGTGCCGGGGATCGTGTCGCCGTTCGGCCTTCTGAACAACGAGGATAAGGATATAAAAGTATATATAGATAAGGAAATCATAAACGAAGAAAGGATGAGTTTTCATCCTAATACTAATGAAAAGACTCTTTTCATAAATACACCGGACTTGCTTATGTATTTAGAATCCATAGGATATCCGGCGAATATCGTTGAACTGTAAAGTGATTTAAAACAATAGGTGTAAGTGATAGATTTTAGAGATGGAGGAAAATGATATGATCTATTTATTAAGTGATTACAGTCTGGGTGCTCACCCGAAAATCATGCAGGCGCTGATGGATACCAATATGGAACATACCGATGGGTATTGCCTGGATCGCTTCAGCGATGAATGCACTGAGATGATACGTGAGTGGGTCGGCAAGCCTGATGCTGACATTTATTATTTCGTAGGCGGCACACCTTGCAATACTACTGCCATTTCCGCGGGCCTCAGACCTTATGAAGGAGTCATCACTCCGGCGACAGGACATATTTATGTGCACGAGACCGGCTCCATAGAATTGAATGGGCACAGACAATTTGGCATGCCTACTCCGGATGGTAAATTGCGTCCCGAAGATATCGAAAAGGCACTGCTGCACCATGAAGATGAACATACTGTTATCCCTAAGATGGTATATATCACACATCCTACAGAAAACGGCGGCGTGTACACGAAAGCAGAAATGACTGCACTCAGCGAGTGCTGCCGTAAGCACGGTCTGATTTTCTATGTTGATGGTGCTCGCTTAGGTACTGCACTTACATGGCCGACAAATGATCTGGAAATTGAAGAAATCGCAGATCTGGTTGATGCATTTTATATAGGCGGAACTAAGATAGGTGCACTTTTCGGAGAAGCACTTGTTCTTGTAAATCCTGAAAAATTCGATGATCATTTCCGTTATATGATCAAGCGTCAGTGTGCATTGCTGGCAAAAGGTCGTCTTATCCCAGTTCAACTGAAAGCACTTTTTGAAGGCGGTAAGGACTCTCTGTATTACGAACTGTCAAAGAAAGAAAACGAACTGGCTATCAAACTTGCTGAAAGTGTTGTCAAAGCAGGCTACAAGCTGTGGCTGCCGCACCAGACCAACCAGGTATTTGTTATAGTGCCAAATGACAAAATCGAAGAACTCAACAAGGAATTCATGTTCTATACTTGGTGTCCATACGACGAAACTAATTCCGTTATCCGTCTCGTAACAAGCTGGGGGACTACGGAAGAAGATATAGAAAGCTTGCTGAAAGCGCTGTAAAGAATCGACTCTCTACTTTGAGTAGGTAGTATGCCTGCTTATGTGCATATAAAATAAGCACAGGAGGTGGGAAATAATGGATCAATATATTACAGGAGCTCTGATCAAAGAATTAAGAGAGAAGAAAGGTCTGACACAAACAGAACTGGCAAAAGAGCTGGCTGTTTCTGATAAAGCGGTATCAAAATGGGAAACGGGCAAAGGATACCCGGATATCTCATTGCTTGAGCCTATAGCTAAAGCCTTTGGCATATCGGTAACTGAACTTTTGGCAGGGGATACGATCAAAAATATCAACGTGTCAGCTAATATGATGCGTTCGAAATTCTATGTTTGTCCGGTGTGCGGCAATATCATACACTGTATGGGCGAAGCTGTCATACAATGTCACGGCATACAATTAGTGCCTTGCCAGCCGGAAGAAACTGACGAAGAGCATATGATATTTATAGAGAAAATGGAAGATGAATACTTTGTCCGAATCGAACACGAAATGACGAAAAATCACTACATATCATTTATCGCGGCACTTTCCGATGACAGGATACAAATGGTAAAGCTATATCCTGAGGGGAATGCTGAGGCCAGATTCCAAATGCGCGCAGTAAGAAAAATCATGTTCTACTGTAATCGTGATGGACTATATTCGATAAATGTGATCAGAGGCGTACACGATAGAGAAGCTTCGTACGACGATTATGAAGAAAGAAAAGCGTTAGAAGAAACGGCGAAGATGCTGTGTGGGTAAAGGTAGGATCATGACATCAAAGCTATTCATTCAAGCAATAACGAAATACTTACTAGGTGCTATCCTCGTGGGTGTATTGATATTCATACCGGCCGGGACTTTAGCGTTTGCCCAGGGATGGATTCTTATGGGAATATTGTTTATTCCTATGTTTATCGCAGGAGTTATCATGTTATGCAAAAGTCCGGATCTCTTGCGGTCAAGGCTTGATGCAAAAGAAAAACAGAAAGATCAGGGCATCGTCGTAAAGCTTAGCGGATTGATGTTCCTGGTAGGTTTCATAGTTGCAGGTCTTGGCATTCGATTCGAGTGGTACGTGCTGCCGATGGGCGTAACCGTATGTGCAGCTATAGTTTTCGCAGCAGGGTACATTCTGTATGCTGAAGTATTGAGAGAAAATACATATCTTAGCCGTACCATAGAAGTACAGGAAAATCAGAAGGTCGTAGACACCGGACTTTACGGTATCGTGAGACACCCTATGTACAGTGCGACTTTGCTTATGTTTCTGGCAATGCCGCTGGTGATGGGTTCAGTATTTTCATTCATCATATTCTTGACATATCCATTCATAATCATCAAGCGATTAAAGAGTGAAGAAGAATTCCTAGAGAAAGAACTTGAAGGGTATAGTGAATATAAGCAAAAGGTGAAGTACAGGCTGATACCGTTTGTTTGGTAAAAGGTGTTTGATTGTAGAGGTGTATGGAAATGATCGAAAAAACATATGAAACCAAATCGGGTACTATCCATTATTGGACAAATACAATCAATGAAGACAAACCGACACTTATATTTTTGCCGGGACTTACAGCAGATCACAGGTTGTTCGATAAACAGATAGAGTACTTTGAAGAAAAATGTAACGTCTTTGTGTGGGATGCCCCAGGGCATGCTGCATCATGGCCTTTTGAATTTGACTTTGACTTAACTGATAAGGCAAGATGGCTGGATGAGATACTGACAACAGAGAACATACATTACCCTGTTATCGTCGGACAGTCAATGGGCGCGTATGTGGGACAGATGTATGCGCAGATTTATCCCGAAAAGCTCAAAGCCTTTATTTCCATTGACTCTGCGCCTTTGCAGAAGAAGTATTATACCGGAATAGAACTATGGCTCCTCAAAAAGATGGAACCTGTGTATTATTACTATCCATGGAAAGCACTGCTGAAGTCGGGAACCAATGGCGTGGCAGTAACTGAATACGGCAGAAAGCTGATGCACGAAATCATGATGACATATGACGGCGATAAGAAGAGATATGCCAAGCTTTCAGGGCATGGTTTCAAGATGCTGGCAGAGGCGGTAGAGCAGAAATTGCCGTATGAAATAAAATGTCCTGCACTGTTGATCTGCGGAGAAAAAGATAAGGCCGGTTCATGCATCAGATACAATAAAGCATGGCACAAGGATACGGGTATCCTGATAGAGTGGATAAAAGATGCCGGTCATAATGCTAATACGGATCGGCCGGAGATTATAAATGAGCATATAGAAAAAATGTTGGAACGATTATAGAAACTTATATTATATTTAATGTAACCGGAATTAACAAAACAAGTTAATTCCGGTTTATTGTTTTCATTGAAGATCAGACATATAATCAGATCATAAGGAGGGTATACTATGGAACTTCATATTGCAGAGAACCTCAGGATCATGAGGCAGAAATACGGATATACATTGGAGGCTCTGGCAGAGATCATTGCTGTATCGAGACAGACCGTTGCCAAATGGGAAGCTGGCGATTCCCACCCCGATATCGTCAATTGCATCAAGCTGGCAAATCTGTACAAGATGTCCCTGGACGAACTTGTCAATAAGCCATTACTGGCTGTACAGAAGAATGATTTTATACCGGAAAACGGCAGGATATGCGGTGTATTGGACATTTCAGAAGAAAGCACGATAAAACTTCCGGAATCGGTACTGGAGCTGTTCGATATGAAATGTGGAGATAAAGTGCTGCTGCTTGCCGATAAAACTCAGGGACTGGCTCTTGTAAAGTGCAGCATATTTTAGGGGATTTAAGGATGAACATATTAAGCATAAATGATATCTCAAAAAAGTATCCAGGCTTCAAGCTGGAGAATATATCCTTTGATGTCGCAAAGGGTACTATCATGGGTCTCATAGGAAGAAATGGGGCGGGCAAAAGTACCACGCTGAAGGCTATCCTAAATATGGTCCATGCAGATCGTGGCAGAGTGTCGTATTTTGATCTTGATCTGAAAGAAAACGAACGCGCTATAAAGCAGCGCATAGGATTTGCCGGCGGAGAAATCGACTTTTACAAGAAGAAAAAAATAAAAGATATATTAAATATCACGAAACGGTTTTATGATGATTGGGACGAAGAGCTTTGCATTAAATACATGAAGATGTTTTCTCTTGACGAGAACAAGACTCCGTCTGAACTTTCCAGCGGCATGAAGGTGAAGCTGAACCTTGTGATGGCTCTTTCACATGGTGCGGAATTACTTATACTTGATGAGCCTACCAGCGGTCTTGATCCCGTATCAAGAGATGAACTGCTTGAGATATTCAAGCATCTAAAAAAACAAGGCGTGACTATACTTTTCTCAACGCACATAACATCGGATCTTGAGAAATGCGCAGACGACATAACATACATCAGAGACGGCAAGATGATTTATACAGGAAGTATTTCAGATTTCGTTGGTACCGGTGCTTCTTTGGAAAACGTTATGATAGAGCAGGAAAGGGAGGCCTTTTATGAAAAATTTACTGATTAAAGAGCTGAGGCTTTCAGCGATACCTTTGACATACATATTCCTGACCTTTGCATTGATGACATTCATACCGGGATACCCGATACTTTGCGGAGCATTCTTCTTTTGCCTTGGCGTTTTCCAAAGTTATCAGAACAGCAGAGAGGCTAACGATATCCTGTATTCGGTGCTGCTTCCCGTCAGCAAAAGGGATGTTGTAAAGGGTAAATATCTGGCGGCTGTTGTACTGCAAATGGTGGCCTTTCTGTTATGTGCGGCATGCACCATCGTCAGGATGGTACTCTTGTCTGATGCGGCCGTATACAAGGCCAATGCGCTGATGGCGGCAAATCTTGTATATCTGGCCTTTGTGTTGCTGATATTCGCGGCATTCAATTTTTTCTTCATAGGTGGATTCTTCAAGACTTCGTATGGAGTCGGCAAACCGTTTATTGTATTTATAGTAGTTAACTTCGTGGTCATTGGCATTGCGGAAGCGCTGCATCATCTGCCGGGACTAGGATGGACCAACGTGCTTGGATTTAGTAATACAGGTGTACAACTGATGATACTTGCAGCGGCTGTGATAATATATGCGGCAGCAACGATCATTTCCTGCCAAATATCACAGAACAGATTTGAAAAAATAGATTTATAAAGCCGCAGCAAAACAGGATGCTTTTCAGCATCCTATTTTATTTGACCTTCTCCCATGTTGGTCCAGCCGAAACGATATATAGAAAATATTATGGATACGAGAGCTATAGCCTCACTCATGGCACCTCCCCACGAACGCATAAGCAGATCGTAGATGAGGGTGCAAGGTGATCCGAAGAGTTGAGACAGCCTTATCTTTTGCGCATTGTTGGTCCAGTAGCCGATAGTTGTGATGCCGACAGAAGCCAGCGGCAGCAGGCTGATCCAGCCTGCCCATGTGTGGACAGTCATAGCCAGAAGCAGCACCAAGATGGCTGATAGAGTAAGCTTGCTTTTTACCCACTGCCAATCATTTATCTTCAGAAGCAGAAGATTTCTCATGATATTGATCAGAAGACCTATTGCTCCCGTATATGCCCCTAGCAGATATAGCTGGATGCTGAAGACGATACATCCCAGAAGCTGACAGAGGAACAATGCCCTGTTTGATCTGATCTGATACGATACGACGAAGAAAACCAACCCAAGAAAACCGATCCCCTGAATGATGAAATCACTCATACTTACTGCACCTCCAATATAAGCTCTTGCAATTATAAAGGTATCAGTATATGATTGATTTGTAAAACTAATGATTTTTATTATATCGATAAAAAATATCTATCGATAAGCAAAGGGCGCACATCATGGAAAATAAGAACGTTGCCGCTTTTATCAAGGTGGTCGAATTCAATAATTTCACAAAAGCTGCAGAAAGCATGGGATACTCACAAGCAGCTGTTACTGCTCAGATAAAATCTTTGGAAAAAGAGCTGGGTGTACTTTTATTTGACAGGATGGGAAAAAAGATATGCCTTACTCAAGAAGGAAAAGCATTCTTACCTTACGCATATAATATACTTAAGGCAGAAGAAGAGGCGAAAAACAGTGTGAAGACGGATGGTGAACTGCGAGGAGAGATCCGTATCTGTGCAGGATCATCATATGCTATGGGAGTGCTTCCGGAAATCATACTTAAATTCAAAGAACTGCATCCCAATGTAAATGTTATCGTCAAGATATCTGATTATCCTGAAGATACGACGCAGAAGCTGGCAAGAGGCGAGATAGATTTTCTCGTATGCATGGATGAAGAAAACGCGTATCCCGAATTCTTGACAGTATCAAAAAAGCGTGAACCTGTGATCTTTGTAACACATCCGGGAAATCCTTTGTTAGAAAAAAACAACATGACTCTTGAAGAAGCGGTATCAAACCAATATATAACTTCTGACAGAGACATAGGAT
>JAFQBD010000014.1 GCA_017416795.1 Bacillota bacterium | reverse complement strand
GAAATCCTTGTAAATAAAGGCTTCCCGCTATTTTACTTTTTGTAGCAACGACACGCACTCTATATGTGTCGTATTCGGGAACATATCCACCGGCTGGGCTTCTACGAACTCGTATCCCATTTCGCCCAGCAGCTTGATGTCGCGGGCAAGTGTAGCCGGATCGCATGATACGTATACGATCTTATCGACTCCCACATTGGCTACGGCTTCGAGAAGTTCCGGTCTGCAGCCTGCTCTCGGTGGGTCGAGGATTGCGATGTCAGCATTCTTGATCTGAGCCGCAATCTGCAGGTCGAGTTCATCACCGCCCTCATATGCCACATACTTCGGCAGCAGTTCTTCTGCTTTACCGCATATATATCTTGCGTTTACGATGCCGTTTACTACTGCGTTTCTGTTGGCATCGATAACTGCTTCTTTCACAATTTCTATTCCCACTACGGCTTCTGCCATGTCGGAGCAGTAAAGTCCGATAGTTCCTACTCCGCAATACAAGTCGAGGATAACAGGTTTCTTGCCTTCTTCATCCACTTCGGACCCACAATATTCCTTCACCTGATCATATAGTCTCTTCATCTGCACAGGGTTCACCTGATAGAAGCTGTTTGGTGAGATCTCAAATTCCAGGTCTCCGAATACGTCGCGGATAACGTTCTTGCCTGCGATGAAGATGTTTTCATCTCCCATGATCTCGCCGCTCATTGCCTGAGCCTGTTCACGCTCTGAGCGTGCCTTTTTCACACCTTCGGCCTTCTTGATGTTGAGCACTACGCTTTCCAGGGAGTATCCCACTTCGTAGATGGCATCGTCCAGCATTTCCACCAGCTTAGAAACATTAGGAATGCCCTTGCCGTTGATCACCAGGATGACCATGACTTCACCTGTAGTGAAGGCTGTCTTGACGATCAAGTGTCTGATCAAGCCTTTGTCCCACTTAGGGTCGTAGGCAGTTATATTATCTTCCTCCATGAATGTACGGAGCGCATCCGCTGCAGCCATAGCTGCCATGGACTGAAGATAGCAATCTCCACAATCTACCACTTCATGGCTCTTAGGACGATAAAATCCCACTGCAGGTTCACCTAAGTTTTCCACCAGGCCGCCCTTTCGTGTGATTATGCCGCCTGTGCTTACAGGGAACTGGGCCTTGTTTCTGTATCTGTAGCATCCAAGACCTTCGTTATCACCGGGTTCCATACCGATGATAGGATGGATCACGGGATCTTCTACACCGGCCAGTCTCTGTATCTTCTCACGTACCTGACGTTCCTTTAATTCCAGCTGAGCATCGTATCTGATGCCGCCCAGCGGACATCCGCCGCATCCCTCATCGAAATACTCGCAGTCAAACTCTTCATCTCGAGCTTCCGAATACTCTACAATCTCGCCTAAACGGGAAAATGCATAATTTTTCTTCACCTTAGTCAGCTGAGCCTTCGCCAGATCACCCACTACTGTTCCCGGCACGAAAACTACGAGGCCGTCAGCTCTGCCGATGCCCTGCCCTTCATGGCTCATATCCTCTATTCTAACTTCTACGATCTGTCCTTTTTCCATCGTCTATCTCCTACTGTAAGTTTCTATTCTTCTGAAGCCATCCTGCTGAACACTTCATACATCTCAGGCTGTTCCTTCTTCATCCTTACAGGCTTCAGATCAGGATCTGTGAATCCGTGACTGCTGCTGCCCACTGCACATAGTCTGCCGTCTTCTCCGCGCACTTCATATGCTACATCTAATGATGCTCCGCGGAGCTTTTCGATCCGGCAGAACACAGAAATGACCTCATCATAGAGTGCCGGCATCTTGTACTCTACATTCACAGAAAGGACAGGCATCCAGACTCCTGCCTTTTCCATGGCATCGTACGGTAAGCCTGCCTCTCTCATCATCTCTGTTCTTGCTGTTTCAAAATATCTTATATAGTTGGAGTGATGTACTATGCCCATGGAATCGGTCTCATAATACTGTACTCTTATTTTCGCTTCAAATTTCATCTCGTCTCCTTTCGCGGCTACCTGCCGCACGCCTCTACAGCCCCTTCGCTATTTCTTCTATCCTTCTTAGTCTGTTGTTTATCCCTGATTTGGAAAGCGGCGGGCTCATCAGCTGTCCCAGCTCTTCTATGCCTACATCAGGGTTGTCGAGGCGCGCCTGTGCCGCCTCGCGAAGCTTCGGCGAGAGGATGTCCAGCCCGCGCTTTGCTTCTATCTTCTTTATTGCATTTATATGGTTTTCTGCTGCCCTCAGACTCTTGTCTATGTTGGCGTTGTCCAGATTGTTCATTCTGTATGCTTCCGACTTCAGTTCCTTCATCATCATCACTTCATCGAATTTAAAAAACTGTCCGGAAGCTCCCATGATGGCCAGCACGTCCTTGATCTGCTCGCCTGCCTTGATATATACGCCGAATCCCTTCTTTCTTGTCACGATCTTGGCCGTGATGTCGACGAAGCTGTTGATCACTCGTCTCATTTCCTTGGCCAGCGTTTCAGTACCGGCACTTATCTCGAAATGATAATCTTTCTCAGGATTATTGACAGTCCCCGCTGCCATGAAGGCACCTCGCAGATAAGCCTTCCTGCAGCATTTAGTCTTTATAAGTCCGTCATATATACCGTCACTTATGAAGTTCATACCTTCCTTTACCATCAGGATACCTGTTTCACGAAGGATCTGTTCACTCAAATTCTCCGGTCCGATCGTGAGTATGTACGCATTGCCCTTCTTCAGCGACTGATCCTGACCCATCTCAAGGTGTGCATCTACGCTGAAATAAGTCTTGATGAGCGTTTTATAATGTCTGGCCACTGCCGGATTGTTTGTAGTCATGACGATCCTGAATTTGCCGCCGCCTGCAAGCCTGATGCTTCCTGCAACACGCATAAAGCCCGCTATTTCAGCCAGCATGCAGCATTTTTTCTCAGGCACTATTCTCGCCAGTTCGTTTTTTGTTTCTGATGCAAAGGACATGTTTCTCCTCCTAAAAAAGAGAGCCCCTCTATTTCAGAGAGGCCCCTCTTGCTATTGTACTTATTTTCCCAGTCCCAGGATTTCTCTTGCTTCAGCAGGTGTAGCAACTTCTCTTCCTAAGAGCTTAGCGATAGCTGCAACCTTTGCAACCATTTCTCCGTTGCTCTTAGCCAGAACGCCCTTTTCGAGATACAGATTATCTTCGAATCCTACTCTTACGTGTCCGCCCATAGCGATAGTTGCTGCTGCGATAGGGAATTCAGCTCTGCCGATAGCGCATGCAGTCCAAGTTGATCCAGGCGGCAGTGAGTCTACGCAGAATGACAGGTCTCTAACTGTTGCTGACATCTGTACGCCCAGTACGAAGTCGAAGTGCATAGGAGCATCCAGGTAGCCCTTCTTGTGCATCTTCATAGCGATGTCGATCATGCCCTTGTCGAAGCATTCCAGTTCAGGCTTGATGCCCTTCTTCTTCATTTCAGTTGCGAAAGTCTTGATGATGTCTTCAGTGTTTTCGAAGATCTCATCACCGAAGTTGCATGATCCGCAGCTGAGTGTAGCGAATTCAGGAGTTGGAGTGATGTTAGTTGAATCGAATCTTTCCATAGCTGTCATGCCTGTAGCTCCGCCTGTTGATGGCTGAACGATAACGTCAGGACAGAGTTCCTTGATAGCGTCTACGATAGGCTGGAATCTTTCGTGGCTCTGAGTCGGAGTACCATCGTCCATTCTGGCGTGCAGATGGATAACTGATGCACCTGCATCGTAAGCTGACTTAGCTTCTCTTGCGATTTCTTCAATTGTGTAAGGAACAGCCGGATTGTTTTCCTTCATAACCTCTGCTCCGCTGATTGCTGCTGTGATAATTAATTTTTCCATTAATTCTCTCTCCTTTTCTCAAAAATCATTTTTATGGCATATATTATACAACATACATACAGTATGCTTCAAACAATTTGTTTATTAAAGTTCTCTATGTTCCAAAGTAGTTCTTTTGCCCATCGCCTGCAGTCTTTTATTGAGCTCGTTGGCTATAGCTACAGATCTGTGCTGTCCGCCTGTACATCCTATAGCTATACTGAGGCTGTACTTGCCTTCCTTCATATAGAATGGTATCAGCATATCTATCATGTCGACGGCTTTTTCCAGGAAATCCTGAGCTATCTGCTGCTTAAGGACATACTTGCTCACCTTGGCATTGTTCCCTGTGAGTGGTCTCAGCGATTTCACATAGTACGGGTTCGGTATGAATCTCACATCGAATACTAGGTTGGCAGACATCGGTGTCCCTCTCTTATACCCGAATGATCTGATGTTTATCAGGAAGGTCTTCTGATTCTCGTCAGATGTGAGGAGATTCTTTATCTCTTCCCAAAGCTGCGCGGATTTCATATTCGAAGTATCTACTATGAAATCGGCATGCTTTCTAAGTTCGCTGAGCATCTCTCTTTCTTTTTTAAGTCCGAGTTCTACCGAACCGCCTTCTGAAAGAGGATGGACTCTTCTCGTCTCATTATATCTTCTGAGCAATGTCTTGTCTGCCGCTTCAAGGTAGAGTATCTTATAATCTATTTCTTCTTTGCTCAGTTCATCGAGAGATTCTTTCAGGTCATCAAAAAGTCTGCCGCCCCTTACGTCTATTACGAAGGCTGCCTTATCTATACCTTTACCTTCGGCTGAAAGATCTATGAAGCTTTTTATGAGGGCCGGCGGCATATTGTCTATGCAGTAGTACCCCATATCTTCAAGACAATCTATCGCCTGTGTTTTGCCTGCTCCCGAAAGTCCTGTAACGATTATTACTTTCATCTCTTGTCCCTTTCTCTGATGTTCACTATCCTGCTGATATCAAGACCGGCATTGATCGCTCGTTCAAGCCCCGATACGAAATCTCCGACTCTTGCCGGTGAGTGGGCATCGCTGCTGATGATGAATTTCACATCTTCTACTTCTGCCGCGATCTTTATTTCTTCTTCTGTCAGATGTCCGTGCCATGTGCTTATTTCCATAAGCGTATCGGTCTCGGCACAAACTTCCGCTATCCTTCTGATATCGAACGGACCCTTATCTCCCGGATGAGTCAGTATGGCGATGTCATTTTTTCTGAGTGCATCTATCACCATCTGAGTATTGGATTCTCTTAACTCATCTTCCTTCCACTTGAAACCTTTGCTCCACAGCCAGTTCCTGACGCAGCTGCATCCGAACAGTCCGTAATGATATCCTGCTATGACGAAGTCGAATTCCTCGAACTCCTCTGGTCTCACATCCAGGTTGTTTCCGGATTTGATGATGTTGGCTTCTACGCTCATCTTCACGTTCATCTTAGGATATTTGACGTTCATCCTCTCTACATCGTTTCTGAGGTTGACGAATTCATCTCTGTTGACTCCGTAAGTCAAATGTCCCGGTCCGTGATCCGATATTGCTATGAATTCCATGTTCTGATTGAACGCCTCTCTCACATTATCTTCAACGGATCCTTTGCCGTGAGAATATGTCGTATGAGTATGCAGATCATAGAACATCTCGTATTTGTTTCTCAATTCTTCTGCGGTCATCCTTTCCTCCCTCTTATTCTCCTATTATCCTTACCTCAGGCTCTAACATTACCCCAAATTTATCCATTACTGTCTGCTGTAAGATCTCCATCAGCTGAAGTATATCAGTAGCAGTCGCACCGCCTATATTGATAACGAAACCGCTGTGCAGTTCAGATACTTGTGCTCCTCCCACAGTGAGGCCTTTTAGCCCTGCATCCTGCACCAGCTTTCCTGCAAAATATCCCGTAGGTCTCTTGAAAAAGCTTCCTGCGCTCGGAAAGCTCACCGGCTGCTTCGAATTACGTCTCTGAGTAAGATCGGCTATCTTCGCCTTGATCTCATCTATATTTCCTGCTTCCAGCTTGAAAACAGCTTCTGCTACGATATCTCCTGTTTCATGGAGAACAGTATGTCTGTATCCCATGTCCAGCTCATCAGGAGTCATGTATCTGTCTGCACTGCCGTCCTTAGAGATGACGCGAGCCTTTTCCAAAACGAATTTCATTTCTCCGTCATATGCACCTGCATTCATGAATACTGCTCCACCTATAGAGCCGGGGATGCCTGATGCGAATTCCAGTCCCGCAAGCCCTGCCGCTGCAGCAGTCTTGGCAGCTACACTAAGAAGTGCTCCTGCTCCGCATACGACTCTGTTTCCATCCACCTGTACATCATCGAATGCACTGCCCATCTTGACCATGATGCCTCTGTATCCGCCGTCTCTTACTAAGATGTTGGATCCGTTGCCCAGGATCATGTACGGATAGTCGCAGCCTGCCAGTATCTGCAGAACTTCCTTAAGCTGATCGATGCTCTGCGGCAACACCATAAGGTCAGCGTTTCCACCTGCCTTGAATGATGAATGCTCTGCCATCGGTACGTTTTCTATTATATACTCCTCATCGATTTTACTGATGAGAAGGTCTTTTATTTCTTTTAAGCCCATCTTTTACCTGCCTCTTGTTATTAATAATGAATATGCATGAGTTTATGCACTTCCGTTTTTATATTTTACAATAATTCTGACATAAAGTCTCCATATTTTTTATCTTAATCGGTAATTAATATATATTTTATATATGTAAATTGTCTGACTTTTTATTTTTCGCTTTTAGGGGTTGTATTTATGCATAAACTATGTATAATAATAACATATCATAAATTTTTATGCATCGTTAGGAGGTTTTATCAATGGCTAAAGAAAAAGTGGTATTAGCCTATTCGGGTGGTTTAGACACATCCATCATCATGACATGGCTCAAGGAAAATTACGACTATGACGTTATCGCAGTATGCTGCAACGCAGGACAGAAGGAAGACTTCGATGCTATCGAAAAGAAGGCGATAGCTACAGGCGCAAGCAAGGCATATACAGTTGACCTGAGAGAAGAAATGATCACAGACTTCATCTGGCCGACTCTGAAAGCAGGCGCTATTTATGAAGGACAGTACATGCTGGGTACTTCCATGGCGAGACCTCTCATGGCTAAGAAGCTGGTTGAGATCGCTGAAAAGGAAGAAGCATTTTACATAGCACACGGATGCACAGGCAAGGGTAATGACCAGGTACGTTTCGAAACTACTATCCAGGCACTGAACCCTGCCATCAAGATCATCGCACCTTGGAGATTCTGGGATCTTCATTCAAGAGAAGAACTGATCGAATATGCTAAATCACATAATATTCCGATCAACCAGTCAACTGAAAAAATATACAGCCGTGACGAAAACATCTGGCACATCTCCCACGAAGGCGGAGAGCTGGAAAACCCTTGGAACGAACATTACGATACTATCCACGTACTCAGCGTACCGCCTGAAAAGGCACCTGACAAACCTGAATACGTTGATATCGATTTCGAATCAGGCGTTCCTGTAGGCATCAACGGCGAAAAAATGGGACCTATCGAAATCTTGGAAAAACTCAATGAAATGGGTTCAAGAAACGGTGTAGGTACTATCGACATCATCGAAAACCGTCTCGTTGGTATGAAATCAAGAGGCGTATATGAAACTCCGGGAGGAACTATCCTGTTCGCAGCACATGCAGGTCTGGAACAGCTGATCCTCGACAGAGACACAACTCAGTACAAAGCTATCGTAGCTCAGAAATTCGCACAACTGGTATACGACGGTTTATGGTATACTCCTGTTAGAGAAGCAATAAGTGCTTTCGTAGACGTTACTCAGAAGGAAGTTACAGGTACAGTTAAGATGAAGCTGTACAAGGGTACTGCATATCCTGTTGCTAAGAAGTCCCCTTACTCACTGTACAACGAAGAGTTCGCTACATTCAGTAAGGATGACGTATATGATCAGAGCGATGCAGAAGGATTCATCAACCTGTTCGCACTGCCGCTGAAGATCAGAGCCATCCAGAAACAAACAGTAGAAGGAGGAGCCAAAGAACATGAAGCTTTGGAAAGGAAGGTTCTCAAAGGCATCGACTTCGTCGGCTGATGAATTCAATGCCTCAATACAGTTCGACCAGAAGATGTACAAGGAAGATATCACCGGCAGTATAGCCCATGCCAAGATGCTGGGCAAACAGGGCATCATCCCTCAGGAAGATGTAGACCTGATCATTAAAACTCTCGGTGAGATCCTCGAGGATATCGAAGCCGGCAAGGTGGAATTCACCATCGAGGCTGAAGATATCCACATGAATATCGAAACAGTGCTGACACAGCGCATCGGTGACGTAGGTAAAAAACTCCACACGGCTAGAAGCAGGAACGACCAGGTAAACGTGGACATAAGACTTTATATGAAGAAAGAGACATCAGCCATCGATACGCTGCTGGCAGAGCTGCTTGAAGCTCTCGCTAAATTAGCTAAGGAACATCAGGATACTGTAATGCCGGGCTACACCCACCTTCAGAGGGCACAGCCTGTAACGCTGGCTTATCACCTGCTGGCATACTATCAGATGTTCTCAAGAGATAAGGAAAGATTTGCTGACTGCCTTACTCGTATAGACAGACTCCCACTGGGAAGCGGAGCTCTTGCAGGAACTACATATAATACAGACAGAGATTTTCTTGCAGAAGAACTGGGCTTTGCATCTGTACTGCCTAACGGCATGGACGCCGTAGCAGACAGGGACTTCGCCATCGAGTTCATCAACTGCTGTGCCATCACTATGATGCACCTCTCAAGATTCTGCGAAGAGCTGATCAACTGGAGCAGCGTGGAATTCAGCTTCATCGAAATGGACGATGCCTATTCCACAGGCAGCAGCATCATGCCTCAGAAGAAGAATCCTGATATGGCGGAACTTATCAGAGGTAAGTCCGGCAGAGTATACGGAGACCTGATGAGTCTTCTGACTATCTGCAAAGGCCTGCCGCTGGCATATAACAAGGATCTGCAGGAAGACAAAGAACCGATCTTCGATGCTGCAGATACTCTGAAGGCTTCCATCGGTATCTTCACAGAAATGATCCTCACTATGCACGTGAGAAAAGAGAAGATGGAAAGCGCAGCTAAGTATGGATATATGAATGCTACCGATGCTGCCGACTATCTGGTTGCCAAGGGCATCCCGTTCAGAGATTGTCATGAGATCATCGGCAAGATCGTTCTCCACTGTATCAACAAAGGAATAGCTATAGAAGAAATGACAATGGATGAATTCAAGTCCTTCTCGGACAAGTTTGATGAAGACATCTATGAAAAGATCGCCATCAGAAGCTGCATAGAAGCCAAGAAATCAAAGGGCTCCACTTCATTCGAAAGCGTGAAGCAGCAGCTGGCAGATATAGAAAGTAAATAAGGAAATAATTCCTCAACTCAAAAATCTTCTAACATCAAATGAAAATGCTCCCCGCCTTAGGGAGCATTTTCATTTATTTCATGTATTGATATTGTCTTACATATTCTTAAGATATTCTCTGCACGCTTCTACCGTGCCCTTCATCTTGTCGAATACCGCACGGCTGAGGAAGTTGTAGAATTCTTCCTGTCTGTGACCTTTGAGACATGCGCTGACTATTTCATAATAGTCTTGTCTGCCGATCGGCATGTTGATAGGTGCCAGACCGTTTTCCATCAAGTAATAATTCATGGCGAACACTGCAAGTTCCGCACTGTATTCCTTGAACGGATATATCTCGATGATCTTGTTATGTATATACATCGCCTTGAGGATCACGTTGTTGCCGGATTCTCTGCTGTACACGCGTCTCATGGCATCATCCAGCTTCTCTTCTATATCGACTGAATGTGTCGGTACGTGGTTGAATGCATAAATGACAGGATTATTCTTTCTGAAATATGCATTGTCATCTTCAGTGAGCATCCTGTATGCGCTTATCAGCAGATGTCTGTCCAGATAGTTTCCCATCTCGATACAGTTGAAGGCCAGTCTGATGACATTGCTGAAATTGCTGATGAACATGTAGTCTCCTACCGGAACATCCTTCTGCAGCGTACCGCCTTCAAGGATCTGTTCAATGTTGATCTTATCGTGGTTAGGATTTCTCACTATCAGTGAAGCCTTTATCATATCTATCCTGTTGACTTCTCTGATCGCAGACTTGAGCAGTCTGTTGTTTTTGATCATCCCCGCCAGTTCTTTTCTCATATTGTAAAGTTCTTCGTGCATTGAATCTCTCCTGATCTTTACTGATTGTTCTTGTTATCTCTTAACAGTCCGATCCTGCCTACAGCACCGGGATACTTGTACATTTCCACATCGCCGAAATCTCCGTCTATCGGTTTGAGAGCAGGCATCTTGCTTCTGAGAAGATCGTAGCTTATAGTCGGCATGAATACTATGTCATATCTATGCTGGAATGTCAGCTGGAGAAGGTCCAGGATCTCCGCTTCATTGTACCCTTCCTTCAGGCTCACCTGAAGTGTGATATGAAGTTTCTGTCCAACAGCCGCATTGATACCTTCGATCACAGGGCCGAGTTCCTTGCCGTCATTAGTTTCTTTGTATCTTGTATAATTGAGTGTGTTCAGCGTGATCACTACATCAGTCACACCATCAGCTGCAAGCTGTGCTGCTTTCTCGGCCAGATCCTGACCGTCTGTGATTATCGTTTTCTTGTTTTCTGACATATTATCTGATTTTTAACTCCAATTCTTTGTTTTTTTCCTATCAGCTTATTCTACTTGAAAATCAACATCTAGTCAAGATTGGCGGGTTATGTTAAACTGTTGGCATGAAAATATTAGCAATAGGTGACACACACGGAAAACTCAATAAAGTCAGAGACATATTTACTAAGCTGAGAGATATCGATCTGATCATCCATACAGGTGACTATTACAGAGATGCTCAGAAGATTTCTGAAGAATTCGGCATACCTGCAGTGGCTGTCAAAGGTAACTGTGACGGCTGCCACGAAGAGAATCATCAGATCATAGAGACAGAATGTGGCAAAATCCTCTTGACCCACGGTCATATGGAGAATGTGAAATACCAGCTCAATACATTGATGTACAAAGCTCAGGAAGCAGGCTGCATAGCTGCTGTCTTCGGCCACACTCATCACGGCCTCATCGACGAAGCAGGAGGAGTGCGTTTCATAAATCCGGGAAGCCTGACACTTCCTCGCGACGGCAGTGACGGTTCCTATGCCATCATCAGAACTAATGAGGATGGACTTGATGCTTCCATCGTATATTATTCGACCATCATGGGCCCTAAGAAAAAGCCTCAGGCAGGCTTCATCAGAGGTCTTCTGAATTACAGCGACAGATTCTGATCTGCCGGCGATCATTGAACTAAATAGCATTGACCTCATAAAAAAGAAAGCGAGATATCACATGATATCTCGCTGTTTTTATTATATAGATATTATATATGCAGTCGTGCTACATGAACAATGTCTTGAGGAACACGAATGCGAAAAGCACTACGTAAAGAAGAGCTTCCGCCAGTACGACAAGCTTCAGTATCTTTATCAGCTTGCTGTCTCCGCCGCTTTCTTTAGCATTGTTGTAACTGCGAATAGTAAAATATAAAACTGCTGCCCCGAAAACCAGTGCTAAAATAAGTATAAACATTTCATTACCCTTTCAAAAAGTCATTTTTGTCATGATACCATATTTTTGCCTTTTAGTCCAGCGAATTATATGTCAGCGCTATTCCCTTCTGGTGCTGTTTGATAGCCTTGAGGAATACTCTGGCAGTATCCATACAAGTCATTACAGGAACACCCCACTCTATAGCCTTTCTTCTTACAGGGAAGCTGTCGTTCTTCTTCGTGTTGGCAACTGTCGGAACGTTGATGACCAGTGATATGCTCTTGTCACTGTCTTCATCGTGATCCATGATCCATTCCTGGGCAGTCACATAGTCCATCAGTTCAGCATCCATGCCATACTCCTTGATGAAGTTGATAGTATCATCTGTGGCGTAGAGTTTGAATCCGTTATCGCAGTAATCCTTGAGGATGTCTGCCGTATACTCTGTCTGCTCTGTAGATCTGAGTGTAACGAAGATATTGCCACCGTCAGGAATATCCATGCCTGCACCGAGGAAGCCCTTATAAAGCGCCTTATCAAGATCTTCATCTATGCCGAGGACTTCTCCCGTAGACTTCATTTCAGGTCCCAGTGCGATGTCCATATCAGTCAGCTTGGCGCTGGAGAATACAGGCACTTTGACTGCATATTCCTTAGTTTTCTTATACAGTCCTGTTCCGTATTCACTGTCCTTAAGCTTATGTCCCAGCATAGCTGCCACTGCCAGCTTGACCATAGGAACTCTAGTGATCTTGCTGAGGATAGGAACTGTACGTGATGCTCTAGGGTTAGCTTCGATAACGTAGATCTTCTCACCGTCATATGCATATTGGATATTGATGAGTCCTACTGTATTGAGAGCCTTTGCGATCTTTTCCGTATACTCGAGGAGTGTGTTTTCCACTTCTTCTGAGAGAGAGTAATTCGGATATACGGAAATACTGTCTCCGGAGTGGACCCCTGCCCTTTCCACGTGCTCCATTATGCCCGGGATCAGGATGTCTTCACCATCTGCGATGGCATCTACTTCTATCTCCTTACCCTGGATATACTGGTCGATAAGTACAGGATGTTCAGTGGACAGGGATACTGATTCCTTCAGATATCTCTTAAGTTCGTCGTCGCTGTATACTACCTGCATAGCTCTGCCGCCGATAACGTATGACGGACGTACCACCAGCGGATATCCTAGTCTTGCCACTGCTTCGAATGCTTCTTCCTCAGTAGTCACCGCTACGCCTTCAGGCACAGCGATGCCAAGGTCTGCCAGCAGCTCGCAGAACTTTTCTCTGTCTTCTGCCAGGTCTATATCTTCGAAAGCTGTTCCCAGAATATTGATGCTTCTGCTGTTGAGCTTTTCTGCCAGGTTCAGCGATGTCTGGCCGCCGAACTGGAGGATGACTCCGTAAGGACGTTCTCTCTTGATGACGTTCATCACGTTGTCTATGTGGAGAGATTCAAAATACAGCTTGTCGGATGTGTCGAAGTCTGTGCTCACTGTCTCAGGGTTGTTGTTCATGATGATAGCTTCATATCCCAGTTCCTTGATAGCCCATACGCCCTGTACGCAGCAGTAGTCGAATTCTATACCCTGACCGATCCTGATAGGGCCTGAGCCTATAACGAGGATCTTCTCTTCAGGGCTTCTGATACTTTCATCTTCTTCGTCATAACATGAATAGTAATACGGTGTCAGCGCATCAAATTCACCGCCGCATGTATCTACCATCTTATAAACAGGATAAATGTCGTTATATACACGGATATCCTGAAGGACATCTCTGGATACTCCCGAAAGTTCGATGATGTCTGAATCTGTCAAGCCTCTCGACTCTGCCTCATAAACCAGATCTTTAGTGAGCGGCTGTGTCTTAAGTGTGTTTTCCAGATCGATGATGCCCTTGATCTTGTTCAAGAACCATCTGTCTATCTTAGTGATTGAGTATAGTTCTTCCACATCCATCAAGTCTCTTCTCATAACTTCCGCTATGCAGAATACCCTCTCATCGTCGCAATCCTTCAGCTTGGCGATCAGCTTGTCGTTTGGTAAACCTGTCACATACGGAGTATGGAGACCGTCACACTTGATTTCTATTGATGTGAGTGCCTTCAGCAGCGCACTCTCGAAAGTTCTGTCGATGGACATTACTTCGCCCGTCGCCTTCATCTGAGTTCCCAGCTTTCTCGATGCTGTCCTGAACTTGTCGAACGGCCACTTAGGGAACTTGACTACGATATAGTCTATAGTAGGTTCGAAGCATGCACTTGTGGTCTGAGTAACGTAGTTGTAAAGCTCATCCAGCGTATATCCCAGAGCGATCTTAGCGGAGATCTTAGCTATAGGATAGCCTGCAGCTTTTGAAGCGAGGGCTGATGAACGGCTTACACGAGGGTTTACTTCGATAACTATGTAATCTCCTGTATCCGGATCAAGAGCGAACTGTACATTGCATCCGCCTTCGATCTCGAGACTTCTGATGATCTTGATAGATGCATCTCTCAGCATCTGATATTCTTCGTCTCTCAGTGTCTGTACAGGAGCTACTACGATACTGTCGCCTGTATGTACTCCTACAGGGTCCATGTTTTCCATGCTGCAGATGATGATGCAGTTGTTTCTTCTGTCACGCATGACCTCGAACTCGATCTCTTTCCAGCCGGCTACGGATTTTTCGAGAAGTATCTGTCCTATGGCGCTGCTTTCCATACCCTTGTAGCAGAGTTCTTCCAGTTCTTCCTTGTTTTCTGCGATGCCGCCGCCTGTACCACCGAGGGTATATGCAGGTCTGATGATAACTGGATAGCCTTCTTTTTCGATGAAGTCGTAACATTCTTCGATAGTCGTAGCTATGATGCTGCTAGGGATAGGCTCGTTTATCTCCTGCATCAGTTCCTTGAAGGCTTCTCTGTCTTCCGCCTTCTTGATGCTTTCTTTATTTACGCCGAGGAGTTTAGTTCCGTACTTGGCAAGGATGCCCTTTTCTTCCATTTCCATGGCAAGATTGAGGCCTGTCTGTCCGCCGAAGCCTGCCAGCATACCGTCAGGGCGTTCTTTTTCCATTATCTTTTCGAGAGCCTCTTCTGTCAGCGGCTCCATATATACTTTATCTGCTATCCCTTTGTCCGTCATTATCGTTGCCGGATTGCTGTTTACCAGGATAGTTTCTATACCTTCTTCTTTGATCGCCTTGCAGGCCTGTGTTCCGGCATAGTCAAATTCTGCCGCCTGTCCTATGACGATAGGGCCGGATCCGATTATGAGTATTTTTTTCAGCGAAGTTTTCTTAGGCATTTTTCGTTTCCTCCTTCATCATAGAAATAAATTTATCGAATAAATATCCGCTGTCGTTGGCGTTATGCTTAGCTTCCGGATGGAACTGTGTCGAGAAGATCGGCAAGTCTCTGTGCTCCATACCTTCTACTGTTCCGTCGTTGAGGTTTAGGTGTGTGACTTCCATTCCCTTGAGGATGATACTGTCGTGGTTAACTGCATATCCGTGGTTCTGGGAAGTTATGTATGAGCGTTTAGTTTCTTTATCGTATACGCCGTGGTTGCCGCCTCTATGTCCGTACTTCAGCTTATATGTGCTTCCGCCCAGTGCTATGGTCAGTATCTGGTGACCGAGACCGATACCGAACATAGGAAGTTCGCTCTCAGCTATAAGCGTCTTCACTTCTTCTATGGCTTCTGCGGCCTCTTCAGGATTTCCCGGTCCGTTGGTGAGGAAAATGCCGTCCGGATCGTCTGCGATGATTTCTTCAGCCTCTGTTCCGTACGGATAGAGAGTCAGCTTGCAGTTCTTTTCTCTCAGAAAGTCTACGATATGCTGCTTGATACCGAAATCTATGACTGCTACGTCCAGCGGTTCTTCGGCAGTTTTAGCTGTAGGACCCAGGATCGTCTTCTCTGCGACTGCAGTTTCTTTCATCCAGTCACCTTTGAGTTCTGCTTCCGCGCAAAGCTTCTTGGCTTCACTTATGGAAATACCTTCTGTACTGATGAGGCATTTTATTGTACCGTTATTTCTTATCTTCTTAGTTATCTGTCTCGTATCTACACCTGCGACTCCCGGAACATCATGCTCCTTCATCCACTGGTCTAATGTCTTAGTGCACATGCTGTTTGACGGTTCATCGCATACATCCTTGACCACAAGGCCGAATGCATGAATATTATCCGATTCATTATCCACATCGCTTATACCGTAATTACCTATGATAGGATACGTCATATTGATTATCTGTCCCTTGTAAGTAGGGTCTGTCAACAGTTCCTGATAGCCTGTCATAACAGTATTGAATACCAGTTCTCCAACAGCTGTCTTGACTGCTCCGAAGCTCTTTCCCTTGAAAACTGTGCCGTCTTCCAGATAAATCATACCTTCTGCTGCTTTAGTAGTCTTGATCATAGTCTTACTTTTTCTCCTTGTATATTATTCAAATTTGTATTGCACATTCAATAAGCGACATCTCTGCCGCTTTCTTAATAATTATACATCAATATTCATGTTTATTCAATAGTGTGCATGGATATTTTTGCAGAAAAATGTATAAAAAATACCGCCCGGAAATCATCCCGCACGGTACTTCAGTATTAGCTTTTGATTTTATTCTCTTTCTTTGATCGTGTCCACATTCATATATACTGATGCTCCTGTAGCGACGATCTTACTTGTATTTTTGCTTGTTGCTTCACATGTCAGCTGAGTTATCCTCTTTCCTGCCGAAACTGCCTTCGCTGTCACCAGCATCGTATCACCCACTTCTACAGGGCGGACATATTTCACATCGAGGCTGATAGTAGGCGCGAAGTTTTCTCCCGCATAAAACCTTGCCAGTGCTGCGATAGTCATATCGAATGCGGCACATATGATCCCTCCATGGAGCTTGCCGACTCTGTTGGCCTGCCACTGCTGCACCGGAAATGCAAAAGTTATCGTCTTATCTTCATAAGAACAGCTGACTTTTTCAGACTTCATCATGCCGTTTATCAGATCTTTCTGGATAACATTGTTCTCGTGAAGGGTCTTCTCCACATGTGCTTCAAGCCTCTGTTGTCCTGTCATCATTTCCTGTTCCATGGTCATCTTCCCTCGCATCCTCTCTTATAGTACGCTTCCTTTTCATCTTCCGGAACCATGTTACCGCCTGTCGCCCATACTATATGTATAGAGTTTTCATCGGGAGCAGGGAAACCTCCCGGTGATCCGCATACATACTTGAGTCCTTCGAAGGCTGCACATGCCGATGGTTCGATGAATATATCTTCGCTGTCTTTAAGTTCTGCCAGATACGGATAGAGTTTCTCATCATCTACTGTGAAACATCCTGTAAGCCGGCTGTCCATGATCTCTGAAACGAGGGCTGAAGGTCTTCCTACTGCCAATCCGTCGGCTTCGGTTTTCCCGTCTATACCTATGTCGCCTACAGCGATCTTATTCTTAAGTCCTGACACCAGTCCCAGCACCATACATGGAGCATGAGTAGGTTCTGCAAAGAAGCAGTATGCATTTTCTCCGAAGTATTTTTTGATGCCCCAGGCAACTCCTCCCGGAGCTCCGCCTACGCCGCATGGCAGATAAACATAGAGTCTGCGATCTTTATCGATGGTGATCCCCTGATCATCCAGCTGTTTCTTCAGTCTCTTGCCCGCAACAGAATATCCTTCAAAGAGATCAAGGGAATTTTCATCGTCTACGAAATGACATGCGGGATCCTCAGCAGCTTCTCTTCTTCCCTGAGCTACTGCCGCTTCATAATCATCCGGATATTCCACCACCTTGGCGCCCTTTGCTCTAAGCATATCTTTCTTCCACTGACGCGCATCGGCTGACATATGTACAGTGACTTCAAACCCGATAGTCGCACTGATTATACCTATGCTAAGGCCAAGGTTTCCTGTAGATCCGACAGCCACCTTGTATTTACTGAATATATCCTTGAACTTCGGTTCTGCCAAAACCGAATAGTCGTCATCGTAAGTAAGGCCGCCTTCTTCCATAGCGATCTTTTCAGCCAGCTTGAGCACTTCATAAATGCCGCCTCTGGCCTTGATGGATCCTGAAACAGGAAGATGGCTGTCACACTTGAGAAACAGTCTTCCTTTGACTTCTCCTCCTACCAGAAGCTCTTTCATACGACTGATCTCTTTAAGTTCAGACTCGATTATACCGTCCTTTGCATCAGGAAACATCTTGGCGATGAACGGAGCAAAACGCAGCAGCCTCGCTTCGGCTGCATCGATGTCAACGCTTTCAGCCGGATCCGCCTTAGCCTCAGCAACAGAGCCGAGGGCTCCAGCATGCGGGAGCTTTGCGTCTACACTAGGATTCACCCAAAATATTTCCTTACAGTTTGCTATGTCCTCGATAAGAGGGTCTTTTTTTAATAAATTATTCATATCCATGAGTCAATAATACTATAGGTCAGCTTAACATTCAAACAAAAGTGTGATAGAATATACCACGTTGTACTGATTAGAAAAATTATCAATATTATTCACAGGTGAGAAAATGAAAAACGCTAAACTTATCGGAACACTGGCCATCATTGGCGCCACTCTCTGTTACGGACTGGTGCCGTCATTATCATTCATGGCTTTTGACACAGGTCTGGTGTCTGAAACCATACTCTTCAATAAATTCCTGTATGCTGCCATCATCATGTGGGCATACATATTGATCAAGAAGCTCCCGTTCAAGCTGACGCGCGAGCAGATCAAACCTATGATCGTAGTCGTTCTGGCTTATGCAGGTATTGCCATCACTCTGTATCTGGCATTCGAAAATATCAGCGGATCGCTGGCTACCATCATCGAGTTCACATTCCCTGCTATGGTGATCGCAGTTGAAATGATCCGCGGTCGTGAACCTGTTCGTGCCGTGAAGATCATCGCTGTTATCTTATCCATGATCGGTCTGGCACTCGTAGTATGGTCACCTGATATGGAGATAAAGATCATCGGTGTTATCTGGGCATTGCTGTGTGCAGTATGTTACGTATTCTACACTATCGGGCTGGCTCATCCGGTACTGAAAGACGTGAACACATTCGTTACAGCAGGCTACGTTATGGTCACATCAGCTGTCATCAACTTCTTCAGAACTATGTTCAGCGATGCGCCAATGTTCAGCCAAGGCGGCGACCAGCTCTTCTTCGTACTGATGTTGGCTATCGTCAACGCATTCCTGGCAATCATGCTGTTCTGCCTCGGTGTCAAACTGATCGGACCTACAAACGCATCTATCATCAATACTGCCGAGCCTGTATGTGCGTGCGTATTCGGCTACTTCCTCATCGGAGACATCATAACTAAGACTATGGTGATCGGTGGTTTCCTGGTAGTGCTGGCTGTCCTGCTGACAAACCTGCCGGATAAGGCGGAGAAACTGCCGGACCCTGCAAAATGATAAAAAAACATAAATATACAAAACAAAATCCGGAGAAACCTCCGGATTTTTTGATGTTATTATTTATTTCAGCTCTGCCGACTTCTTCCTGAATACGAAGAAACTGTATATACATGTCACTATTTCTGCTATCGGGTATGCGACCCACACTCCGTAAATACCGAAGACATTAGATAGTATGAACATGACAGGAAGCAGTATGATAGCCTGCCTCAGCAGGTTGATGATTATGCTCTGTTTGATATTCTTGACTGCCTGCATATATGTAGCAAAGATTATTCCCATGCCGGCGAACACATATCCCAGCACCATTATCCTCATTGCCGGCACTCCGACTGCCAGCATGGCCTCGTCTGCCTTGAAGATGCTTAGGATCGTTTCAGGAAATACCAGGATCAATACAGTCCCTACTGCCATTATCATGACAGCTATTATTATTCCCAATTTGAATGCATGATGAAGTCTGCCGTAATCCTTGGCTCCATAATTGAAGCTCATTATCGGCAGCACACCCTGAACCAGCGAGTTTACCCCGCGCTCAACGATCTGCTGCACTTTGAAATAGGCCCCGAAGAATGATACTGCCGTTATCGAGAATCCTACCAGCACCGCATTGGCAGCACTGACCATCACAGCCCCAAGGACATTCATGAGGAATGACGGCATACCGATCTTGACAGTTTCTGCCGCCTGCTTCCAATTTGGTCTGTATCCCCTGAACTTGACTGTGACTTTTTGTTTCCTGCAAAGGAGCACGTAGAAGGAAAGCGCGCCTGAGAAGGTATATCCGAAGACTGTCGCTATTGCCGCTCCGCGGACGCCCATTTCCGGGAATGGTCCCCATCCGAAGATGAGAGCCGGGTCGAGCACGAAGTTGAATATGACGCCGCTGATCTGAAGCCACATTGGTGCGATCATGTTGCCCGTACCTTGAAGTATCTTCTGTATACCTATCTGCAGCATGACGGGAACCATCATGAATGTAAGTATCTTAGTATACTGAAGGCTCAGATCCATAAGAGTAGGGTCATCAAGGAATATGGTGAAGTACGGTTTGGCTATGAGCAGCAGCAGTATGTTGAAAAACACACCTATAAGGGCTGCCATCACCAGTCCGTTAGTTGCCGCCAGGTCGGCTGCCGGCTGGTCCTTCTCGCCAAGATGTCTCGATACGAGAACATTGATACCTACACCGAAACCGATAGCGCATGCCACCATGAATGTGTTGAGCGGGAATGCCAGCGATACTGCTGCCAGTTCATCGTGACCTGCCCATGCTACGAACATGCTGTCTACCAAATTATATGAATATGCCATCATCATGGAACAAAAAGGCGGCCACGTCATATCTAATATGAGTGGCAGCATTTTTTGTGTTCCCATTTTATTTGCCTGTGTCATTTTTGACCTCCTGCGGCTGCAGACATGCCGCCGCATCATATCTGTTAAAGGAGATGCTTTCGCATTTCTTCAGCTGTCTGTGGGAATGCGTATGAAATTGGTACATCAAATATAGTCTTACATCCGATCTGGCCTTCTGCCGCCATTCTGTGGACTGCTCTCGCATAAGCAACTATGACACTTGATGTGAATTCCGGGTTTGAATCCAGCGATAATTTGAATTCGCAGATAGAGTTGTTTTCTTCTTCCCAGCCTGTCTTACCTGCACGGATGACGAAGCCGCCGTGAGGAAGTCCTGAGTGTTCTGCTTTCATTTCTTCTTCAGTGATGAAATGTACTGTAGTATCGTAATCTGCAAAGTATGCGGGCATAGTTACTATTTCATTCTTGATCTTGTCAAGGTCTGCACCTTCTTCAGCAACTACGAAGCATTCTCTTGTATGTTTTTCTCTCGTGGTCAACTCAGGATTTTCTCCTGCTCTTACTGCATCCAGTGCCTTTTCCACAGGGATGGTATACTGTCTCGCATCCTTTACACCCTCGATCCTTCTGATGGCATCTGAATGTCCCTGACTTACGCCTTTGCCCCAGAATGTGTAATTCTCGCCCTTTGGAAGAGCCGCTGTCATGATAACTCTGGCAAGTGAGAAAAGGCCCGGGTCCCATCCGAAAGAGATGAACGCCATCTTACCGCCTTCTTTCGCTGCCGCTTCTACAGCTGCAAAATGCTCAGGGATCTTAGAGTGATTGTCGAATGAATCTATTACGTTGTACATCTTAGCGTACTTAGGTGTCTGCTCCGGCAGATCTGTAGCACTTCCGCCGCAAAGGATCAGTACATCTATATCCTGCGGAGTTTCCAGTTCGTCCACATGGCACACTTTCACTCCTTCAGTCAGCGGTGTGATGGATGCAGGATCTCTTCTCGTATAGATAGCTGCAACTTCCATATCTTCATTCTGCTTGACAGCGCATTCTACGCCTTTGCCTAAATTACCGTATCCGAGTATTCCGATTCTAATCTTGTCCATTTTTTAGTCTCCGATCTTATTGTTCTTGTTATGATCGACCATTCTCGCCGACCATATCATTATACCACCATTGTAATGAATGTCACCAGCAGTTTGATGCCATAGAATATGATAACTGCGCCGCAGATGATGTTGATCCATCTGAGGGTCTTATCTGTAAACTTGGCACTGAACAGCGAGATTATCGTTGTGATGCTCAGGAACCAAAGCACCGATGCTGATGCGAATCCGCCTACGAAGAAAGCATCTGTTCCCGGAGGAAGTGTCGCCTTGAATGCTCCCAGCATCATGGATCCGTCGATCAGGGCCTGCGGGTTGAACCATGTAACTACACATGCAGTAGTGATCACCTTGAGTATAGGGATATCTACTTTAGTTGAGTTGTCCATGGTACTCTTATCTCGCATAAGACCGATCCCGATCCAGATGACGATAAGGCTGCCTACCAGCAGTATTATCATCTCGAGCACCCTCGAAGACTGCATGATGGCACCTATCCCGAAGAAACAGGCAAGTCCCAGTGTCACATCAAAGAATATGACGATGAGTGCCGTCAGATAGCATCTGCGTTTCGGCTGGGTCAATGCCGTATTGATAACAAAAAGATTCTGAAGTCCTATGGGTGCGACGTATGCCAAACCCATAGTCAGACCCTGGATGTATATTTCCATCGACTGATATAGCTCCTTTTATCTGTAGTTTTTCATATTTGTATTATTAGTTAAATATGAACAGAAGTCAATAGAGATATAAACTTATCGAATAGATATGCTGTATCTGTTGGTCCCGGCGAGGCTTCCGGATGAAATTGGACAGAGAAAACAGGTAAATCTCTATGTGCCATACCTTCTACAGTACCATCATTTAAGTTGAGATGTGTCACTTCCAGCCCTTTAAGTATGATGCTTTCATGATTTACTGCATATCCATGATTCTGAGAAGTGATATATGATCTTTTTGTATCCTTATCGTACACACCATGGTTTCCCCCTCTGTGCCCATATTTCAATTTATATGTCTCCCCTCCAAAGGCCAGCGCGAGGATCTGGTGTCCCATGCATATGCCGAAGACAGGTATTTCACTTTGGATCAGTTTCTTGACTTCTTCTATGGCTTCGGTCGCCTCTTCAGGATCTCCCGGACCATTAGTCAGAAGTATGCCGTCAGGGTCATCAGCAAGGATCTCTTCCGCTGCAGTGCCGTATGGATATAATATCAATTCACAACCCCTTTTTTTCAAACTGTTCAGTATGTTGGCTTTAACACCGAAATCCATTACTGCGACACGGTAAGTTTTATCCGCTTTTTTCTGTTCCGGCATTATTACAGTTTTTGTCTTTACCGAGACTTCTTTCATCCAATCATTCCTAAGCATCGTTTTATCACATAGCTCCTTGGCCTCGCTTATGGATATCCCTTCAGTACTTATCAGGCACTTTACTGTTCCGTTTTTTCTTATTATTTTTGTGATTTTCCTTGTATCTATGTCATATACCCCCGGCACACCATTTTCATCGAGCCACCGGTCAAGAGTTTTGACACACATGCTGTTTGACGGTGTTTCACACAGATCTTTCACTATCAGACCGAAAGCATGTATTTTATCGGATTCGTTATCATGTTCACTTATACCATAATTACCCACCAAAGGATATGTCATATCGATTATCTGCCCTTTGTATGATGGGTCCGTAAGTATCTCCTGATACCCGGTCATGGATGTATTGAACACCAGCTCTCCTACCGCAGTAGCCGGAGCACCGAAACCCTGACCTTTAAAAACTGTGCCATCTTCAAGATAAATCAGCCCTTCCATTTCGTCATCCCCTATAACAAGAAAATATTATTTCTCTTGCATTCTTCTATCATTTCATCGGGCCAGATCGAAACCTGCACCTCGCCTATATGTTTCTTTTTGAGAAAATACATGCATAGTCTGCTTTGGCCTATGCCTCCGCCTATGGTATACGGCAATTCATCGTTAAGTATCATCCTGTGGAAGTCAAGATCTCGTCTTTCATCCATGCCGGACTTTCTGAGCTGTTCATCCATTGTTTCGGCGTCTACCCGGATACCCATCGATGAGATCTCAAATGCCCTTTCCAGCACTTCGTTCCATAAGATGATGTCACCGTTGAGCTGCCAGTCATCGTAATCCGGTGCTCTGCCGTCATGTCTGCCTCCTGATTTCAAAACATCGCCTATTTTCATGAGAAAGACTGCACCTTTTTCTTCGGCGATGATGTTTTCTCTTTCCCCCGGAGTTTTGCCGGGATACATGTCTTCAAGCTCCTGAGCAGTAATGAAAAAGATTTCCTCCGGCAGATCGAATTCTGTTCCGGGATAAATGCTGCCTATATGCATGCTGAGTTTTTTAATGATCTTATACAGCTCCCTGACAGTCTCCTTAAGATATCCTTCGTTACGCTGCTCCTTAGTGATGACCTTCTCCCAGTCCCACTGATCGACATAAATGGAATGCAGATCGTCAAGCTTCTCATCTCTCCTTATGGCATTCATGTCCGTATATATTCCCTGCCCTGCCTGAATATCGTATTTTCCTAAAGTCATACGCTTCCATTTCGCCAGGGACTGAACTATCTCAACAGGTTTTTCTCCCATATCTTTTATCTTAAAAGACACTGCTCTTTCTATGCCGTTAAGATCGTCATTTAGGCCTGTTTCAGGCGCTACGAAAAGCGGCGCCGTCACCCTGCTTAAGTTCAATCCCTTCGCAAGTTCTGTTTGAAAGAAATCTTTTATTATTTTTATAGCACTCTGGGTTTCCATATAATCCATCATTTTTCACCTCTTTTTCTGTCAAATGCGGCACCTACAAACCCCTTAAACAGCGGATGCGGTCTGTTAGGACGGCTCTTGAACTCCGGATGGAACTGCACCCCGACATAAAATGTACTGTCTGCCAGCTCTATTGCCTCTACAAGTCTTCCATCCGGAGATGTGCCGCCTATAACTAATCCATAGTTTAGAAGAGGAGTCCTGTACTCATTATTGAATTCATATCTGTGCCTATGTCGTTCACTGATATTTCGTGATCCGTAACATCTATACAGCATAGTTCCGGGACGAATGTCACATGGGTATGCACCAAGACGAAGAGTCCCGCCTTTATCTATATCATCACTCTGCCCCGGCATGAAATCTATCACCTTGTTTTCGCAGTTCTCATTAAATTCGCCTGAATCAGCATCGATGATCCCCGCTGCATTTCTGGCATATTCGATCACTGCTATCTGCATTCCGAGGCATATTCCCAAATAAGGCACATCATTTTCTCTGGCATATTTCGCTGCCTGTATCATGCCCTCTATGCCTCGGCTCCCGAAACCGCCGGGTACCAGTATACCGTCGAGATGGCTCAGCTTCTCTACCGCATTATCTGCCGTTATTTCTTCAGAATCGATCCAGTGTATCCTTATATGTGTATCAAAATGATATCCGGCATGTCTCAAAGCTTCCGCCACTGATAGATATGCATCGTGAAGACCGACGTATTTACCTACTATGCCGATATCTGTATAGTATGGTCTTGCCTTGATACGATCGACCATTTGCTTCCATTCAGATAAGTCGGGGGCATCACATTGGATCCCCAGCCTTCTGCACACCAGATCTGAGAAACCGAACCTTTCCAGCATCAAGGGTGCTTCATACAAATTCGGAAGAGTGATATTCTCTATGACGCATTCCTTTCTTACATTGCAGAATAATGCTATCTTCTCAAATATCGGATCATCCAGCGGTTCATCACATCTAAGGACTATCATATCCGGTGCTACACCCATAGCCTGAAGTTCCTTCACCGAATGCTGGGTTGGTTTTGACTTATGCTCTTCAGATCCGCGCAAAAATGGCACCAGTGTCACATGTATGAACATGCTGTTTTCTCTTCTGACTTCCAGGGAGATCTGACGCACTGCTTCTATGAATGGCTGGGATTCTATATCCCCTATAGTGCCGCCTATCTCTGTTATCACTACATCAGCATCTGTCTTTCTTCCGACAGCATATACAAAATCCTTGATTTCATTTGTAATATGGGGTATCACTTGTACAGTAGATCCCAGGTATTCGCCGCGGCGTTCTTTGTTCAACACATTCCAATACACTTTCCCTGTTGTCAAATTGGAGTATCTGTTTAGATCCTCGTCTATGAAGCGTTCGTAATGACCTAAATCCAGATCTGTTTCCGCGCCATCATCAGTAACGTAAACTTCGCCGTGCTGATATGGGCTCATGGTTCCGGGATCGACATTTATATACGGATCGAGTTTTTGTGCTGCGACTTTCAACCCTCTTGCCTTGAGCAGTCTTCCAAGAGAAGCCGCAGTTATGCCCTTTCCTAATCCCGAAACTACCCCTCCTGTCACGAATATGTATTTGGTCATTTCCTGCACCTCCGCTATTCCCATTCCACCGTAGCCGGCGGTTTAGATGTGATATCATAAACTACTCTGCTTACCCCTGAAACTTCATTAGTTATACGATTGCTGATTTTTTCAAGCACCTCATAAGGCAGCCTTGACCATTCTGCTGTCATGAAGTCATCTGTTGTTACAGCTCTCAATGCCACCGTATATCCGTATGTCCTGCTATCTCCCATCACACCGACACTCCTGCCGTTAGTAAGCACAGCGAAGTACTGACTTACTGCTTTCTCCTGTCCGGCATATTCTATTTCTTCTCTGACAACAGCATCTGCCTCCTGTAAAAGTCTTATCTTTTCTCGCGTTATTTCACCTATGATCCTTACCCCAAGGCCCGGGCCGGGAAACGGCTGCCGCCAAACTAATCCATATGGTATCCCCAGCTGCAAACCGACTTCCCTGACCTCATCCTTAAACAAGTATTTCAAAGGTTCGATAATCGATTCAAATGCCATATCATCAGGTATCCCTCCGACATTATGATGACTTTTTATCACTGCCGAATCTCCCGTGCCGCTTTCGACTACATCAGGATATATGGTGCCTTGTGCAAGCATATCTATCTTGCCGAATTTAGCGGCTTCACTTTCAAATACGCGGATGAACTCTTCACCTATGACTTTGCGTTTTGTTTCGGGATCTATGGTACCTGTTAATCTGTCAAGAAATCGATCTTCTGCATTTACTCGTATCAGATTCATGCCGAACATATCCTTGAACGTCTGCTCCACATAGTCTCCTTCTCCCTTTCGGAGAAGACCGTGATCCACGAATACGCATATGAGGTTCTTACCGATCGCCTTATGCAAAAGGACTGCAGCGACAGAAGAGTCTACCCCTCCTGATAAAGCCAGCAGCACACTTTTGCCCGAAAGCTCTTCTCTATACTTTTTTATCGAGGTTTCTATAAAATCCTCCATGTTCCAGTCGCCTTTGCAGCTACATATCTTGAAAATGAAGTTAGATATGATCTGTCTGCCGTACTCAGTATGCGTCACTTCGGGATGAAACTGTACACCGTACAGTTTTCTTGCTTCATCACACATTGCAGCACAGAAGCATTTATCTGTATGAGCTATGATCTCGAATCCACTAGGAGGTGTATTGACATAGTCTGTATGGCTCATCCAGCAAATGCTTTCACAAGGTATATCATCGAATAATGTGCATGCCTTTACATTCATCTTGCTCTT
The DNA here is from genome assembly GCA_017416795.1 of Bacillota bacterium. Taxonomy (GTDB): domain Bacteria; phylum Bacillota; class Clostridia; order Peptostreptococcales; family Anaerovoracaceae; genus Lentihominibacter. The sequence goes on along the minus strand of JAFQBD010000014.1, from coordinate 50,698 downwards.
TCCATATTCGCTGTTTCCCTCTGCACTGCATATTTCTGCCCCTGCCATGTACGCCATCAACTGGTGCCCATAGCATATTCCCAAAACGGGGATCCCTGCATCAAGAACAGCAGGATCATAGTGGGGAGAACTTTCATCATAAACACTGTTAGGGCCACCGGTAAAAATGATACCGCTGTATCCTTCTTCTTTTATTTCATCAACTGTTATCTTGTTGTATGCTCTGATTTCAGCATAAACTTTTTGTTCACGGACTCTGCGGGCGATCAGCTGATCGTACTGCCCGCCGAAATCCAGTACCAGTATTTTCTCTTTCATTTTTTCTCCGATCATAAATCGATCTGCACGCTGCCTTCCTCTGTGTCCGACAGCAATGGTCTTATTTTTTCTATATATGTTTGCACCTGTTCGATGCATCTTCCGATATAAAGTTCAGGTTTCAATATGCTGAGGATCTCTCCTTCATCCAAGTTGAACGCTGCACTTGCTGCAAGCCGCGCTGCAAGATTGCATTCTTCTCCCTCCTTCATCCTGTCCAAAGCTTCCATCGAGCATTTTCGTATAGTTTCATGTATTTCCTGACGATTGCCGCCTCGTTTCACTGCTTCCATCATCAAGTTTTCTGTAGCTATGAAAGGCAAATACTCCATAACAGTTTTTTCTATTATCTTCTTATTGACTGTAAGTCCTCCGGTCACATTTTTCGCCAGCCTCAATATAGCATCAGCACATAAGAATCCTTCCGGCATAGATATACGTCTGTTAGCCGAATCATCAAGTGTCCTTTCCATCCACTGTGATGATGCTGTCATCGCTGCATTGGCTGCATCGGCTATCAAGTAACGCGCCAGTGAACATATACGCTCACATCTCATAGGATTTCTTTTGTAAGCCATGGCCGAAGATCCTATCTGGTTTTTCTCAAAAGGCTCTTCTATTTGTCTGTCATGCTGAAGAAGTCTGATATCATTAGCCATGCGATAACAGCTCTGGGCTATTGAAGACAGGCAGTTCAGTATCCTGCTGTCTGCTTTTCTCGGATATGTCTGTCCGCATACGTCATAACACGCCTCGAAGCCAAAATCGCTGCATATCATCTCATTCATCGAATCGATCTTATCGGTATCTCCATCAAAAAGATTCATGAAACTGGCTTCTGTTCCGGTCGTTCCGCGGCAGCCCAGCATTTTGAGGCTATTGATGACATGATCCAGCTCCTCAAGATCGGATACCATGTCCTGGATCCACAAAGTCGCTCTCTTTCCTACCGTAACAAGCTGTGCCGGTTGATAATGTGTGTATCCCAATGTAGGTACATCTCTATGCTCCATGGCGAAATCAGCCAGATCACTTATGACCCTTATCAATTCCTTTCGCAAATATACCAGCCCATCTCTGTAAATAATAATATCTGCATTATCTGTCACATAGCAGCTTGTGGCTCCCAGATGTATGATGCCCGCTGCAGCAGGTGCTGCTTTTCCATATGCATATATATGTGCCATAACATCATGTCTTACTTCTTTTTCACGATTTCTGACACACTCATAATCTATATTCCCGATATTATCTTCCAGTTCCTCCACCTGCTGCCGTGTTATCGGCAGTCCCAACTTCATTTCGGCTCTTGCAAGTGAGACCCACAGCCTGCGCCAAGTCTCGTATCTTCTGTCTTGAGAAAACAACTTCAGTATATATGAAGATGCGTAACGCGTGGATAGTGGTGATACGTATCTATCTGTTCTATCTGTCATAGTTTTTCCTCCCGGTATTTCTATAAATGATACTGTCACGTTCAGGACCTACAGAAACATAGGTGATAGGACATCCTATACTTTTCTCAACAAACTCCACATAAGCTTTCGCTTCTTGCGGCAGTTTATCCCACTGACGGATATGAGAAATATCTTTCTGCCAGCCATCCAGGTATTCGACTACCGGCTGTGCACCGGCCAATGCAGCAGGGAACGGAAATCGATCAGTAAGCTGACCATCCACCTCATAGTGGGTACATACAGGTATCTTCTCCAAATAACTGAGAACATCCAGTTTCGTAAGAGCTATCTCTGTAGCGGCCTGTACCTCCACACCATATTTTGTCGCCACCAGATCAAGCGGACCAACTCTTCTTGGTCTCCCTGTTTTAGCTCCATATTCATTTCCTGCTTCTCTAAGCTTATCCGCAGCTTCTCCGAACATTTCACACACGAACGGACCTTCTCCTACACATGTAGAATAGGCTTTGACTACTCCTATCACATCCGAAAGTTTGGCTGAAGGCAACCCTGAGCCGATAGGTGCATAGGCAGCAGTCGTATTGGAAGAAGTAGTATATGGATAGATGCCATAGTCTAAATCTCTCAAGGATCCCAGCTGTGCTTCAAAGAGGATGTTTTTTCCCTGGGCCTGTGCTTCCTTCAAGAATGTTCCTGTATCACATATATATGGTTTGATTTTCTCACAGAATTCGTCGATCCATTTATCTATGCTCTCCATAGTATAGGGCTGTGAACCATATATTTTTGTCAATGTCAGGTTCTTCCATCCCATGATATCTGCTATATGGGATCTCAATTCATCCGGATAAAACAGTTCCCCTGCAAGGATAGTTTTCTTCTGATATTTATCTGAATAAAAAGGTGCTATTCCCTGCTTCGTTGAACCATATTTTTTATCCTGCAGTCTCTGTTCTTCCAATTCATCCAGGTCTCTATGCCATGGTAGAAGCAAAGACGCACGATCACTTATCTTAAGATTATCGGGAGTAAGAGCTACGCCCTCACTCATTACTGTCTGCATTTCTTTCCATAGGTTTTCAGGATCAAGTGCCACTCCGTTGCCTAAAACGTTTACTACTCCTTCTCTGAAGATCCCCGATGGCAGAAGATGGAGGGCAAACTTTCCGTATTCGTTTATCACAGTATGGCCGGCATTGCCGCCGCCCTGATATCTGACTACTACATCGTATTTTTCTGTAAGCAGGTCTACCATCCTGCCCTTTCCTTCGTCGCCCCAGTTTATACCGGCAATCACACAATTAGACATATTACAACCTCCGTATTTCACACCCTTTTTGCATCAAAAAAAGACAAGGGCGCCTTTAACGTATAAACATTAAAGACGCCTTTGCCTTTACTCGAACATAATACACCCGGTTTTTGAATTTTGCAACCATAAATTTTGTTTTTATTTGTTTTTTCAAACATATTTGTTGATTTTTTCAGAATGCTGGATATATAATATGACATCTTATGGTTCAAGAAAGAAGGTAGGATCATGAAATACTCAAAACACGAAGTTATTCAATTTGTTCAAGAAGAAGATATCAAATTCATCCGTCTGGCGTTCTGTGATGTGTTCGGCAGGCAAAAAAATATTGCCATCATGCCGGAAGAACTCCCACGCGCTTTTGACTATGGGATCGCCATAGATGCATCGGGCATAAAAGGCTTTGGAGATGAATCACGTTCAGATCTTCTGCTGTATCCTGATGCCGACACGTTGATGCTCCTTCCATGGAGACCGGAACACGGCCGTATCGTTCGCATGTTCTGCAGCATCAGATATCCTGACGGCACCCCTTTTAAATGTGATACCCGCAGTCTTCTCAAACAGGCTGTATCTGAAGCCAGATCGGCAGGACTCAGGTTTTTCTTCGGAGCCGAACAGGAATTTTATTTATTTAAGCTTGATGACAATGGCATGCCTACTAAGGTCCCATACGATAATGCAGGCTATATGGATATTGCTCCTGATGATAAAGGGGAAAATATCAGACGTGAGATTTGCCTCACTCTGGAGCAGATGGGAATCCAACCTGAAAGTTCTCACCATGAAGTCGGTCCCGGACAAAACGAGATAGATTTCAGATATTCAGACCCTGTCACTGCTGCCGACAATGCTATGACATTCCAGACTATTGTCAAGACTGTTGCTCACAGAAACGGATTACATGCAGACTTCGGGCCTAAACCTTTAGCTGACAGTGCGGGAAGCGGCTTCCATATAAATATCTCTGTACAATCAGATGACGGCTTAGACCATATGGATCAAATGATCGCGGGTGTCCTTGATAAAACGGAAGATATGACTATCTTCCTGAATCCGATCGAGGAATCTTACAAGCGATTTGGCAGCGACAAGGCTCCCGGATTCATTTCATGGTCAGGCGAAAACCGTTCACAGCTGATTCGTATCCCTGCTGCATCAGGAGAATATCGAAGGGCAGAAATGCGCTCGCCCGATCCTTCATCAAACCCTTACCTGGCCTTTGCATTGATGATATATGCAGGCATATACGGCATAAGGAACAAGCTGGAACTTCCGCCTTCTGCCGACCTGAATCTTTACAAGGCCCCAAGCGAAGAACTGGACAAGTACAAGAGACTGCCGCAGGATCTTGAAGCTGCCTGCAGAGCAGCTGCTGACAGCGATTTTATCAAAAAACATATACCTACCGATATACTGGACATTTACTGCAAAAGATAACAAAAGAAAGGAGGGTTGCAGATGAGTCTCAAAAAGCGTGTTTACAGCATCCTTATAGTATCAGCATCTAAGACATTTACTGCTTCACTGACCTCACTGCTTCCCGAGTCTCTTTATGATACAGTATCTGTTGCTTCCGGCATCAACTGCGCTAAGCGTTCGCTGGCAGAAAGGTCATATGATTTTATCATTATAAACTCTCCGCTGCCTGATGATCAGGGTATAAGATTCGCTGTGGATACTTGTTCCAGGAATAATGCAGTCGTACTTCTGTTGATCAAGAGCGATATCCACGATGAGATCTACAGCAAGGTTTCTCCTCACGGTGTTTTCACACTGCCAAAACCTACTTCAAGAACAATAATGGAGCGCGCCCTTTCATGGATGATAAGTTCTCGTGAGCGTCTCCGCCGTTATGAAAATAAAACAACATCCATAGAACAGAAGATGGAAGAGATCCGTCTTGTCAACCGTGCTAAATGGATGTTGATAAGTCATGAAAATATGAGCGAACCTGATGCTCACAGATATATCGAAAAAACTGCAATGGATCGCTGTGTTTCAAGAAAAGAGATCGCAGATGAAATAATCTGCAGATATGATAAATAAGACCTTCTTATTCTACATGCTGAACTGTGGTGCAGCTTCAGTAACGATATCCATGTCGGACATGTTCATCTCGAGAAGCGAGATATTAGGTACGCCTGCCATAGATGTGAACTGTCTCAATGTTTCATTGCACATAGGGAAGATCCTGTTGAATACTTCCATGTGGATCTGTCTTTCTATGTCTCCTTCTTCACCAAAGTATGCATCGTAGATATTGAAATAACTCTTTGAGCAGTAATTGATGGATAACATGGAAGGATCATGCTGTGATATTATCTCAACATTGAATTCACCGTAACATGAATCGCCGTCTTCTGAAAAATACACTGTATAGTTGGTATTTGTCTGAAGTTCTATCTCTGCGTCATCGGGGATGTCCTTTCTAAGGCTGAGTTCTGTTATATCTGTTCCTACGTATTCTAATCTCATATTGATCACCTTTCTGTTCTTGTAATACCTTTTCCTTAGTCTTCTGCCTTTTCATCAAGTATGTAGTCGATGGCAACTACTACGGCAAGGGCTTCAACTACATGTTTTTTATCGCTGAATTCCAGTACGAATGTATCGCTCAGCTTCAGGAGCCCTTTGTGGATATTCATTACTTCACCTTCTTTGCCGACGATCTTATAATCTCGCTGTATCAGGTTACCTTTTATCTTCCACCCCAGCTCCTCAACCTCGTATTTAGGTCTCATGGAAACCACTTTCTTGGTTATGGTCGCTGTATGTTCCCCACCTGTGAATATACGGAATTTAGGTCTTAAGCTTATATTCTTCTCTTTGATGTATCCCAGTTCATTACCATCCATATCGAGGATATGCAGTTTCAATCCTATTGCAGGCTCGAATTTTCTTCTGATCTCATATTTCTTGTCACCTTTTTCATTTCTGACATAGAACTTATCCATTACAGAAATCGCTTTTTCTTTTATGTATAATTTCATTGCAGTTCCCCCTCTCTCAGAGTTGTCTGTATGTTAGATATATTATACATGAAATATTGCTATTAACATACGAAAAAAAAAAAAAGAGATAAGCAATAACTTATCTCTTTTTTATTTGGCGCGCCATTAGGGACTTTTGCGTATGCTTCGCATCCGCCGTCCTGCGCAGGTTCTCTGCACCCTGCTTGGACCCTTCACTGTTCGACAGTTCACCGAACTGTCTCACTACGTTCAGGCCCTTTCGGCTTCGAGTCCCTTCCATCTATATACGCATCAAATAAAAAAGACACCAAAAGGTGTCTTTTTTATTTGGCGCGCCATTAGGGACTCGAACCCCAAACCTGCGCATTCGTAGTGCGTTACTCTATCCATTGAGCTAATGGCGCTCATGCAGAAAATATTATACAACATGAAGAATATGATGTCAAACGAAAATACTCCGTCTTTATCGGACGGAGTATCTCTAATCAATCGTTTGTAATTAAGGTTGTATTTTATAGTTTAGGATTTATGGAGTTTGTTCATGACTTATTTATGTTTAGCATTTAGCTTTTACTGACTTCTTAGTCTTCTTCTACCGGTACGAAGTATTCTTTGCCTACTCCGCAGTTAGGGCATATCCAGTTTTCTGGGAGTTCTTCGAATGGTACTCCCGGTGCTACGTTACCGTCTCTATCTCCGATTCTTGGATCGTAGATGTATTCACATGGTTCGCACTTGTATTTCTTATCTAAGTTCTTTGACATTTTCTTTTCCTCCTTCATGTTGGTCCTTCAGGACCCTTTTTTCATTTCGTTATTAGTTGTTTTAATCTTGACTTTTTTAATCAACTTTCTTTGTTGAGTTTATTATACCATTTTAGTCTACATTGTCAACACTTTTTTGTAATTTTTTTATAAATTTTTTTCATCCGTCCAAAACGGCTATTTTTCAACGTTTATAAGGATTGTCTCGATCCTCTATTCCACTTTTTTCATCTTTTCTCTCATACGCAGCAGAACTTTTTTCTCTATCCTGGACACCTGCACTTGTGATATTCCCATCACCTTGGCGATCTGCTGCTGAGTCATATCCTTGAAATATCTGAGGACTATTATCTGTCGCTCACGATCCTCAAGCTCACGTATGGCTTCTTTGAGGTCCATGATATCCACATTGGTTTCTTCTTCATCAACATAATCTCCGCCGTGCATTCCTTCAGGGATCAATGTATTATCCAGACTTTCTACATTCGATAATGAGTCTATCGCTTCCAGCACCTCCATCACATGTTCTGCAGATACTCCCATCCGCGATGCCAGATAACTCACCTTCGGACTCTTACCGTATTTGTTGTAATATTCCTGACGGAGATTCTTCAGTTCCTTCATTTCCGTCTTCAGCTGACGACTCACTTTTATCTTGCCGTCATCTCGTATGAACCGCTTTATCTCACCTAATATCATGGGGACTGCATAGGTTGAAAACATCACGTCGAATCGGCAGTCGAATCTGTCGATAGCCTTCACAAGTCCGACGAATCCTACTTGTATCAGATCTTCCGGTTCATAATAGTTCGACGCATATTTCATCGCTAAGTTTTTTACGAGTCCGATGTTTTGATTGACTACGAGTTCCCGCGCCTGCGGATCACCCTTCTGTGCTGCTTCTATTAGTTTATATGTATCTTCCTTAGCTACCGGCACATATTTAGTACTCACCCGGCACGTCCAGATACTTGGTCATTATCACAGTGGTCCCCTCACCTTTTGACGACCTCACCTTCAATCTGTCCATGAAACTCTGCATCACCGTGAAGCCCATTCCGGATCGCTCTTCCTCATCTCCCGTCGTAAAAAGCGGCTCCATGGCCTGATCCACATCATCGATACCCACGCCTTTATCTTCTATGGTGATAGTGAGCCTGTTGCCCTTTTCCAAAGCGCACTCCATCACTATGGTAGGCGCCTCATTTTTTGCAAAGGACTCATCGCCGCAAAGCTCCCCATACCCGTGTATCACACAATTGCTCACTGCTTCAGATACTGCAGTCTTTATCTCTGTCACTTCCTCAACCGTAGGATCGAGAGGCATCACAAAGGCTGCAGCTGCTGCTCTGGCAAAGGCTTCGTTCTCTGCCAGAGCACTGAATTCCATCTTCAAAACATTTTCCATATCAAACCTCCATGTGTAATTGTTCCTCTCCGCCCAGAAGACAAAGTGCGCTTTGCACATCGGCTTCCTTCGGGATTATGGAAAATACTCCCGCCATATCAAGTACTTTCTCTATATATGTGGAGCAGCCTGCTATGCATATCCTGCCGCCGCTCTTTGACAGCTTCTTATATCTGCCGAGGGCTATACCTATTCCGGAACTATCCATAAAATCCACTTCCGTAAGATCGAGGATCAGATCGCGGCATTCAAATACCTTCATCGATCTATCTATCCCCTTTCTCAGCGGTGCCGCATTATGGTGATCCAATTCACCCTTGATACATGCTATAAGTATGTCACCTCTTACTTTGAAAACAACTTCCACTAAAAAACCCCCTTTTCAGGTATGAAATACGTGGCTGTACCGCATTATGCGATAGATCCATGTATCCATTATATTCCTGAACAAGAGGGCTTGTCCTTAAGAGAAAATGTCGAGTATGCACTAGTTTTGGCGATAAAAAACGCCGCTTGTCAGCGGCGCTCATATTCTTATGCAGGGAAGATATCGATGATCTCTTCTGATTCTACTGCTGCTGCGATAAGTGCTTCGCAGTCCAGCTTTGATTCTGATTCCAGGATCCTTTCCAGCTTAGGCTTAGTTGCAGGATGCTTTGGCAGGAATACTGTGCAGCAGTCTTCGTAAGGCTGGATGGAAGTTTCATATGTTCCTATTTCCATAGCCTTGTCCATGATATCCACCTTATCCATAGCGATGAGAGGTCTCATTACAGGCATAGTTACGGATGCATCTGTAACTACGAGAGATTCTGCAGTCTGGCTTGCTACCTGACCCAGATTTTCACCTGTGATCAGCATGTTGCAGCCTGTGTTTTCTGCGACTTTCTGAGCGATCCTCATCATGAATCTTCTTACTAATATAGTAGTTTCTTCTTCCGGACAGTTCTGAACGATCTGTTCCTGGATAGGCAGCAGATTGATGACATGCATCTTGAAACGGCCACAGTAAGTAGCAACCAGGCTTGCCAGGTCTTCTACCTTTTCCTGTGCTCTCTGGCTTGTATAAGGATATGAATGGAAGTGGATAGCTTCGATCATCATTCCGCGCTTAGCCATCATCCATGTAGCTACAGGTGAATCGATGCCGCCTGAAAGCAGTGAGAGACCCTTGCCGTTAGTTCCCAGCGGAAGGCCGCCGAAACCTGCGATCTTGTCCTGATAGATATATGATTTTTCCTGTCTTACATCTACATACAGCAGGCAGTCAGGATTATGGACGTCTACCTTCAGTACCTTGCAGCCCTTGAGTACGGCACCGCCGATCAGTCTGCCGATCTCAGGTGACTTGACAGGGAAGTTCTTGTCAGCACGCTTAGCTTCGACTTTAAAAGTCTTCACGCCGCGCTCTTCGATAGCTTCCAGCATGTATTTTACTGCAGCTTCACCGATAGCTTCCATAGTGCTTTCACACTCGATAGCAGGGCTGATGGATGCTACGCCGAACACCTTGGATATCTCCTTGATGATAGCCTGCTTGTCAAGGCTCTTGTCTGCTCTTACCCAGATCAGGCCTTCATGTCTTTTGACTGTGATGCCGTCGAATTTCTTCAGCAGTTTCTTGATACGTTCAACCAGCATCCTTTCGAAATACGGCTTGTTCATTCCCTTCAGGGCAACTTCTCCGCATCTTACGATAAAAATATGTTCATTATTCATGATCACTCCTATCTGAAGCTTCCCAGCTTCCTGAATCTCTTTACAGCTCCGCTCACCTTGTCGATGACGATGTCCATTTCTTCCATGGAGTTCATCCTGCCGAAGCTGAACCTGAGAGTTCCTTCGATTTCCTTATCCTTTAATCCCATAGCCTTGAGCACGTGGCTCTGACCTTTTTTATTAGATGAGCATGCTGATCCTGTGCTGACATAGATACCGTCCTGCTCGAGAGTATGGAGCAGCACTTCTCCTCTCGTACCCATGAATGTGATATTGAGCACGCTGCCGCAGCACAAGCCTGCTTTCTCGCCGGCTTCCTCAGGGCTGTTGATGATGATATCCTTCAACTCTGTACCAAGGCCGTCCATCAGATATTTTCTCATCTCTATGATGCGAGTCATTTCTTTAGCTCTTGTCTTCTCGCTGATCTCTGATGCCTCGCCGAATCCTGCGATGCCCGGCACATTCTGAGTACCTGAGCGCTTTCCTTCTTCCTGGCCGCCACCTTCGATAAACGCCGGGATGTTCACCTTATCTCTTATCCAAAGCGCGCCTGTTCCCTTCGGTCCGTGGATCTTATGTCCGCTTACGGAAATGGCATCAGCCGTTTTGCAAAGGGGCACTTTGCCGAAGCTCTGCACTGCATCTGTATGGAAGATGCCGGGTGCGTTCTTAGCTTTCATGATGTCCTTGACCTTATCCACCGGCATTATAGTTCCGGCTTCGTTGTTGACATGCATAAGGCTGACCAAGATCGTCTCATCGTTGATAGCTGCTTCAAGCTGTTTTTCGTCGAGTCTGCAGTTTCTGTCCACATCGATATATACAGCTTCAAAGCCCTGTTTCTCAAGGGTCTTGAAACACTCCAGCACTGCCGGATGCTCTACGCTCGATGTGATGATGCGCTTTCCTCTTCTTCCGAAGGCCTTGGCTGCTCCGAAGATAGCCATGTTATCTGCTTCAGTCCCGCCTGATGTGAAGTAAGCTTTGCCGCTTCCCATACCCATAGCATCCTGCAGCTGTTTGCGTGCCTTTTTGATGGACTTTTCACTGTCCACGCCCAGCTGGTACAGAGATGAAGGATTGCCGAAGACTTCCTCCATGTGTTTTACCATCACAGATGTGACTTCACTGTATTGTTTAGTTGTCCCGCTGTTATCGAGATAAATCATTTCTTTTCCTTTCGAAAATCGAAAAACTATATTCATAAATAGAAGCAATATCCGGCTTGGCCGAACATTGCTTCATTCATTACATTGTTTGCTACAGACTATTTAGCGTAGTCGATAGCTCTTGTTTCTCTCACTACGTTGACCTTGATCTGACCCGGATATTCCAGTTCAGATTCGATCTTCTTGGAGATATCTCTGGCCAGCAGTGCGATAGCATCGTCGCCAACTTCATCAGGCTTAGCGATGATCCTGATTTCTCTGCCTGCCTGGATAGCGAATGATCTTTCAACACCTTCAGTAGTGTTGGCGATCTCTTCAAGCTTCTGCAGTCTCTTGATGTAAGATTCGAGAGTTTCTCTTCTCGCTCCCGGCCTTGCTGCTGACAGTGCGTCTGCTGCTGCGATGAGAACTGCTTCGATAGACTTAGGTTCGTAATCTCCGTGATGTGCAGCCATACCGTTGATAACTGCTTCGGATTCCTTGTACTTCTTCAGTACTTCCATACCGATGTCAACGTGAGTTCCTTCTCTTTCGTGGTCAAGTGCCTTACCGATGTCGTGGAGCAGACCTGCTCTCTTAGCCAGAGTAACATCAAGTCCCAGTTCTCCTGCCATCAGTCCTGCCAGATGAGCCACTTCTACTGAGTGCTTCAGTACGTTCTGTCCGTATGAAGTTCTGTACTTCAGTCTTCCCAGAAGCTTTATCAGTTCAGGGTGAAGGTTGTGGATACCAACTTCGAATGTAGCCTGTTCGCCTGCATCCTTGATGATAGCATTTACTTCACGTTCTGATTTTTCTACTGTTTCTTCGATACGAGCCGGATGTATTCTTCCGTCTACGATCAGTTTTTCGAGAGACAGTCTTGCGATCTCTCTTCTTACAGGATCGAATCCTGAGAGGATAACTGCCTCAGGAGTATCGTCGATGATCAGGTCGATTCCAGTCAGAGTTTCGATAGCTCTGATGTTACGTCCTTCTCTTCCGATGATACGACCCTTCATTTCGTCGTTAGGCAGCGGAACTACAGATACTGTGGATTCTGCCACGTGGTCTGCAGCACATCTCTGGATAGCTCCTGTGATGATTTCCTTAGCCTTCTTATCAGCGTCTTCCTTAGCCTTGTTTTCGATGTCCTTATACAGGGCTGCAGCGTCGCTTCTCGCTTCCTTTTCAACCTTCTGGAGGATGATGTTTCTAGCTTCTTCGATGGAGTAGCCTGAGATCTTTTCCAGTTCTTCAAGCTGCTTTGCCATCAGCTTATCCATCTCCTGCTGTTTATTTATCAGGTTCTTTTCTTTATTTGTGATGCTTTCTTCTTTCTTCTCAATATTTTCAAGTTTTCTGTCTATGGATTCTTCCTTCTGAACCAGTCTTCTTTCAGATTTCTGGATCTCGTTTCTTCTCTCCCTTATTTCCCTTTCTGCGTCACTTCTCTGTCTGTGAGCCTCCTCTTTAGCTTCCAGGATCATTTCCTTCTTCAGAGTTTCTGCTCTGTTTTCAGCATCGAGGATCATGTTTTTAGCTTTCTGTTCTGCATTGCCGATAGTCTTTTCACCGACATTTTTTCTGAGTATATATCCAACCAGCAGCCCTATTAAAAGTGCGACCAGTCCAACTACGATAGGTATAATTATGCCTGCCATACACTCGCCTCCTTTTCTTTAGATTTTCAGTTTTCAATTTGCAATTCTATAGTCAAATTCAAAGTTACTTGTAAAATATCAAAACATCACCGTAAGGTAATAAATTTTAATTAAAAGCACACAATGGTATTATAGACTTTTTTGGTTGTCTAGTCAAGGAAATGGAGGGTCCGCAGATGAACAAATTTTCACATTTAGCAGCACGATGCGATCATCTGATTCTCATTCCCTCCCTGGCACTTTCTTTAACGGGAATAGTATGTCTGTACGCCATCACCCGTGAAAGTGACAGCTCCCTTGGCACCGGCTTTATGACCTTCCTTTCCAGGGAAGTTATGATACAATCTGCAGCCCTCGTCATCGGTCTCACAGCAGCTGCTGCGATACTGATGCTGGGCTACAGATATTTTATCGATCTGGAAAAAATCATATATATTTTAAGTTTATTTCTTCTGCTTCTCGTATATATCCCCGGACTCGGCACTTCAGTCAACGGCTCAAGATCATGGATATCTCTGGGATTCATCACATTCCAGCCTTCCGAAGCGGTCAAAATAACGTTCATTATCTTGATGTCTTCGTACTTATCCAGGTCTATACACGGCATATCATGCTCCCAAAGCTCGGCAGGCGGCTTCCCCGAGTCTTGGGACATCCTGAAGGCAGCCCTGTACGGGCTTCCTTTTATTTTGCTGGTCGCCAAGGAAGACTTCGGCAGCGGATGTGTATTCTGTGCCATCTGGATATTCATGGTGTTCTGTTCAGGCCTTCAGCTTAGGATCATAGTCCGTCTTGCCATGGTAATAATCATCCTCCTGCCTATGTTCTATTTCTTCCTGGCAGGATATCAAAAAGACCGTATAGACGCATTTCTGGAACCTAATGATCTGGATCTTCCCGGCAATTATCAAGTTTGGAATTCCAAGGTCACAATAGGTTCCGGCGGGCTTTTCGGCAAAGGGCTTACAGGCGGTACCCAGAGCACTCTAGGTTTTCTGCCGGTGCCGGAATCAGATTTCATATTTGCTGCAGCCGTTGAAATGCTGGGATTTGTCGGTGGCATATATATCATTGCCATGTTCGCACTTATCATATACCGATCACTTAAAGCTGCCCGCTATGCCAAAGATATCCAAGGTGCACTCGTTGCTGCAGGTATGACAGGTATGTTCTTTTTTCAGTCATTCGAAAACATCGCCATGACTATGGGGCTGATGCCCGTTACCGGAATAACGCTACCTTTCCTCAGCTACGGCGGCTCATCGATGCTGGCATCCTGGATAGGTGTGGGGCTTCTGCTCAGCGTCAGCTGCAGGCAGAAGCTGTGATCTCCCCTGATCTGCCTTTTGCATAAAAAAGGCCGGCTTATCAGCCGGCTCTTTCTACTGCACGATCCTGTTTGCTATATCCAGGAAGTTTCTCTCTATGTATGTACCGCTCTTGCACACGATCGGAATGCCCTTATTAGTTGAGATATGGATGTTCTCATCGTACTGGATGAGTCCCGCAACAGGGCTCTTGAACATATTCATTATCTCAGACATGCCGGGCACCAGTCCCGCCTGCATCAATTCCACCTTCACCTTGTTAACTACTACACACATATTGTCCATACCCTTTTCTCTCAGGTATCTTTCCGTAGTGTCAGCGTCTCTCAGTGAAGCCACTTCAGGCTCTGTGACTATTACAGTCTTGTCCGCTGCAGCCATGGACACATCGAAGAGATCGCCTATGCCTGCCGGACAGTCGATTATGATATAGTCGAAGTATTTTCTCAGTTTATTGCAGAGAACTTCCATATGGAGAGGCGTCATATCACGATCGTCTCTTCTGGGAGATGCAGCCATGAAATAAAGGTCCTGAAAACCGTCTACACGCATCATGGCTTTTTTGATACGACATACACCTGAAATGACATCCATTATGTTATAGATGACCTTATTCTCCATACCCAAATAGATGTCCATGTTTCTGAGACCCATGTCCATATCAAGCAGCATGACTCTGTTCCCCTGCTGTGCCAGGATCGCTCCCAGATTGACGGAAAACATGGTCTTGCCTGTGCCGCCCTTTCCTGATGAAACTAAAATAACTTTTCCCATTGTGAAATTTCTCCGTACTTTCCTATTATTTCCCTGACTACCGGAGCCGCATTAGTTGATGTCTTACCTTGTACCAATAATACTGCCACCGCTATCTCAGGATCGTCTGCCGGTGCCAATGCCACCGTCCAGGCGAAATTATCGTAACTTTCTTTATATCTGTCGATGTCTTCTTCTGCTATTTTGCTGCTGCTTAAATCGATGACTGCCCTTCTGAGCGCATAAGTTTCAGAATCATATATGCCGGGGTATTCTCTCATGAGCCTCGAGGCTTCTCGTTCAGCCTCATCGAAGCTCACATCCGGTGCGATAAGATGAAGATGTCTTCTGATGTAATCTTTCTCATCATCAGTCGCTATCTTGCCTGCCCTCTGTGCAGTGCCCGTCTTAGCTGCGACGCTGTATGGGAACGATCCGAACAAGCCGTATAGCGAACCTCCCGGATCGGATGTCACGCAAGTCATGGCATCGATGACAGTCCTGATATCGCCTTTGTCGATTCCGGACCCAGCGGCTGTCGCTTGCCCGTCTTCGCTATTTTCCTCCGCTGCTTGTCCATCGTAAACAAGCGATACGTTTTTTCGCACACCGCCTCTGCCGAGCGCAGCCATATATGATGCCATCTGCAAAGGAGTATACGAATTATCTCCCTGACCGATGGCAATGTTAAAAGTATCACCTGCCGACCATTCACTTTGGCCCGAGCAAGTATATTTACACATTTCTGCAAGCTGAGGGGCTTTACCTTCAAGGATAAAATCCTCCAGTTTTAGTTTGCCTATTAATTGATTCAAAGTCAAGTCCTTATCTGTCAGATTTAGGATTTTTTCAACATTTCTATCGAAAGTTTCACTGTCTTTTAAGGTTTCTTTTTTAAAGTAAGTCTCACATTCTTCGATCAAGAAGTTTTTTAATGAAGCCTTAGCAGCCTGCCGCTTCAAAGCTTCAGACGGCAGCGTCCCGCTGCTTTCTCCGATCTCTATACCTGTTTTCTCTCCAAGTCCCAGCTTTCGTGCAAAGGTCAGTATAGTCTCGTTCGTCATCGTTTTCTCATAGCCTAGGGATGTTCCCGATGCAAAGTCCATCCCTGCTGCGATATCATAAAAATAATAGTTGCAGGAAACTTTCATGGCATCATCAAGATCTGTATAACCGTGAGTGCCGCCTGTCGAATTCCACAGATGACATCCGAAACTCCTTCCTCCCATGTCTATATGACCTGCATCATAAAGAGCCGCGTCCTCATCAAGACCGCAGCTCAATGCAGCAAGTGCAGTTACCGGTTTGAATGTGGATCCGGGCTGGACTGCACTCATGGTCGCTATATTATACATGGCTGACGGAGATAACGGATCATTAGGGTTCTTCGCCTGAAGGCTTGCCCATTTATCCGATGATATCCCTTCTGCGAAATCATTTGGATCGTAATCGGGAAAGCTTGCCATGGCGAGAACTTCTCCCGTATCCACATCCAGTACAACAGCTGCACCTGACTCTGTTTTCGGCGCATAAGCCATCCTGACATCACCATGATTTCCCGTGAATGTCCCGCCTGCAGCTGCTGACTCTATGGCATCTTCAAGCGCTTTTTCTGCTGTCTGCTGAAGTTCCATATCGATAGTCAGCTTCACCAGATTTCCTTTTTTCGTATCCTGTCTGTCTATCTGCTCAGTGACATTTCCGCCGGAATCGACCTGAAGCCTGCTCACAGCATCAGTTCCGCGGAGTTTATCTTCAAACAGCTTTTCTATGCCGCTCTTCCCTATGAGGGATTCTAGGCGGTAACCTTTTTCATCCACGAACTCTGCCTTTTCCTCTTCAGATATCCTGCCGAGATATCCTATTATATGGGCGGCAGTATCTCCGTAAGGATAATCCCTGACATAATTTACAGAGACTCTTATGCCCGGAAGTTCCATATCCTGTATCGCCTTAGCTGTCGATGGTTCTATATCTTCTGCTATCACTACCGGCAAATATGACGTATAGCTTTTTTCCGAAAGACTGCTGTTCACTTCTTCCATAGATACAGATATATCTTCGTTTCGTGCCTTCAGGAAGTCCATCACATCTGACGCAGAACTCATAGCTTCTTCTCTTACCAATCCGCTACTTCCCATATCTGCCCTGCTTATATTGACTGAATAAACGGGCCTTGAAGATGCGATGATCTTGCCGTTTCTATCCATGATATCTCCTCTTGGTCCTGTCTCATAAACTGCTCTCGTATTCATGTCCTCTGCATAAGAGTTCCATTTATCATGGCCGATAAGGGTGATATGTGCAAGCCTTACTAAAAGTACAGCACATAAGACAGCCATAAAGCAGAGTATCAGTTTATGTTTTGACATGAGTTATTCCTCCATTATCCCCATTGCCCTGAGGCTCACATATTTCCCGTCGCCAATGATAATGTGATCCAGCACAGGTATGCCTAATATGCTGCCTGCTTCCATAAGTCTCTTGGTAGTGGCGATATCCATTTCGCTGGGCATGGGATCGCCGCTGGGATGGTTATGTACGAAGATGACGGAGCCTGCACTCCTTCTTACGGCATCCACGAAGACTTCTCTCGGATGTGTAGTACTGGAGCAAAGGTCGCCTATCGATATCTCGGCTTCTTCTATGATCTGCCCTTTGGCATTTATCATGAGGCTGATGAAGTATTCTTTTTTGTAATAACGCATCCTTTCCATGAAGATGTCTGCTATGGCTGAAGAGCTTTTTATCACAGGCTTCTCATCCGGGATCATAGAGGCTAAGCGTTTTCCAAGCTCGACTGCCGCAAGGATCTCGCACGCCTTAGCGTTGCCGATCCCTTTGATACAACTAAGTTCTTCAGGCTTGCATTCAGCAAGATATCTTATGCCGCTGCTGTCCATGGAGATGATGTCAGCTGCAAGTTCCATGGCAGATCTGCCTCCACTGCCGCTTCCTATCAGGATCGCCAAGATCTCGATATTCGACAGCTTTTCTTTGCCTTCCTTCAGCAGTTTTTCTCTTGGCTTTTCGCCTTCAGGTAGTTTTCTGATATTCATTTTTCCCATTCCCTTCTCTTTTTATGACATTGTCAGCCTATATCTGTGAAGACTTCACAGCACTTATATTTTACCATTTTTTTACTTTTATTCCAATAGCTGTGATGTGTTTTTATTTTTCGTATCACTAATATTTTTTCTAAGTCAGGGAAAAATAATCGATGAAAACATCAATGGAGGTAATGAAATGGATATCAACAAAAGCATCAAATGCACAGTAGAAAGCTGTCAGCATCATGCTAACACAGCAGATTACTGCTCTCTGGACTGCATCACTGTAGGTGCACACGAAAGCAACCCTAAGTCTGATAAGTGTACAGACTGCCTGTCATTCGAAAGAAGATAAATAGAATCAGGCTCTTTTCGACAGGTCAGGCACTTCCCCTCTGTTTTTCGCATATAGTGAAAAATCTAGAGGGGGATACATAATGAGCGTTTCTTTTCCTAAGCCACTTACCGAAGAGGAAGAAAGATACTATATCGACATATATGAGAATGGTGATGATGATGCAAAGGAAGAAGCCAAAAAAATACTTATAGAACGAAATCTCAGGCTGGTAGCCCATGTCGCTAAGAAATACACATCTCAATTCCACACGATGGACGATTTTATTTCCATCGGAACTATAGGCCTGATCAAAGCCATCAATACTTATAACAGCGGCAAGGCAACTCGTCTGGCAACGTACGCAGCCAGATGTATAGAAAACGAGATACTGATGACTATACGAGCATCTAAGAAATATACTGCTGAAGTTTCGATAAACGTTCCCATCGGCACGGACAAAGAGGGCAATGAGATCAGCCTGAACGATATCCTCGGCACAGAACCGGATGCCATAATCGATGATCTTGATACGAAGATCAAGATAGGCGTGATGCTGGAATCCATAGGCAAAGTGCTGACGGAACGCGAAAAATATGTGCTCATATATCGATACGGTCTCTTTGGCGTACTTCCCCATACTCAGCGTGAAGTCGCTGCTATGCTGGGGATCAGCAGATCCTATGTATCAAGGATCGAAAAGAAGGCCTTAGCCTGCTTAAAAGGCGCCCTGAATGCATGACTCTGCATGATGCAGAGTCATTTTCATTTTTGTCATAGATCTATGCAAAGCACAGCTATGCAAATGTCGGCATGCTGTAGCTTCCCGAGTCTTGCAGATACTCTATTATTTTTTTCAATACCGAGCCTGCTGACAGAGAACCTGAACCGCCGTCCTCCACGAAAACTGTTATGGTATATTCAGGTTCGTCACAAGGAGTGATGGCCGTTATCCAGCCATGTGAACGCATTCCGTCTGTCGCTGCATATTCTGCCGTTCCTGTTTTTAATGCGGCGATAGCCTTGCTTCCGTGCTCTGAAGTACTGCCGCCTTCCACCAGACCCAGTGCCGCTCCCGTCCCATAGACCGATGCACTTTCCATCATACGCCTTATAGAGTCGGCAGTATCTGCAGATATCACTTGTTCTTGTTCCTGTTTTTCTCCCATCAGTATATGGGTCCCTATATCCACCCCGTCATTAGCCAATATGTTAGTCATGGCTGCGATCTGTATCGGTGTTACGAGTATCTCGCCCTGCCCTATGCTCAAGTTGCCAATGGCATTACCGGCTCTTTCTTCCTCTGTCATAAGGTGGCCCGTCGCTTCGTGCGGATAACCGTCGAGCACCTCTTGTCCCATCCCCATTTTTTCAGCCATAGCGATGATCTTATCTGCACCTATATCGCGGCCAAGCTGTATGAAATAGCTGTTGCATGATTTTGCCAGCGCGTCTTCGAATCCTATATTACCGTGTCCCGCATAACCTCCCGTATCGCATTTTATAGTCAATCCGTCCAATACTGCATGGCCGCTGCAGTAATAAGTCTTATCAAGATCCACGCCATCTTCCAGGGCGGCCGCCGCAGTCACTATCTTGAACACAGATCCGGGAGGATATTCTCCCTGAGTCACCTTATTGATCAAAGCATCTTCGTGACCTTCATCGTTCATATCATCTGCCGAAACCGTTTCATTATTGATCAGCTCATCCACATTATCGGGATCAAATCCCGGTGTGCATGCCATAGCTGCAACGCCTCCTGTCTTTGATTCAAGTACGACTACGGCACAGTCGTTTCCCATCTCACCTATTATATCTTCAACTGCCTTCTGAAGATCTTTATCGATGGTGGTCCTTATGCCTTCAGCCACATATGAATCTTTGCCCGCTTCCGAAGCTATGATAAGGCCCCTTCCTGTAAGGATATTGCCTTTTACATCTGCTGCCGCATATACCCTTCTGTTGAGGCCGGAAAGCTGCTCATCGTACATAAGCTCAAGCCCCGATGCTCCCGAAAGATCACCCTTATTGACATATCCGATGTAGTGAGCTGCCATCTGATCCTCTCCGTATCTTGCGGATGCCTGCAGTATATATGCATTATTATTTTTTATCAGCTTTTTTCCCGTAGCTTTCTCGTATTTTTTCGATGAATAGACCCGGTAACCCGAGTTTTCATCGCTGACGATCGCCGCTCCGACTTGCTGCAGCAGCTCCTCAGCCTCTTCTGTAAAATCGCTGTCCTTGATGATATAGATATATTGTTTCTCATCGGCTACCAGTGCTTCGCCGTTCCTGTCATATATTATGCCTCTCGTATTACTTCCCTCAAGAGCTATCAGTGACTGGGCTCTCGTCGCAGCAGAAAGCTCCTCGTGACCAACCAGCTGGATATATGCCAGGCGCAAAGTGAGTGCAAGAAAAATCGCAAGAAAAAATATTGATATCCCCTTTATTCTTGTCATAAAAATTACTCCTTCGCATGGTATTTTCCCCATGCAAAGGAGCGCTTATTCTTTCTTATGGTTTTAATTTTTATCTGAAATCTATTTGAGTCTGTGCATGAAAAGCCCGCTTCCCAGCTTCGGTTCGAACCAGGTGGATTTTGGCGGCATGACCATATCGTTATCTGCCACTTCCAACAGGTCGTCCACATCTACAGGATATACTGCGAAAGCCACTTTCATATCGCTTTCAGCTCTTCTTACAAGTTCTTCGAGGCCTCTGATCCCGCCGACGAAATCGATCCTCTTATCAGTTCTCGGATCTTCGATGCCGAGGATAGGTCCCAGCAAATTATTCTGGAGCACTGATACATCAAGAGAATCTATCACATGATCCGGAATGATATCTTCGGAAGCAGTAAGCTTGTACCATCTTCCTTCAAGATACATCGAGAAAATGCCCTTTCCTTCAGGATAATACGGATCCTCGCCCATATCGCATACCGCAAAGCCCGAAGCCTGCACCTTTGCGATAAACTCTTCGCAAGTATTGCCGTTAAGGTCTTTGACTACTCTGTTGTAATCGAATATCTTCAGATCGTTATCCGGGAAGATGGCTGCCATGAAGAAATTGAATTCCTCATCACCCTTGTAGTCAGGGTTTTCTTCACGCCTCTTTTCTCCCACCTTGCAAGCGGACGCGCTTCTGTGATGTCCGTCAGCTATGTACATGGCCGGGATCTGATCGAAGAGTGATACAAGACTGTCGATGATCTGCTCATCCTCGATGACCCAGAGTATATGCTGCACGCCGTCTGCTGCAGTTACATCGTATACCGGATCATTGGCGGACGCGAAACCTTCCATGATGCTGCGGATCCTCTTGTCATCCCTATATGTCAGAAATACAGGTTCAGTATTAGTGTCGCATACATCGAAGTGGTTTATCCTGTCGATCTCTTTTTCGACTCTGGTGAATTCGTGCTTTTTTATGGTGTTGTTCTTATATTCATCGACAGCGACACAGCCGACGATCCCTGTCTGTACCCTGCCGTCCATTATCTGACGGTAAAGGTAAAGGGCCGGTCTTTCTTCGCTGACGAAAATGCCATCCTTAAGGAAGGCGTCTATGTTATCTCTGGCTTTTTCGTATACTGATCTGTCATACGGATCTTCCTGCTGCGGCATGTCTATCTCAGATCTGCAGATGTGCAGGAAGCTGTACGGGTTGCCCTCAGCCATTTCTGCGGCTTCTTTTCTGTTCATCACATCGTAAGGCAGGGATACTACCTTAGATGCATATTTTTCATCGGGTCTTATTGCCTTGAATGGTCTGACTGTTGCCATTTATTTTATCTCCTTCAATATCGCTTCTGTTACCTGGTCTATATCCATTCCTGTGCTGTCTACTTCAAGGGCATCATCTGCTTTTCTCAAAGGATTGAGTGCTCTTGTCATGTCGTTATGGTCTCTTGCCTGTATATCTCTAAGCACTTCTTCAAACGTGATCTCTTCACCTTTTTCGATAAGTTCTTTGTGGCGTCTTTCTGCTCTTTCCTCTGCAGATGCAGTGAGGAAAAACTTATACTCGGCATCTTTCAGTACGTTAGTTCCGATGTCTCTTCCATCCATGATAACGCTTTTTCTCGATCCCATATTTCTCTGGATCTCTACCAGCTTTTCTCTTACCATTGGCAGTGCCGAACATTTTGACGCCATCTGTGAAACTTCAGATGTTCTGATGAGAGTATTTACGATCTGTCCGTCAAGTATGATATCTCCGCTTACGAAGTCTATGTCTGTCGCATCAAGCATAGCCTGCAGCTCATCGCATTCTTCGAACGGGACATCTTCTCTTTTCATCTTATATCCCACAGCACGATACATCGCGCCTGTATCTATATAATCGATGCCAAGCTTTTTCGCTACAAGTTTAGCTATAGTGCTCTTGCCTGCGCCGCTTGGACCGTCTATCGCAATTCTGAAAACTTCTTTCATTTTATCTTCCTCGTTAGTTCTTCTTAGTGATCAGCAGCTTTTCTATCTCTGCAACGAAAGTATTGACATCTGTGAACTGTCTGTATACTGATGCAAAGCGCACGTATGCCACTTCGTCAAGCTCTTTGAGGCGTTCCATAACGAGCTCTCCGATAAATGTGCTTTCTACTTCTTTTTCCATCATGTTGTTGAGACCTCTTTCGATCTCGTCAACGATCTTTTCCATTTCTGCAACAGTAACAGGTCTCTTTTCACAAGCTCTGATGATACCGTTGAGCAGCTTGACTCTGTCGAATGCCTGACGACTGCCGTCCTTCTTGATCACCATGAGGATCATTTCTTCAACTTTTTCATATGTTGTAAATCTTCTTCCGCAAGCTTCACATTCTCTTCTTCTTCTGATGGCATGTCCATCTTCAGTATGTCTTGAATCTATAACTTTGCTGTCATCATTTTCGCAATAAGGGCATCTCATTTGGCAACCTCCTTAACTGTTCCGACTAAAATCGACCACATCATGAAAAAACCATATATGTAATATATTACTACATCTTGTGTATATCGTCAATCTATGATGGGCGGAACATCTACCAGTATCACGTCTTCTCCTATTGTCTTCACATGTTTCCATTTTATGACGAAATCATTGTTTTCCCTGCCAAAAAGCTTCATGAATCCTCTGTCTCCCGGCAAAACTATGCCGTCTATCCTGCCTGCCTTCAGGTCAATCTCGATGTCGCATACGAATCCCATGCTCTTGCCGTCGTATATGTTGATGACCTCTTTGTCTCTGATGTTCTCTGTGTTAAGCATGCTAAGCCTCCTTTTTCTGTAGTTTGTACAAGTATATGCGCATGCGTCACAAATATGCAAAGACCTCCTTATAAAGCGCACTGCACTGGCTAAGAAAAGTTCCGTCTGCGGTGTTCCTCACAACCACTTTCTAGGATCTTTCGTGAAGATTGGAATGTCAGGAAAACTCGTTCCTTCGTCACTCAAACAGTTCCTGACATTGGACCAATCTTCTAACTCAAGTCGATCCTGAAAGTGTTTTTGTTCGTCACAATGCATACTGCACTTTTCCTAGTCAGCGTAGTGGACATTATGAGGAGCAACCATATTTTCAGAACTGACGCGAACTAAGAAATTGGCTAAGCGACTGCGTGCTGTTTGAAGGAGCCTGCGACTGAGTTCACGCAGCGCTCCAATTTCTGTGAGCAGTTCCAGAAAATATTTGCGACGAATACAGAACACGGAGGTGACTAGGAAAACGTAGTATTGGCATTTGCACGAAAAAAACAGAGCATGCATAAAGCACGCTCTGCGTTTTGCATATGTATTGTGTTTGCCGAGAAATTTCGGCTCATGAGCTTAACTCTTGATCTCGCCGTTTTCGAGGCGCTTGAAGTAACTTCTTGTTTCAGCTACGATGACGCCTGAAAGTGCCAGCAGTGCGATAAGGTTAGGGATAGCCATCAGACCGTTGAAGATATCAGCGATAGTCCATACTGCTGAAACTGTCAGGAATGGTCCGATCAGAACAGCCAGGATGTATAACCATCTGTAAACTGATACAGCCTTCATGTTGCCGCCTGAGAGGTATTCGAGACATCTTTCACTGTAGTAGTCCCATCCGAGGATAGTAGTGAATGCGAAGAATGCCAGTGCTACCATCAGAACTGCAGCTCCGAAGTCACCGCCCCAAGGCAGACCTGTCTGGAATGCGTTTGATGTAACGTCTACACCTTCAAGGCCTTTTTCTACAGCTGTTTCATATGATCCTGTAACCAGGATAGTCATACCTGTCATAGTACAGATGATAACTGTGTCGATGAATGTACCTGTCATTGAAACGAGACCCTGTCTTACAGGTTCCTTAGTCTGAGCTGCTGCTGCTGCGATAGGAGCAGAACCGAGACCTGCTTCGTTAGAGAAGATACCTCTTGCTACACCCTTCTGCATAGCCAGCATCAATGCTCCGAGAGCTCCGCCTGCCATTGCTCTGAGACCGAATGCGCTTTCGAATACTGTAACGATAGCTGCAGGAATTTCAGCTGCATTGTAGATAAGAATAGCAACGCATACCACTACATAAGCGATAGCCATGAAAGGTACGATGATAGTAGTAACGCTGGCGATTCTCTGGATTCCTCCGATAACTACGAGAGCTGTGAGAGCAGCAACTACTACAGCTGTGATAACTGTAACGATAGAGTAGTCAGTTCCGAAAATAGTTACAACGTGTTCCATATTAGGGTCAAAGAAACCTTTTGTAGCTGATGCAACACCGTTTACCTGAGTGATAGTACCGATACCGAGAAGACCTGCGCCTACTCCGAAGATAGCGAACAGCTTAGCCAGCCACTTCCAGTTTGATCCCATACCTTTTTCGATGTAGAAGAAAGGTCCGCCCAGGAATCTGCCGCCGCCTCTGTCTTCTCTGTACTTAACAGCCAGAACACCTTCTGAATACTTTGTAGCCATACCGAAGCAAGCTGCCAGGATCATCCAGAACAGAGCTCCGGGACCTCCTGCAACTACTGCAGTCGCAACGCCGACGATATTACCTGTACCGATAGTAGCAGCCATCGCTGTACAAAGAGCACCGAAACTTGTTACTTCACCGATACCGTCTTCTTCATTTTTTACCATGTACTTGAGAGCTTTACCCAGTTTTCTGAACTGAAGCACGCCCAGTCTGATAGTCAGGTAGATACCTGTACCCATGATGAGAACGATGAGAGGGACGCCCCATACGAAATCATCGATCGCTACTAAGATTTCCGTAAATCTTTCCATTTTGTTTTTTCTCCTTCTCCTGAAAAAATAAATAATAAAAAAAGCCGAAACTTATAGTTCGACTTCCGGAGAGGACTTAAATGCAAATAATATAAACTATCTGCTCTGTCCTTTTGCCTGAGAGATTACACGACCGGTCGTATTTGCGGACAACCAGAAGTGCGTACACCTTCGGCGCTCATAATGAGACTCTCCAGAGAATCATAGTTTCTTCGCCCCATACAAAAACTGTAAGGCTTGATAGATAACTAACGAGTCGATAGTATCACACCTTACAGTCGTTTGCAACAAATTATTTGCTAAATAAATGTTATTTTTATGCTTTTGACACAAGTATTAATTTATCTATTTGATTTTAGCGTTATCAAGCAGGAATTCCAGGACCTTCTGATACAGCAGTTCTATCCTGACATAGCTGTCCATATCGTGTCCTGTCTGGCTTTTTACCATTTCTTCATCGTATCCCATCTGCTCGAATGAAGCTATCATTTCTTCTGCTTCTTCATCAGTATACTTGAGTTCTTCCTTATCTGCGATATATTCGATGAGCATTTCCTGTTTCACTCTAAGCTTACTGCTGTCTTCATTGACCGCTGCAAATTCTTCTTCGGAACCGAAGTCGTAATTTGCCAGCATATCTTCTCTGCTGACACCGTACTGCTCAGCCATATCATCCATCTGATCGCTGTTGAACTGTATATAATAGTCCAGCTCTTTTTCAGGATACTGTATCACTTCTGTATCTTCCAGTACCTTTGACCAAAGTTCAGTCTGCTGGTTCGATATTTCTTCAGCTTCCTTTTCCTTGTAGATTTCTTTTTCTACTGATTTTTCGTAAGCTGCGATGGAATCATAATCAGTAGTGTTCTTCACATAATCAAGATCGTACTCCGGAACAGTCATCCTTGTCGCTGAGTTGATAGTGACATTAAATACCACATCCTGACCTGCCAGTGATGCTTCGCCGTAATCTTCAGGGAAAGTGAGCTCCAGCTTCACTTTATCACCGATCTTCTTCCCGATAAGGCCATCTTCGAAACCATCGATGAATGAGCCGCTTCCGATCTCGAGATCATATCCTTCTGCCGATCCTCCATCGAATTTCTTACCGTCTTTCTTGCCCACATAGTCTATATTAACGGTATCGCCTTCTTTTACAGGACTGCCTTTTGCAACTTCCTGAGACGATGCAGCTTCTTCAAGTTCTTGTTCTATTCTTGTATCTATCTCATCATCAGTAACTTCTACTTTATAACCTGCGACCGTAAGGCCCTTATATTCTCCCACCTTGATATATTCATCCAGATCATACTTGTCATATGATACAGATGATCCGCCGCATGCCGTAAGACCTGCCATAGCAAGCACACATACCGCGGCAACAAATAACTTTCTCTTCATCATCAGTTCTCCTTTTTATTATTTATATCCCCTTATCTTAAGATCAATACATCTTATGTATTCGTTCCATCGTAGCATCGATCTCAGCCATAGACTTGGCGCATCTTTTCAATTCTTCCGCTATATATTCCGGCATAGCGTTTTTCCTCTTATACTTGAGTTCGTGCTCAAGGCTCGCCCATGTGTCCATAGCTATAGTCCTTATCTGTATTTCCACAGGCATATTATATGTCCTATCGGATAAAAATATAGGCACTTCCACGACAAGATGAAGACTTCTGTATCCGCTTTCTTTCGGATTCTTGATATAGTCTGTCCTTCTTATGAGTTTGATGTCATCCTGTCTTAAGAGGCTGTTCTCTACTGTATATATATCATCGATATAATTACAGATTACGCGAACGCCTGCGAAGTCGGTTATCTTATAAATAGAAGCCACTTCCATAGGCCAGCCCTTTCTCTGTATCTTCTCGATTATGCTGTCTACGGATTTGATCCTGGCCTTCATATTATGTATAGGATTGTAATCATGCTTCAGTCGATATTCGTTGTCGAGGACTTCCAGCTTAGTGCTTATCTCCTTGATGGCAGCAGTATATCTCATCCTCAGATCTCTGAATATAGCGGCAATGTCTCTGGCATCTTCGATCGTGACTGCCATTTCTGCCGGGATCATTTTCTCATTGATATCGAATCTGTCGTTATTGTCTAAAATCATCTTCATCTTCTCCTTCTATATCCCTTTTGATAAATCTTACCATAATTTTTTGTAGTTTGGGTGTTCATTTATAAATATATTATATATATGTAGGAATTTTCGTGAATTATTTAACTTGTCTGTAAATTCTGATTTTTTACTTGCAAATTAGTTACAACGTGCTATAATTAGACACAAAGGATTTGTGCATAAATTGTTTCACCATACAAACATACCAAAGGAGGTCTGCATTATGAATAAGGACTTTAATAAATACTTTGAAATCACAACTCTCGATTACGACATCAACAAAGGTGTTGTAGAAAAGCTGCTGATGGACGCTCTCAAATATGATTTTCATGGAGCTGTAGTAGATGGATATCATCTCCCTCTGGCTTGGGACTATCTCAAGGGCAGCGGCATCCAGGTAGTAACTGTTGCAGGATTCCCTATGGGAACATCAGGAACAAATTCAAAGTGCGCTGAAGTTTTCGAAGCTATCAAAGATGGAGCTGAAGAAATCGACGTAATGATGAATATCGCAGCGATCAAAGACAAAAAGTTTGACTATGTTGCAAGCGAGATCACAGCACTCAGAGAAATCTGCAAGAGCGAAGACGTAAAGCTGAAGGTCATCCTCGAAACAGCTTATCTCACAGATGAAGAAATAGTAAGGGTTTGTGAGATCGCACTGAACTGCGGTGTTGACTACATAAGAGACTCCTCCGGTTTCAGCAGGATCGGGGCTACTCCTCGTACAGTTAAACTGATCAAGGATACTGTAGGCGACAAGTGCAAGATCAAGGCTGCAGGCAAGATCTGGACAGTGGCAGAAGTTATGGCACTGATCGAAGCAGGTGCAGATACTATCAGTACTGACGCAGCTATGGAAGTAATGGAAGAATATGCTGCTTCACAGGCATGATAAACAACAAAGAAATCCAACATCTATCATAAAACTCCTAAATAAACGACATTATAAAAGACCCGGGATCACCCGGGTCTTTTGCTGTCCTTATATTTCATCGTACAATCGAATTCACACATATTTCTTCATATAATTCAGCGCATTCTTTTCGAGTCTCGATACCTGCGCCTGACTTATAGATATCTCATCTGCCACTTCCATCTGAGTCTTTCCTTCGAAAAACCTCAGGTTGATGATGTGTTGTTCTCTCGGTGAAAGCTTCTTCATGGCTTCCGACAGCGAAAGATTCTCGATCCACTTGGCATCGGTATTCTTCATATCCTTGATCTGATCCATCACATAGAGCGGATCCCCATCGTCATTGAAAACAGGCTCGAACAGAGATATGGGGTCCTGTATGGAATCCAGGGCCAGCACTACTTCTTCCTTCTTGGCA
The DNA here is from genome assembly GCA_017416795.1 of Bacillota bacterium. Classification (GTDB taxonomy): domain Bacteria; phylum Bacillota; class Clostridia; order Peptostreptococcales; family Anaerovoracaceae; genus Lentihominibacter. The sequence goes on along the minus strand of JAFQBD010000014.1, from coordinate 21,798 downwards.
TCCAGCTCCTTAGCTACTTCTTCTATAGTCGGCTCTCGCTGAAGCTGCCTGTTGAGTTTTTCTTTGGCGGTCAGTGCCCTGTATGCCATATCTCTCATAGATCTTGACACCCTGATGCTGTTATTATCTCTGAGATACCTCCTGACTTCTCCGATTATCATCGGCACGGCGTACGTACTGAATTTCACGCCATGAGACATGTCGAAGTTATCGAGAGCCTTTATCAGCCCCACACATCCCACCTGGAACAGATCATCGGGATTTTCACCTCGTCCCGAAAACTTCTGTATGACGCTGAGCACCAGCCTCAAGTTCCCCTTGATGAACTCATCTCTCACATGCAGGTCTCCGGCCTTTATGGCCTCTAGCATCTCCTGCATCTCCTTGTCTTTGTATCGCGGCAGACTAGACGTGTTGACGCCGCAAATCTCAACCTTACCGGCCATAAATAATTACCCCGCATCCCTTTTGCTCCCCTTAAAGCAACGCACGATGTCGTAATATATTTATGTGCAGATAAAGATTCTTTTATTCTGTTTTCAAAGATTCAGATCTCATTTTTTGCCCGGTTACAGGCAGGCCTTTCTGAAGATCTCAAGTCCCTTATCTATCTCTTCATAAGTGATGGTCAGCGGCGGCAAAAGCCTTACCTTTTCCTTTGCTGTAAGAGTCATGAGACCCATGGCGAGAGCCTCCTTCACGAAATCAGCTGCAGGCTTTACATCAAGAGTGACGCCCAGCATGAGACCGAGACCCGAAACGTCCGAAACCCCCGGGATCTCAAGGAGTCTGCCCTTTAGATAAGAGCTCTTCTCACGCACTTCTTCAAGGAATCTCTCATCGATCCTAGAAAGTACTTCTACTGCTCCTGCGCACGCCACAGGGTTTCCGCCGTAAGTCGTTCCGTGATTTCCCGGCTGCAGCACGTCGCAAGTCTTCTCTCCGAACAGCACGCCTCCCATAGGAAGGCCTCCGCCGATCCCTTTCGCAAAAGTCACCATATCCGGCTCGATGCCGAAATATTCATACGCAAAAAGCTTCCCCGTTCTGCCGATACCTGTCTGGACTTCATCTATTATCAGAAGGATATCTTTCTTCCTGCAAAGCTCGGCCGCCGCTTCGACAAAGGCTTTATCAAGCTGTCTGACGCCGCCTTCTCCCTGAACGAGTTCCATCATGACAGCGCATGTATCACCATCCGCCAGTTCTTCAAGCTGTTCTATGTTGTTAGCTTCACAATATCGGAACCCTGCAGGCAGCGGACCGAAGTCTTCGTGATAGTTAGGCTGTCCCGTTGCAGTCATAGCACCCAGAGTTCTTCCGTGGAAAGAATTCTTGAGAGTGATCATCTTGCCGCGATCAGCTTCTATCCCTTTTCTTGTACTGCCATATTTTCTAGCTGTCTTGATAGCCGTTTCATTAGCCTCAGCACCGGAATTGGCGAAGTATACCTTCTGCATACCGGTCCTGGATGTAAGCATTTCAGCCACCTTTGACTGGGGTTCAGTGTAATAAAGATTGGAACAATGCTGGAGTTTGTTAATCTGCTCTGTCACAGCCTTTATCCAGCCTTCATCGCAGTAACCAAGACTGTTGACGCCTATCCCTGCAGTGAAATCTATATATTCTTTACCGTCTGTATCGTAACAGCGAGCGCCTTTTCCCGAAGATGCCGCCATGTCGTGTCTGGCGTATGTGCTCGCTATCTTGTTTTTATCTGTTTTTTTGATATCTATCGTGTTCATTGGCGTTTCCTTTCGTACTTATGATATCACGCCCCTGCGATTTACAACAGTATTTTTTGATTTCTTGCCGGCAGCTTCTATGTTTATTATCCCAGCTTCTTGATTTCCTTGCCCAGTCTGCCGATTATCTTCTTCTCTAATCTCGATATGTATGATTGGGATATTCCCATCTTATCGGCGACTTCCTTCTGGGTCAGTTCTCTGGCGCCTGCAAGTCCGAACCTCATCTCGATGATCTCTCGCTCGCGACACGACAACTTATCCATAGCATGATCTAGAAGCTTTCTGTTGACTTCTTCCTCTATATGTTCATAGACCTCATCGTTTTCTGTTCCCAATATATCTGACAGCAGCAGTTCGTTGCCGTCCCAATCCACGTTGAGGGGTTCGTCAAGGGACACTTCACCCTTGGTCTTGTTGCTCCTTCTCAGATACATCAATATCTCATTTTCTATACATCGCGATGCGTAAGTTGCAAGCTTTATGTTCTTTTCGATCTTGAACGTATTCACGGCTTTTATCAAGCCTATGGTACCTATCGATATCAAGTCTTCGACATTCACTCCTGCATTTTCGAACTTCTTGGCTATATACACCACCAGCCTCAAGTTATGCTCTATGAGTTTGTTCCTGTCATCGATCCGCCCTGACATCGCCCCTTTTATCGCTGCAGCCTCCTCTTCGGCGCTCAAAGGCGGCGGCAAAGTATCGCTCCCGCCTATATAAAATATCTCATTCGGCTGTACTGCAAGAAGTTCTCTTATCGATTGGATCAATCTATCCATACGACTTATGACATCGTCTTTTCTCCTGAGTATCTCTCTGATCTTTGTCAGCACCATATGTATTCCCCCTTCAAATCTCAATATCAGTAATGCGTTGACGCTCGCATACTTACTCTACATCTTAACCCTACATCCTTACTCGACCATTTCCCCGGAAATGAGCAGGTCATATCCATTGCCCACACATCCCATATTATCGGTCCCGTCTGCCCCTGCCATAAAAGTTCTTTCACCTCGTGCGATCAGACATCCGCGTGATTTCTTTCCCGCTATTTCTATATGATCGGTCCTTATTGCCTCTAAAAATCCTTTTGTTCCCACTGCCTCATATGGCACAAGTGCAAAGCGCACTGTTCCCTGCGCTATTTCTTTCGCCAATCTGCCCCAAAACCTCTCCGAAGCCACAGCCACAGGTTTACCGGTCAGCGGATCTTTTAACCTGTTGCCCGTATCTAAAAAGGCACTTGCCTTAATTATATGTTCACCGATGACGATTTCTGCCTCATAAGTATGTTCGGTATATAATTTCTTGTTTCGCACCGTCCTTACGATCTGCTTTATAGTCATATATCCCAAGCAGATCAGCAATGCCAGCATGGCAGCTTTCATATCTCCTGTATATATTCCTGCTGCAGTATGTATGCCCTGCTTCTTTGTCACGAGCAGTATACCCATAACGATCCCGCCCATAAAATATGTGATCAGTATGAACGTGGCAACATGCTGCCATGGTAACCGGAGATTCAGCGGTCGGTACGGCAAATGTTTCCTTTTATCGCCATGCGTTTTGCACCCAAAGACGACCGTACAGACGCAGGCAGCAAAAACCACCTCCATAAGCAGCATGAAGGGCGCCTTTGCATCGAGAAATATCACAAGAGAAAATGCACCGCACATCATACTGCCTGCAGCAAACCGAAATTTACCCAGATATCTGCTGCTTTCAAAACACTTCCGCCTGTTATGTCCGCAGATCTCTCCGGTCAGATAGAGCAGCACTCCGCCAATTATCATGTTTTCTATAAATAACAGTTCTCCGTAAACGACCATGTGTTGATTATACATATGGCCGGTAGCGAAACTTGTCGGAACGTAAAGGTCTCGTAAAAATCTCATTATCCAAATAAAGCGGGAATTTTCAGTTGTTTTTGATATAAAATCGCTCATATTTAACGAAAAAGTTTCGTCAAATCGTAATTACAATACAAAAACGGGAGTTTTTTCTTAAAAACTCCCGTTAATCGATCATATTATTCTTTTTACGAAACTCAACTTGTCTTACAGAGCCTTCTTAGCTGTTTCGCACAGTGCTGCGAAAGCTGCAGGATCGTAGATTGCCATTTCTGACAGCATCTTTCTGTTGATTTCGATTCCTGACTTCTTCAGACCGTTCATCAGCTTGCTGTATGAAATGTCGTTCATTCTTGCAGCAGCGTTGATTCTAGCGATCCACATTCTTCTGTATTCTCTCTTCTTGTTCTTTCTTCCAACGTAAGCTGATCTCAAAGCTCTCATTGTAGCAGGCTTAGCTGCCTTGAAAGTCTTGCTTCTAGCACCGTAGAAGCCCTTAGCCATCTTTAATACTTTTTTATGTCTCTTATGTGCGTTTACACCTTTTTTTACTCTTGCCATTTCTTTACCTCCTTATTTGCTCAGTACTGCCTTGATTCTCTTCAGATCTGCACTTGTTAAAGTAGTTGCCTTTCTCAGGCCTCTCTTTCTCTTCTGGCTCTTCTTAGTAAGGATATGGCTCTTGTATGCTTTATTTCTCTTTACTTTTCCTGAACCTGTTATCTTGAATCTTTTGCATGCGCCTCTATGAGACTTCATCTTATTTTTTGCCATGGTATATTTCCTCCCGTGTTTGTATTGTTTTGCTTATTTATCGTTTTTTGGCGTAAGTATCATTGTAAGACTTCTGCCTTCGAAGTTTGGTTTCTTATCGATAGTTCCTACTTCTGAAACTGCTTCAGCGAACTTTTCCATAACTTCCATTCCTCTGGCAACGTAGTCTCTTTCTCTTCCTCTGAATCTGAGGCTTACCTTCAGCTTGTCACCATCCTTCAGGAACTTAGCTCCTGTCTTCGCCTTTACCATGATGTCGTGGTCTTCGATGAATGTTGACAGTCTGATTTCTTTGACCTGAGTTGTCTTCTGCTTTTTCTTAGCTTCTTTTTCTTTCTTCTGAAGCTCGTACTTGTACTTACCGTAATCAAGGATCTTGCAGACAGGCGGAGCCGCCTTAGGAGCGATGCAAACCAGATCAAGCTTCTTGCTTTCTGCCAGTTCCATTGCTTCGTCTCTGCTCATGATTCCCAGCTGAGTACCGTCAGTATCAATAATTCTCAGTTCTTTCGCACGAATTTCTTCGTTGATCATAGCTTCCTTGCTAATTGTCTTACACCTCCATTAACCTGAGCGCGTTTTGGCCCCAGGCCATAATAAAAAGCGGATACAAGTATCCGCCTCAAATCCACGTTAGTAACGGCACCAAAAGGCACCAGAACTTACTGATTATTGACCCGGGTAACCTTCGCCTCCGGGTGAGAAGCGGATGACTTCTTCTTACTACCTCAAATAATATACCATATGCAAAGTGCACACGCAAGCATTTTTTTAAGTTTTTTATGCAAAGGTCGCGGTTCCACAAGCTGCTTACAGGTCCACCTTCCAAAGGCCGTGCTTATTGCAATATGAATATACTGCGATCGGTTCGTCTGCAGGCTCTTCAGCCGAAACACCGAATGTAGCTCTCGGCTCTCCATTCGGATCAAGCCTTACGAACTGACCGCCCCTTTTAGTCTGCAGATATATCCATTCGATAAAGTGTTCGCTTTCCATCGGATGGCTTATCTCTCCTACGTCGACTCTGACTGCACCTTCATGTCTGCTCACCTTAGGCAGATGTTTTTCTTTAGCGCCGTCTGCGTCCTTTGGATGCAGCAGTGACATTTCCTCACCGCAGCACATGACATTATCTCCGTCTCCCACGATAAATGCGATCGTAGTACCGCACTTCTTGCATCTTAAAAATTTAACGTCCATCTCTTATCCCCTTTTCCTTTTCTTGAATCTGTCAGCAGATGGCAGCTACGGCTTTGCGACAGGCACCCCCATACCCCCGCGCCGGCGGGCTTACAGCCCCAGGCTCTGCGCCAGCTGTTCCTTTGAACGAAGGCCTACGAGAGTATCTGTAGGCTTGCCGTCCTTGAAGAACATCAATGTAGGAATGCTCATCACTCCGTACTTGATAGCCAGTTCCTGCTGCTCATCGATATTTATTTTACCGATTTTGATGTTATCGTATTCACCGGCCATTTCATCCAGCACAGGACCCTGCATCATGCATGGACCGCACCAGCTTGCCCAGAAATCTACCAGGACCGGCTTGTCTGAATTCAGTACTTCTGCTTCGAAATTATCTTTAGTGATCTTGATTATATCCATTTCATACCTCTTTTCTACTATATTATTATAACCTGAATTAAATATATCATAAGTGATTTATCTGTTACTGTAATATAATCACATTTATACTGGACTGTCAAGGTATAAATTATTTGTTTGATCAGAACAAAGCGATACATTTTTGAATCGTTTTAGTTGCCAAGTTTTTTCAGAAGGCGTATAATCGATATGTAAATACAACAATCGTATCTAATACCTATTAATATATAACTGTGAAGGAGAATTTTCATGCCTGATCGTTTTTCTGACAACTTAAAGTTATCTAAGCTGCTTCCAATACTGGACAGCTTCACCGACGCAGTCTTTATAGATGATAAGGACGGATTCTGCATCTGGTGCAATAAATCATGCGAAGAACTTTACAATATATCTATTGATGATGTACAAGGCAAACATGTAGACGTGCTGGAGCGCACAGGGATCTTCTCGCCTTCAGTTACGAAAAGAGTTCTTGATGAACATCGTGAAATCACCATCATCCACGAGAACAGACATGGTAAAAAACTGCTTACTACCGGCATGCCTATTTTCGATGACGATGGCCGCATAATGAAGATCATAACAACATCAAGAGATATCACTCAGCTTACTGTCAGCAACGATACTCTCGATATAACGCCTACTCCGCTGATAAATGTCAACGACATATCAGAACTTGATATAGATCTCAGCGAAACAGAAATCATCGCCGAAAGTCTTGCCATGCAGAATGTGATGTCGCTGACTAAGAAGCTGGCGACAGTAAACTCCACTGTGCTGATCACGGGAGAGTCAGGTGTCGGCAAAGGGCTCATCGCCAGACTTCTCCATGAAGAGGGCAACCGTTCTGAAGGACCGTTCATCACGGTGAACTGCGGTGCTATCCCGGAAAATCTGATCGAGTCCGAACTCTTCGGATACATGCCCGGAGCTTTCACCGGCTCGCGTGCAGAAGGAAAGCGCGGACTTTTTGAAGCTGCGCAGCATGGAACTATCTTCCTGGATGAAATATCCGAGCTTCCTCTTAATATGCAGGTAAACTTGCTTCGAGTGATCCAAGAGCGTGAGATCACTCCTGTTGGCGGTGTAGAATCCATTCCTATCGATGTAAGGATAGTTTCAGCCACCAACAAATCGCTGAGAGAACTGGTAAAACGAGGTGAATTCAGAGAAGACTTATTCTACAGACTCAACGTTGTACCTATCAATGTTCCGCCTCTCAGAGATAGACCTGAAGATCTGCTTCCTCTTATCCACAGCAATCTGATCAAATGCAACGAGAAGCTGCATGAGGACAAGACCATAAGTCCGGAAGCGATGGCCCTGCTGTTCAAATATCCTTGGCCGGGCAATATCCGTGAGCTTCAAAATATCATCGAACGACTGACCATAACAAGTAACGGACGCATGATAACCGAGGACAACCTGCCTCTCTTCCTGAAACAGGAGGCCAAGACCAACGCCAATGTCAATGTCAACCTGTCTCTTACCGAGGCTATGGAAAAGGCAGAAAAGTCGATTTTGGAAAAGGCACTGGCCGACTACGGTTCAACGCGTGCCATGGCAAAGGCTCTGCAAGTAAGTCAGCCTACTATAGTAAGGAAGCTTCACAAATACGAGCTTACAAGTGTTGAATGATATAATTAGTTTGCTTATATGTAATTCACATATTTGCGATACATTTTTGTATCAGCGATTCAGTTTTGTATCGCGTATGAGAATGTCCATTTTTCAACACTTATAAAGCTTTGTCATAAACATAACAATTTAGCGATACATTTTTGTATCGCTTTTGTTTTACATTCTAAATTTCATACTTGACTTTTCTTCTCCATTAGCTCGTGTATACAATATTCATTCTTTTATCCACCTTATGAGAATGGCTGAATTTCAACGTTTTAGAGGCGTGCGTTTTTCTTGGCATTTTTTTCTTTCAAAAAAGTAAACTAGTTACATAATGTTTGGCACGGCAATTGCTTTAATATTGGGCAGACAAGTATGGAATCACAGATGGATCTATCATCTGCATGAAATACAAAACAATTTTAACAATTATTATAAGGAGGACACTTAAATGACAATGAATTCACATGATTACGTTGCAAGTCTGGTAGCAAAGGCAAAAGCTGCTCAGGAAATCGCTAATGGTTTTACTCAGGAGGATGTAGATCTTCTTACAGGAGCTGTTGCTTACGCTTTAACTAAACCTGAAGTTGCACTGAAATTTGGTGAAATGCTGGTTGAAGAATCCGGAATGGGTATCCCTGAACATAAGCAGGCTAAGATGTACGGTAAGGTAAAGGGCTCATACTTCCAGATGAAAGACAAGAAGTCAGTTGGCCTCATCGATGTAGATGAAAAGATGGGTATGGAAACTTACGCTAAGCCAATGGGCGTTATCGGCGCTATCATCCCTGTAACTAACGGCGAAGCTACTCCTGTAGTTAAGTCACTTATGGCTCTGAAGACAAGAAACGCTATCATCCTGGCTCCACATCCAAAAGCAAGAAAAACTAACCTGGCAGTAACTACACTGATCAGAGAAACAATCGCTAAGCTGGGCTACCCTGCAGACCTGGTACAGGCTATCGAACCTGAATACGTATCAGTAGAAACTTCACAGGAACTGATGCTGCAGGTAGACTTCATCCTGGCAACAGGCGGAACTCCAATGGTACGTCAGGCTTACTCATCCGGTAACCCTGCTATCGGCGTTGGTACAGGTAACGTAGTATCCATCATCGACGGAACTACTGACCTTGATGAAGTAGCTGAAATGATCGTTAGATCAAAGTCATTCGACCACGCAACTTCATGCTCAACAGAAAACAACATCATCGTTTTAGAAGAATGCTACGATGCATGGGCAGCTGCTATGGAAAAGGCAGGCGCTGTACTGCTGAAGGAAGACTCAGCTGAAAAGGCAGCACTGCTGAAGACTCTGTGGCCTGAATCACCTGCTAACCACGACCTGAACAGACAGATCGTAGCACAGGGTGCAGAAGCTATTGCTAAGGCAGCAGGAATCGAAGTACCTGCAGGAACTAAGATGCTGATGGCTGAAGAAAACGGCGGATATGGTAATGATTATCCATTCACAGGCGAAAAGCTGTCACCAGTTTCCGGTATCAGAAAGGCTAAGGACTTTGATGATGCAGTAGATAAGATGATGAAGATCCTTGATTATCAGGGTAAGGGACACAGCTGCGGTATCCACACTGCACTGCCTGAAAGAGTAACTAAGCTGGGCGAAGTCATTCCTGTATGTAAGGTTTGCGTTAACCAGCCTCAGTCACTGACTAACTCCGGTTCATGGACTTGCGGATTCCCTATCTCCATGACTCTGGGCTGCGGAACTTGGGGACACAACAGCATCTCCCACAACGCTACTTGGAAGGATCTCTTAAACTTCACATACGTTTCAAGACCTATCCCTTCATTCCAGCCAACAGACGAAGAACTGTTCGACGCTGCTATCAAGGCTAAGGTTGATGCATAAGAGTTTATCTTTTTCGAAAAAAAGGAGGATCATAAAATGTCAGCAATTAGAGAAAAGAGCTTAAAATATAACATTCATTCATGGTCAGCACAGGGTGCGCTGAAGCCTATCGTTGTAACTAAGGCAGAAGGAATCTACTTCTGGGACGAAGACGGCAAGAGATATGCAGATATGTCTTCACAGCTGGTAAACTCAAATCTGGGTCACGGCAACAAGGCTATCATCGATGCCATCTGTGAACAGGCTCAGAAGATCCCATTCATGGGACCGGGATTTGCTATGGACTGCAGATCAGATGCTGCTGAAGCAGTAGTTGAACTGACAGGACTGAAAGGCGCTAAAGTATTCTTCACAAACGCAGGCGCTGAAGCTAATGAAAATGCTATCAAGATCGCAAGACAGTTCACAGGCAAGCAGAAAGTATTCTCACAGTACAGATGCTATCACGGTTCATCAGCAGGCGCAGGTATGCTGACAGGCGAACCTAGACACTTCTTCAACGAACCCGGCGGTCCTGGATTCGTTAAGTACGATGGACCTTATGCTTACAGAGCACCTAAGGCTTGCAACTTCGAAAACGAAGATGACGTGGCTGATTTCTATCTGGAACTGCTGGAAAACCAGATCCTGTACGAAGGACCTGAAAACATCGCAGGAATCTGGCTGGAATCAATCGTTGGTTCCAACGGTATCCTCATCGCTCCTGTTAAATGGTATAAAGGCGTTAGAGAACTCTGCAACAAATACGGTATCCTGATGGTAGCTGACGAAGTTATGGCAGGCTGGTACAGAACAGGTAAGCCTTTCGCATTCATGAACTTCGATTATCAGCCTGACATCATCACTTTCGCTAAGGGCGTTACTTGCGGATACGTTCCTCTGGGCGGCGTTGTTGTTAAGGAAGAAATCGCTAAGTTCTTTGATGATACTGCTCTTGGCTGCGGACTTACATACTCCGCTCATCCTATGGGATGTGCTGCTGCAGTAGCAACAATCAAGGAATACAAAGATCAGGATATCGAAGGCAAGATGGCTGTTACAGGCAAAGTTCTGGCTGACATCCTGGACGGTTATGTAGATGCTCATCCATGCGTTGGCGAAGTTAGACACATCGGTCTGTTCTCCGCTATCGAACTGGTTAAGGATAAGGAAACAAGAGAACCTATCGTTCCATTCGGAAAGGACCCTGAAGGTCTGATGAAGAAGATCCTGGGAATGCTGGTTGCAGAAGGTTTCTGGACTTACACTCACGAAAACATGATCATCGTTGCTCCTCCTCTCATCATCACTGAAGAAGAGCTGAGAGAACAGATGGCTATCATGGATAAGGTATTAGACTCCGTTGATAAGATGATCTAATGATTCGTAAAATCATAAGATCCGTCAATTAACATCATAAAAACTCCTATACAAAATAAAAAGAAGATGTCCGCATGGGCATCTTCTTTTTATGGTTTTGATAAAATGATTTATTTTCTTTTCATGAATTCTTATAGAAAACTCCTAGAAATATCTGAATACACCTTTTACCTTACCGAGAATCTTAGCATCTTTGACGATGATAGGACTCATGCTGGAGTTTTCAGGTTGAAGTCTTATATGATCCGCTTCTTTGTAGAATGTCTTGACCGTAGCTTCACTCTCGAATCCGTCTACCATAGCAACAACGATATCTCCGTTACGAGCTGTCTGCTGCTGTTCTACAAGTATGTAGTCTCCATCCATGATACCTGCTTCGATCATACTTTCACCCTTGACTGTCAGCATGAAGTTTGTTCCGTTTCCTACGAATCTTGCAGGCATAGGGAAGCTGTCTTCCACATTCTGTTCTGCTAAGATAGGTGTTCCTGCCGCGATACGTCCAACGATAGGAATGTCTACCATTTCTTCCCTTACTTGTGAAACGTCACTGTATCCGCCGCCTGTTCCTACATACTGTCTGTCGTATGAAGCTTCTCTCGCTGCTTCAGAAGCCGCTGCAGCATCAACATCCACGATCATCAGGGCTCTAGGCTTAGAAGGGTCTTTCTTGATATATCCCTGCTTCACCAGGCTGTCGATATCCTTATGAGCAGTGGAGGTAGACTTGATATTAAGTGCAGAGCATATTTCTCTGACTGTAGGCGGATAGCCCTTCTGTCTTATCTCATCCTTCATGTAATTCAATATCTTTTGTTCTCTATCTTTCAACATTACATTTCCTCCTCGAACGACTGCAAATACCCTTCATCATATATCAATATATATTGGTTTCATTTTATTATCGTATAAAGTATATCACGGCACGAACAAAAAGTAAACATGTGTTTGCGTTTTTGTTCGAGAATGAACTAATAGGCTATCTTCACACTATATTGATGCTGAACTTCTTCTAGCATACCCTTTATTTCCCTGTGCTTATTGCTGTTTCCTACATATATATGTTATAATCGCGACTTGTGAGAATAAAAACACTAATCACATCATGAGTACGAAAGAAGATATTTCAAATAGAGGCTACTGATAAGGAGAAACAATTAATGTTCAATAAGCACTTTGCAGCGATCATTTTGGTCTTAGCTATGCTCTTCGCAGGCCTTAATCTTGCTGACGGCACGGTGTCCAGTTATGCTACTGAAAACACTGAATCAAATGTTGAAAAAACAACTATAGTAGACAGCGGCACATGCGGCACTAAGCTCAAATGGGAACTGGACAGCGAAGGAACACTGACGATCTCAGGTACCGGAGCAATGACAAACTATGGCCATAACACAGATGAAGACACTATTTATATCCCTAATTCGAAAGACAAAACAGACATGTCTGTGATTGCACCTTTTTATGACAGAGATGATATTAAAAAAGTCGTACTGGAGCAAGGTGTAACATCAACAGGAAACTATGCATTCTATAAATGCGATGGAATCACAGAAGTCATATTCCCTGAAACAGGATTCACAAGACTTGGTGCAGGATCATTCAGAAAGTGCACATTTCTCGAAGAGATAACGATTCCTGACACCGTTACATATTATGGCGGACATGCATTTATGGATGATGCTTCACTTAAAAAAGTAAATATTCCTGATGGCATAGAAACAATTTCTAACAATACTTTCACTGGTTGCGAATCTCTTACAGAAATCGAAATCCCTGACAGTGTAACTTCTATCGCTGCGCAGGCATTTTGGAAATGTTACAACCTTGAAAAAGTAAATATTCCTGACGGTGTAACTGAAATTCCGAAGGATTGTTTCAATAAATGCTATGCACTTAAAAAAATTGAAATTCCCGATGGCGTTACTTCCATCGGCACCTATGCATTCAGAGACTGCACCTCTTTAACAGAAGTAAAGCTTCCGGAAGGTATCACTGCAATCAAGGCATACACTTTCTATGGATGCACCAATCTGGAAAAAGTCAACATCCCTGATGGCGTAACAGAGCTCGGCAATGCAGCATTCAGAGATTGTACATCTCTTAAAGAAATAGAGCTTCCTGACTCGGTTACAACCGTCGGTACATTCTTATTCAAATCCTGCTCAAGTCTTGAAAAGGCAAACGTGCCTGCAGGGTTGACTTCTGTTGGATATGCGATGTTCAGCAGTTGTAAATCGCTGAAGGAAATATCCGTTCCGGATACTATAACAAAAATTGAAGACAGTGGCTTTTATGAATGTGAATCCCTTGAAACACTCGATCTTCCGAAAGGCATCACTGAAATCGAGCAGTATGCTTTTGCTAGATCAGGAGTGACAGAATTGGATCTTCATAACATTTCAGATATCCCATACCGCGCATTTTTCCAGTGCAGAGATTTGGAAAAGCTTATACTGGCGGATAAGATTACCTCTTACGGCGGAGAAGCATTCAGAGAATGTGAAGCCCTGGAAGGAAAGATCGCTCTTCCTGAAGGTGTAACAAAACTGGCGTCTCAGGAGTTTTACAAATGCTATAAGCTGGAAGAAATAACAATTCCGGATTCCGTTACTCAGGTTGGAACGCATGCCTTTGCTTATTGCGAAAGCCTGGAAAAGGCTCATATTCCTGATGGAGTAACTGCTATCCCCAGAAACTTATTTTACTATTGTACTTCCCTTAAGGAAGTTACCCTCCCTAAGGAATTAGAAAACGCTGCTCCTGTTTTAAGTGAACCTAACGTTGATACTTCTGAAGGTGAATCAACAGAAGGAACTGATTATTTCGATCCTGATGGATACAAATCATACGATAAAGCATTCGGCATAAGTGTTTTTTATGGATGCGAAAATCTGGAAAAGGTAAACCTTCCAAAAGGACTTACCGTCCTGCCATATGCCACATTCTGTAAGGCGTATAAATTAAAAGAGGTTGAGATTCCTGATACCGTTACTATATTCGGAGGATATTGTTTCCAAAACTGTGATGGTTTGAGAACTATAAACATTCCTGAAAATGTAAATAGTATTGAAAGAGGTGCATTTTATAAAGCTTCAAACATAGCAGAACTGAATGTGCCTGAAGGAGTTACTAAACTCCCTATGAACTTCGCATCTCATTGTACTGAATTGAAAAAAGTTACACTTCCGGAAGGCATTACTGAAATCAAAAAATCTGCATTCAGCAATTGCGATAAATTAGTAGATATAAACCTCCCTGAAGGGTTAGAGGTAATCGGAAACCAGGTGTTCAGAGAATGCAGAAGTTTAACAGAACTAAAGATACCATCTACAGTAAAAGAAATTCAGAACATGGCGCTTTTCAATTGTCATGCGCTTGAAGAACTCGTTCTTCCTGCCGGACTCACTAAACTCGGAGAAATGTCTCTTTCCGGGTTGAATCAAATAAAAGAAATCACAATTCCTGCAGGTATAACAGAACTGAAAGCATATGTTTTATGCGGCAACTTAAAAATGGAAAAAGTCAATATATTAGGCGATGTTACTATAATAGATGAGAGAGCATTTAGCGAATGTAATAACTTGACAGATATTGTTCTGCCAAACACATTAACTATTATCGGGCTAAATGCATTCGAGCGTTGTCAAAAGCTCGAGAATATTACTCTGCCTTCGTCTCTTACAACTATAGCAAATGGTGCCTTCACTGAATGTACATCCTTAAAAGCATTGGCTATTCCGAAAAGCACTAATTATATTGGCACAATGGCAATACCTAATACAACTAAGGTTCTCTGCTATAAAGATTCGTATGCAGAGTCTTATGCTAAAAAAAATAAGTATCTATATGCATACCTAGATGAAGATACTACTGATAATATAGTTTCAGGAACTATCGATACAGATGATTGCAAAGCCACATGGACTATTGATCGTGTTTCCGAAAAAATGCAGCTCAACATGACAGGCTATCTCCCTGAATACACATCAGAAACGCTTCCATGGCAGGATAGCAAGCTGTACATTGAGACTGTTGAAATCAGTGGTAAAGCTGAATATTTGGATGCTAGTACTTTCAATGGCTGCAACAACTTGAGAGAAATAACTATATACTACCCTAAATGTGAACTGACAGGTCTACAGCTAAATCCAGATGTCACAGTTTATGGATTCACGGGATCGACTACAGAAACTTTTGCTAAAAACAACGATCTTAAGTTCGTAGCTATCGATGAATCGCACGTACATGCTTTCGGAGCCGGAACTGAAACGAAAGCTCCTGCTTGCGAAAAAGCCGGTGAAATGTACTACATTTGCAACGTATGCCAGTTTGAAAAGACCGAAGTAATCGACCCATTAAACCATCAGTATGAAACCAAATTCGAACCTGCAACTGTAGATAATGATGGTATCCATGAAGTTAAGTGTTCCAGACCTGAATGCGGAAACACTACAATAAATAAAAAAATCCCAAGAGTCGCATCATTCGAATTTGCCGAATATGATTTCGAATATGATGGAACTGTGCAAAAACCTTTCGTTGATGTTATCGACGAAGAAGGATCAGCCTTAGACGATGAAAAGGATTACGACATTATCTGGCAAACTGACTGCAAAAGTGCAGGAACTCACACGATTAAAATCATTTTGAAGAATGATTACGCCGGAGAAAAAATACTGTCATATGAAATTGCTCCTGTAAAAATCACTAATGTAAAACTTACAAAAGAAGCATTTACATACAATAAAAAAATCCAAAAGCCTAAGGTCACTGTCAATGCAGGCAGAAAAATACTTGCAACTAAAGCAGGAACATCCAACAATTATGTGAGCATAACTTACGGCAAAGGCTGTAAAAATGTTGGTGCATATAAAGTAACAGTTAAAGGCAAAGGTAATTACAGCGGCACAATAACTAAAACTTTCAAGATCAACCCTAAAGGAACAACTATTACAAGCTTAAAAGCAAAGGGTACGAAACTCACAGTTAAATGGAAGAAAAACACAGTTCAAACAACAGGATATCAGATAAAATATAGTAGATACCCTTCCATGAAACTTTCCAGTACTAAAAAAGTCACATCAAACAAGACAACGATCAAGAAGAATATCAAGCTGAAGAAAAATAAAAAGTATTATGTTCAGATAAGAACATATAAGAAACTGAATGGTAAATACTACTACTCAGCATGGAGCAAGTACAAAACTGTGCGTTCCGGTAAATAACATGTTCTAAAAGACACTAAAAAAGACGAGATATGTGAATACATTATCTCGTCTTTTTTTCACCTTCTAGTCTCTAAAAAGTTACTAACTATCTGACAAGCAGCTTCTTGATCCCTGCTTCGAGCCCATCCAATGTCAGCTCGAACATCGGGAATACATCCTTAATAGCATTGATAGTCTTGGAACCGTAAGTCCAATCCCATGATATCTTCTCAATAGGATTGAGCCAGATACATTTCTTGTATCTTCTCTTGAACTTCTTGAGCCAGTCGATACCCAGTTCTTCATTCCATAATCCGATGAAGGAGTTTCCGCCCTTCTTATAAAGTTCAGACGGTGCCATTGCGGCGTCTCCCACGAAGATGACCTTGTATTCGCTGTCCAGATTTCTCAGTACCCAGTCAGTTTCTACCCACTCACCGCGTTTGCAGTATGGCGTAGTATAGAGGTGGTCATATATACAGTTATGGAAATAATAAACCTTAAGATCTTTGAAGTGATTTGCCTGGCTTACTGCCTGGAAGAGTCTGTTACAGAGCTTACTGTACATCAGCATAGATCCGTCTGAATCTATGAGCAGCAGCACCTTTACAGTATTCTTTCTTGGTTTATCAAATACCAGCTTCAGCATTCCCGCATTTTCGCAAGTTTCATCGATAGTCGCATCGATATCAAGCTCTGTCTTCTGAGCTTCTACCTTAGATGAGAACTGACGCAATTTACGGAACGCCATCTGGAATTGTCTTATATCTAATATCTTATCCTGCCTGAAGTCTTTGAAGTTTCTTTCGCCGGCGATCTGTACTGCTGACTTGAGACGTCCTTCTCCGCCCGGTCTGATACCACTAGTGTGGAAACCTCCGTGACCCATGGTTGAAGTACCGCCTGTACCGATCCAGTAGCAGCCTCCGTCGTGCTTTTCTTTCTGTTCTTCGATACGTTCATACCACATCTGCATCAGCTCTTCGAATTCTTTTTCGAATTCGTCGCCGTTGCCTTCGTCACGGTAATTTATATCTTTGTTGAGCCACTCCCAGAACACCTCAGGGAGATCTTCCGGAGTCTCGATGCCCTTGAAGTACTCTGCGAATACTGAGTCGAACTTATCGTATTCCGACTCGGTCTTCACTAAGATGCTTCTGCACAGATAGTAGAATCCGGTAAGAGATGATCCGGCAAGTCCCTTATCAAGCGCCTCAACAAGTGTCATCCACTCGTTCAGCGAAACTTCCAGGCCCTTCGCTCTAAGCAGGTAAAAAAATTCTAAAAACATATTTTTACCGTCCTTACCTTACCATCTTCTCAGTGAGTAGCCCTTTTCTTTGATTTCGTGCATTACGTCGATATCCTGGTTCTTCTTCAGCAGAACGCCCAGGAACGGCATTTCCTTGCTCAGATCTTCAACGTCTACACCGCTGATCATCAGTGCCTGAATCCAGTCGAGCAGTTCTGAAGTGCTCGGCTTCTTCTGCAGGTCGTCCATTTCTCTGATTTCATAGAAAGCCTTCAGTGCATTCTGGCAAAGCTTCCAGTCGATATCGCCGAAGTGTACTCTGATGATTTCTTCCATCTTATCTCTGTCAGGGAATTCGATGTAGTGGAAGATACATCTTCTCAGGAATGCGTCAGGCAGTTCCTTTTCTGCGTTTGATGTGATGATAACGATAGGTCTATGCTTAGTCTTGATAGTTTCCTTAGTTTCGTTGATGTAAAATTCCATCTTGTCAAGTTCCCAAAGCAGGTCGTTAGGGAATTCCAGGTCAGCCTTATCGATTTCGTCGATCAGCAGAACTACCTGCTTGTCTGATGTGAATGCTTCACCCAGCTTACCCAGCTTGATGTACTGCTTGATGTCTGAAACGTTACCTTCTCCGAACTGTGAGTCATAAAGTCTCTGTACTGTATCGTATACATACAGACCTTCCTGAGCCTTTGTAGTTGACTTGATGCCCCAGATGATCAGTTCCATATCCATTGCTTCAGCGATCGCTTCTGCCAGCATAGTCTTGCCTGTTCCCGGCTCACCCTTTATCAGCAAAGGCTTCTTCAAAGCGATAGATACGTTTACCGCGTTCATAAGTTCTTTGGTAACTACATAATTGTCACTGCCTTTAAAAACATTCATATCCATTTTGTATCATTTCTCCTTTAATTTATGTTTTATCCAAAGCGCGATGCTCCCGCAAAGCGCACGATTTCTTGCTAGAGTCCCATCATGAAGCTTACCATGATAGGTACCGATGTACTTAATACTACTCCTATGATAAACGCATATACTGCCATATTGCCGCTTGTGGTCCTGACTATGATAGGCAGGCATACATCCATCGAGCCTGCTCCCACAAGTCCTGTTGATTCGATATGGCCGATCCTCTTAGCCACTATCGGCAGTAGCAGAAGTCCTATCAGCTCACGCATTACATTATGCATGAACGAAATAGCACTTACTTCTATGGAATACTCAGCCAGCATAGCAGGCGCTAAGGTGTACCATCCAAAGCCGGACGCTACACAGAGTGCATCCTTTGCACTAATACCTATGACAAAGCCTGCAACTACAGATCCTATATATGTACCGATTATCATGACGAACGGGAAGAGTATGACTCTCCAGCCGGCTGTCTTGAAGTTCTGTACGATGGTGCCTTCTGTTCCAAGGTCGATACCGACAAAGAACAACAGGATGCTGAGTCCCACAACGATGATCGTTCCCGAAGCTGCTATGAACCAGCCCGGCAGGAACAGGAATCCTGATAAGATACCGAGTGTTACCGGTATGAAAATCGTAAGCAACATGGTCTTGTCGGATTTAGCCTCTTCCGCAGGCTGATCGGGGATCTCGCCTTCGCCCTGCGCTTTGCATGACTCTACGCATACCTCTGCATTTACGACATCCGTGCCCTTTGCATCCTTAGCCTTCTTGAGATTCCCGTACTTGTCAAATCCCAGCAGCTTTCTGACAACGAATGCTGTCAACACTGTTCCGGCTAAAATGAACAGAGTGATCACGAGGGCTTTCAGACCGATAGTATCAAGCGATCTTACGATCTCGTCTTCAGATCCGATGCGGGCTCCCATCACGAAAACCAGCGCCACAAGAGCTATCGTCTGTAACACTGAGGCGCCTTTTAATACAATATCACGTTTTTTTAAGTATGCTCCCAGGAAATATCCCAGCACGCATAATGATAAGTATAAAATCAAAACATCCATAGAGGTATAATATCGTAAAACGCAGTGTTTTTCAATATTCAGAGGGAAATATGTTTATATCGAAATTCTATAATCTATTAAACGATACACACATTTTATAGATTTTTCCTCAATTATTTGCTGTATTTTCTATAATCAATGCACAAGCTTATCTATTTTATAGAATCGGGCATCTCAAAACCCATAAAAGCGTTCCATTTTCTATAATACTATTGTGTATCCATCATTTTTATAGAGTCTACTCCATAAAATCAGTCTATCTTTTGTCCATTTATAGAATTAACTCCGCTGCACAATGCTTCCGACTAGTTACTAAGTCCACACGCCCTATTGCAGAAACCTGTAATATATCTCTTCCAATACTTCCTTGTTCCTCAAATCTTCTTCATATGTGCAGATCAAATTGCGGTGCTGCACAAATCCCATTTTGCGATAATCAAGTATCTTTGATACCATCCGATTCACGTATTCCGGATTTTCCATAAGTCCCATGTGTTCCCAAATCACCACCTCACCATCAGGCCGCAACACCATAAAATCAGGATAAATAGTTTTATCATTGACAGTAAACTTAGGTTCATACATATACGATCTTTGTTTGCTCTCCAGAAAATCTCCAATGAATCGTTCTGATTTTGATCTCATCAGCACTCCCTCTAAAGTGCAATATATCAAGTTTTCGGCTCTATAAGGGTTTTGTGATTGTCTATTGTTATACCACCGACGTTCTCTATCAGAATACATGATACGTGTTAAATCAAGCATACTGTATTTCTTTATTGTTTCATCACTTATATCACAATCTGAATTATGTCTAATATCATAGTCGCATCTATTCAATACTTCTAGTTCTTTAGAAATAATATTGATTTTCTTCTTTAAATACTCCTTTCTTGCCAATTGATAGACTCTCTCCTTATTTTTGCTGATTCCTTTCTGTTTGCCATCTGAATATTCAATGTAGTAATGTTTCCCATGTTTACAATTTAGATTCAAAGTCCCTTTGCCAATAGTTCTCAGTTCTGTCGATAACATATTTAGGGTCTTTTCTTTACTTCTTAAAATCATTCTCAACATCCCCATGATCCCCTTTTGTTTATTTGGAATATTTTACCATTTATTGCCAAGGATGTAAAGCGCATATATCAAAGAGGACCCTAAAGGGTCCTCAAAAAAGTTTTATTTCATTTTATCATTTATTCGCTTGGCCAATTCTGCCATCGCATCCTTATCCACCTTGCAAACCTTGCGGTCATATGTATAGAGCCCGTTGACTTCATCCTCTACGTCGCTGAGCTGGGTATAGATGCAGCCGCATATGCCGTCCGGGATCCCCGGGATTATCATGTCTTCATACATGCCGACGATCATTTCGGTCACCGCTTCGCAAGTATCTGCACCGCCGTAGCCATAAGTCGCGTATTTGCTGTAATGGTGGCCGTCAACAAGACGGGTGTAACCTCCGCATTCCGACATGAACAGCGGGCGCTTACCGATGCGCTTACCGTCAGTCTGCGGCTCTGCCTTGAAGTAAATATGCTCACTGTCGAAGTCGCTCTTCTCCTGTGCGAACCATCCGGAAGTCGAATCTATCAGGCGTGTATCATCGATCTCACGAACCATTTCATACATATAGTCACTTCCGAACTGACCCCATCCTTCATTGAAGATAGTCCATCCAACGATGGACGGATGATTGTACAGGTGCTGCACAGTATCGTGAGTATGGTTGATGAAGATTTCCTTGCGAGCATCTTCTCTGTTCTTGCCATCAACACCAAGCCCACTCTTATCAGACTTTTTCTTCATGCCTACAGTCGGCAGCGCAGTGTCCTTGATGAACGAATATGAGCCGTTATTGACCATGTCCTGCATCACCAGCATGCCGTGTTTATCACAGTAATAGTAGAACCATTCCGGCTCGACTTTGATATGCTTTCGCAGCATATTAAATCCCAGTTCCTTCATGCGAAGCACATCGCGTTCATATTCTTCAGGTTCTGCCGGCAGAAACAGTCCATCGCTGAAATACCCCTGATCCAGTACTCCATGCCAGAATATCGGCTCACCATTGAGACATACTCGATTCATGCCATCTGTCTCCCTGATGTCCACAGTTCTAAGGGCGTAATAAACCTCTATTTCGTCCTCTCCCGACGTTATAACTGCAGTATGAAGGAATGGGTCCTCGCATGTCCAAAGCCTCTTCTCAGCGGGTTCCAGACGCTTTCTGCCTATGGCTCCGGTATTCATCTCAAGCCACACATCAACACCTTCAAGGTCAGGCGTCATACGGATCGATTTGATATACTCATCCGGTACGTTTTCGATCCATACAGGCTGCCAAATGCCGCTGATAGGTGTGTACCACATGCCGCCGCGTTTCTTAGTCTGCTTGCCGTAAGGATATTTCTTGTCCAGCTTGTCAGTGACTTTAACGGTCAGCTTGTGAGCGGCTCCGCCGACAAACTCAGTTATATCTAATGCAAAAGGCAGGTATCCGCCTTCATGGCTTCCTGCGT
>JAFQBD010000013.1 GCA_017416795.1 Bacillota bacterium | reverse complement strand
TTCATTTCCTTTTGCAAAATTATATAATTTTCAGACTATTTTTAATATTAGCCGTAGGTCTACTTATAAGGCTATACAGGCTTATTTATATTAGCCTTCGCACAAAAAAAGGACAGCCACTGTGGCTGTCCTTCTGCATTGATTTATAGCAAGCATCATTAGATACTGCTTTTTTATCTTATACCCAGCTTATCACGAAGTTCCTTTCTATCGGACACTTCAAGCTTGGAAAAAATATGCGCTGTATGCTTTTTGATAGTGTGTTCCGTAACTGATAATTCTTCCGCCATTTCCTTTCTCTTGAGTTTATCTTCCAAAAGTAGCTTGAGCACTTCCAGTTCTCTTCCTGTAAGCTCTGTAAGCTGTGGATTTTGCTTGAGAAGGATTTCTAAATCGATTTCTTGATTGTGTTCTTGCCCAAAATCTCCACGGACATCATCTCCAACTACGATACCGTAATCCTGCAGTATACAATATAAACTCAACAGAAAAATCTCTGTGATTATATAAGATATGGATAAGAATTCAAACTCGAGATCTATGCCCTGCTCTATCAACCATACCAATATGTTTCCAAACACTGCACATAGCAGAAGTATCGCATGCTTTATCGGAAACACCTTTTTATTCAGCACAGAAACAATGATAATGGTTGCCATACTTGCAAAATAAACGAACAAATAGATATGATACACTATATGAAGCGGTCCGTACACCTTGACCAATCTTGCTGCTCCATCATAAAACACTATTGATACATCACTGTAATACCAATCCGTATAACCTGCACTGGCCGCGATAACAAACACTGCTATACTTATAACAAACAGCAAGCACGTTACCCATTTAGGATAATTGACCTTGCATACGTTCATTATTATCATGAACATGCATAACGGTAAGAATACTGAACCTAGATAAGATATACGATTAGCGAGCAATGCCTCCGCAATAGTGTCTGATAAAGACATTGTCAAATATCCTGCATTTATTATGAACACAGAAATGAACATCAAAACAAACCAGATGTCTCTATCTTTTATCAGGCTGCAGTATCCAACTATTAATAACAATGATATGAAGGCTATCACACCATAGATGATTATTATATTCATGTGCTTTTCTCCTATGAACAGTTATTCATATTATACATCAAAAAGCCTATTTTCACGAATATATTATATCATTAGCCTTAAAAACTGAATATTAGCCTTGGGGGTAATTTTCTAAAATGCGATAAAAAAAGCGGTGACCGGATATGTTGTCCGGTCACCCCTTGGCATTGATTTAAAAACTCTTATTTAAGAGTTTTTAAAGTATATGATGCACATCTGAGATCTGCGTTTTTCTTACTCTTGGTAAGATAGAATGATGTTGTCTTATATGAGTTCGCCTTCATGTTCTTGACACTGATGGTTTTATACCCTATTGTTTTACCATCTGCCTTATACGTGATTTTGAATTTACCGGAATCCCTGGCAATCATCCATGTATTATAAAATCTTCCTGTTACTTTTATTTTACTTCCCTTATACTGAACCTTAGTTGGGAAGAAAAATACATCGCCATATTCATAAAAGTCACGTAAATATTTCACACTTACTTTAGAGTAAGTTCTGTAATTTGTTTTAGGCTTATATTCTTTCCACTTTGTATAATATGTTTCCCCTTGATCCTTGATATATGCCCTTACTCTGTAAGTTGTCTTACCTGCACTGTTTTTAGTCCAAGTTTTCTTATATGTTGCTGCCTTAGACCCTGTAGTAACATTTTTCCACTTCTTGCCTACCTTCTGCTGCACCTGAATACCGTCGCCCGTTTTATATACCGTTATTCTGGCATTCTTACTGCTGATTTTAGTTATATTGACACTTGGTGATGTCAACTTAGCTGAAGTCACAGGAATCACGGCCGGTTCTCCATATATCGTTGAAGTTTCGGAATCATTAAGAAATGCCCTTACAGCAATATATGTTGTCCCTGAATAAGGTACATATATTGTGTTCCCTGATGTTATACCATTATAATACACTTTTTCTTCAAAGACTTTACCTTGATCATTATAGCTCTGTACCAAAAATCCTTGGTACACATTACTATCCTGAAACCACCTAAGTTCTACATATTTGAGTCCCTTTTTATATACTTTCAAGTCTGTTACATTAGCCACTTTGATAGGATCCGTTTTGATAGTGGCTGTCGCAGAATATTTGTTAAGCTCAGTTCTTGCAGCAAGGCTTATGTCAATTTCATTATTGTCAGTAGGATAACCTGTTTCTTTCAGGTGGTTCTGGTTTACTACATAATACTTATATTCTGTGTTCGGCTTCATGTTGTTTGAATCCCATGCGTAATCATATCCTATTGTTACACACATGAATTTACCCGTGGACAAGTTTTCTCTATATATCGCTGCTGTTATAGAATCATCCCCTACATACTTCGCATCTTGGATATAGTAACTGCCATCAGTGGATTTTTCTACTGTAACCTCTGTATATCTGGATGAGATTTCAGGTTGACTTGAAGCTTTCAGCTGCGGAGCCGTGAGTGTCAGCCATGCGAAAGAATAATCCAACTCTTCATCAGCATAGTAATCAGGAGCCAAATATATTCTTACCTTCCAAACCTCTCCCGGCTTAAAGCCCACACCGTTATTAGTAATTATTATCGAATCTTTTGTAACGTACGGATTAAAACTTCCATTTGTTGCAGGTCTTATAATATTTGAAGAATCACACCACTGATATCCCATTGCTTGTACTTCATTAACAAGAAGCTGTGGATCCACCTGCGATGTGTCGTAAAACACCTCGACAGTAAATGTTCCATTACTTTGTTCATTGTACTTTACTTCTTTTATCAGATTCGATATTCCTCCCCAAGATGCATTCTCATACACATACGGATCGCTGTCTGCTTCTGCAGTCATCGCTCCCATATATGGTATGACTGTGAATACCATCATGAACACAGTCAAAAGGCTAACGATAAACTTACCTTTTTTATTTTTCATCCTACTGCCTCCTTAAGTATAAGCGCATTAATCCTTGAGTGTTTTTTACTTTAATGTATTACTTCTTAACAGGAATTATATTCCTATTAAGTCGGCATTACTATTAGCCCAGAGGGTAATCTTTATCAATATTATTCACATCACATCTAAATCATTGAGCTCACTTTATATTTATGGTATAATATTTTATTGCAGATTACCGAAAACAAAGGAGAAAAACATATCATGAAATTAGGCATAGTAGGATTACCTAACGTAGGAAAGAGTACGCTTTTTAATGCGATCACCAAGGCAGGCGCTGAAGCAGCCAACTATCCGTTCTGTACCATCGAACCGAATGTGGGCGTCGTAACAGTACCTGACGAAAGACTCAAGGTACTCCACGAAATGTACAATTCCAAGAAGACTATATATACAACTATCGACTTCTACGACATCGCAGGTCTCGTAAAGGGCGCCTCAAAGGGAGAAGGCCTTGGCAACAAGTTCTTGGGCCATATCAGAGAAGTAGCTGCCATCGTACACGTAGTAAGATGCTTCGAAGATCCTAACGTAGTACACGTAGACGGCAAGATCGATCCTGTATCAGATATCGAAACTATCAACATGGAACTTATCCTGTCAGATATGGAAGTCCTCGAAAGACGTATCCAGAAAACTACTAAAAATCTGAAGGGCGACAAGTCTCTTCAGAAGGAACTGGATCTGCTGAAGAAGATCAACGACTTCCTGGGCGAAGGCAAGTCAGCCAGAGCTATGGATCTGACAGATGACGAAGCTGAATTCGTAAAGAGCTTAGACCTTCTGTCATACAAGCCTATCATCTACGCTGCTAACGTATCTGAAGACGATGCTGCATCAGAAGACAACGAATTCATCGCTAAGGTAAGAGAATTCGCAGCTACAGAAGATGCTGAAGTTATCGTAGTATGTGCTAAGATCGAATCAGAGCTGGCTGAAATGGAAGACGACGAAAGAGCAATGTTCCTCGAAGAGCTGGGCATCGCTGAGTCAGGCCTCGATAAGCTGGTAAAGGCTTCTTATCATCTGCTCGACCTCATCTCATTCCTGACTGCAGGAGAACCTGAAGTAAGAGCATGGACCATCAAGAGGGGAACTAAGGCTCCCGGAGCTGCCGGCAAGATCCATACAGACTTCGAACGCGGATTCATCAGAGCAGAAACCATCGCATACGACAAGCTGATCGAATGCGGCGGCAACCTGGCAACAGCCAAAGAAAAGGGCCTCATCAGATCAGAAGGTAAGGAATACGTTGTAAAAGACGGTGATGTAATGCACTTCCTGTTTAATGTATAGTTTATTTATCTTTTATTATGAAAAAGGCTTAGAGCAAACAGCTCTAAGCCTTTTAAAGTTATATTTATTTTCAATTAAAGTTCAATAACTAGTTGTCAAATTCCTCACAAGTCTTATTTGTGTTGATATTTTTATTCATAGTCATAGTAAAAGCCCCCTCTTTTTTCGTTCCTTCTTTTTAATGTTATTATATCGCTATACGAGATATTCGTCAAATTTATTTTATTGCTTTAAAGTATTTATGTCAAAGTACAGTGCAACTCCATTTCCCGGAAGCAACCATTCATCACATCGTATTTTCAGAGCTTCATCTTCTTTATTTCTGACATACAAGCCATCTTTATTATAAAAACCATATAAAGAATACTTTACGTCGAAATCGATTCTATTAAAGTCTACCCTCATTATAAATCTCTTACACGGCACAGCTATTCTATTAAATGAAACTAAATCATTCATCTTTACTCTGCTGATAAATTTTATTACCAGTTTACATCCGTCTTCATCTAATATAATCTTATCATCGCCTTCGTGTTTAAATACAATATGATATTTTATTTTATATGGTTTCTTCGACATAGGATCCGGCGTCAAGACTTCCTTAATTTCCTTTTGCTCTTCTCCTACTATAAATTCAACAACTTTGATTGCAGGTTCTCCACCAATCTCTTTATCACCTATACTTCCTTTTAACAGTTCCGAAAGTTCAATTTCTACCTTTTTATGTTTCTCCATGGGTTTAGCAAACAGTTCTTTTGTTATTGTTTTTTCTATGTACTCTTCACCATCTTTCTTGGACTTTAAAACTCTAACCTTCATATCTATACTGTACTCTTCAAAGTAATACTTTGCTAACAATGGTTCCAATGATTCCAATGTATGATTTAATAAAGAATCCTCCTCTGATGCCACATCCGGATTATAAATTTTAGCATTTATTCTCGCTTTTAATTTTTTTAGTTTTTTAACTGATAAACTTGAAATGTATTCATCTTTCATGAGTACATTTTCAGCTTGAGTCCTTACAAATTTAACAATTCCAGAATACTTTAAGGTAAATATCCCTATTGCTGCAGTAGCAAACGATCCTCCTATCGTTGTACAAACCATGAGCCCAATATTAGTAATATTATTATCATACTTATTGTCAAATGATATCCCGCATATTACAATGATTACCCCGACCAAGAACAATATGGTCGCATATTGCTTAGGATTTCCTTCGACAGAAAAAAATTTACTTAATTTCTCTTTCATAAACTTTCCTCCAACCCATCTGATTACGTTACAACCACATTTTCTGTCAAATATTTCCTTTTTAATTATATCTCTTTTTAATCGTTCTTTCAACAGACGTCGTTCGACAAATTTCGACAAACAAGATAACTGAAACAGGCTACAAAAAACAACAAGGGCAGATGTTTGAAAATCAAATCATCTACCCTCGTTGTCTATAGTTATGTCAGCAACTAGCTATTTAATTGTCAAAGAATAATGTCATACCCGGTGACCCGGCATCTCGTGCTGTGAAGCCAAATTTTTCGTAGAATCCCTGCTTCCCTCCTGCAGAAAGCAGCTGGACCCACTTTATGCCTTTTTCATCACACTTATTTAATAAGGTTTCCATTATCTTTGCTCCAACTCCATGATTTTGATATTCAGGTAAAACCATCACATCACAAATAAGAGTTTGATATATACCATCTGATATAATACGTCCGAATCCTATCAAGCGTGTATCGTGATATATGGAAACACAATACCAGCTATTACAGATAGCTCTATACAGCTCATCATATGTATATAGACCTTGTGAGCTCCATTCTGATGTTGCCTCCTTATACAGATGTATAAACTCCTTTTTTATTGGAAGTGATTCAATAATGTATATATCTAGATTCTCTTTTACAATTACTTTTACTGTCATTTTCTATTCTTTTAAATGTAGTAAAAACTGATATGCCCCCTCTTCATCTTAAGGAGGATTGAAAATGCCTTATCACACACTAGAGGGGAGCATACCATATAGCAATTTTCACTATTTTCTAAATCATCTTATCAACAGCAGTCAAAACCTTATCCATAACTTCCATAGCAGTTCTCAGTTCTTCTTCAGTGATAATAAGCGGTGGTGTCACCAGGATCATATTCTCATGAGAATATGTATAGAATCCTTCTGCCAACAGCATCCCTATGATTTTCTTCATGATGCCTTCAGGATCTTTACCGTAAGGAACGAGGGGTTCTCTTGTTTCCTTGTCCTTAACCAACTCGATGGCAGAGAACAAACCTATATGTCTAACTTCACCTACGCATGAATGTGCATCTACATATCCATCCAGTATCTCAGCCAGAACTTTGCTTGTAACAGCCATTTTGCCTTCAACATCCTGTGCCTTATATTCCTTAATAGTTGCTACTGCAGCCGCACATCCCATCGGATGTGCAGAGTATGTAAGCCCGCATCCAAGTGCTGTATCATCAAAAAACTTAGCGATCTTTTCCTGCATAACTACGCCGCCAAGAGGAACGTATCCGCAAGTAGCACCCTTAGCAAATGTAAACATATCAGGTTCATAACCAAAGTTCATGTATGCGAAAGGCTTGCCTGTTCTGTACCATCCTGCCATAACTTCGTCAGCAACCATGAGGATCTCATACTTGTCACATAATGCTCTAACGCCCTGATACCATGATGCAGGTGTAACAAGTACACCATTAGATCCAACTACAGATTCGTACCAAATAGCCGCTATATTTTCAGGTCCTTCATAAAGGATCTGATTTTCAAGAAGTTCGAGGTAGAATTCTACCATTTCTTCATCGTTTTCAAATTTACATGCCTTAGGTGCTCTGTAAGCATAAGGACCATCATACTTAACGAATCCCGGACCACCCGGCTCATTATAGAAATGTCTAGGTTCGCCTGTCAGCATTCCTGCTCCCGCTGATGAACCGTGATAACATCTGTACTGTGAAAAAATCTTCTGCTTACCTGTATACTGCCTAGCGATCTTGATAGCGTTTTCATTAGCTTCTGCACCGGCATTTGTAAAGAACACCTTAGCATTTTTCATTCCTGAAAGCTCTACGATAGCTTCTGCTGCATCTGATCTGCATTCAACAGCAAATCCCGGTCCTATAAACGGCATCTTCTTAGCCTGTTCACAAATAGCGTCT
>JAFQBD010000012.1 GCA_017416795.1 Bacillota bacterium | reverse complement strand
TTTCAGCGTAACACAAAAGCGGTGCCCTTTGGACACCGCTTCTGTGTTTGGCGGAGAGAGTGGGATTCGAACCCACGGTCCTTGACGGACACGGCATTTCGAGTGCCGCACGATCGACCTCTCTGACATCTCTCCTCAACTCGCACGCATGAAAAAAGTATACCTTAAATTTGAGTTGTATGCAAGCATGATAAATGATATATTTTTAATAGGTATGTTTTGGTATGGCTTATGAAGGAGTCGTTATTATGGGTAAGAAATTAGATGTTTTAGTTGCTGATTGTTCGGGTAATATCACTATCATGGTGCTTTCGCCTGTCGATCGCAGTGATTATAAGGTCGTTGCTCAGGCGCTGCTGGATAATGAGGCTATGGGTGGCGAGCAGGTTGCTTTCGTCGTGCCGGGTGATCCTAATGATAAGATGGAGATGTGCGGGCTTGAGTTCTGCGGTAATGCCTCGAGGGCGTTTGCGCTTTATACTGTTGCCAGCACTAATAAGCTTGATGCCGGGTATGGGAAGGCTCTTGTTTCTGTCAGTGGCTGTGATGTGCCGCTTGCTGCGCGTGTTCATGATGCTGAGGTGGTTCCGGGTTCTATGGCTTGTGATGCTGTGGTTGAGATGGATATGCCGGTGCCAGTTGGTGCTCGCGAACTTACCGGTGCTGAGCTTGGTATCAGCAAGGGCGGGCTTCTTGTAGATATGGATGGTATTTCTCATCTGATTTTGACTGATGTTGCTCCGTCGGCTGCGCTGTTTGATGATATCAAGCATCGTATTTATGAGGATATCGATCCTGATATGCCGGCGTTTGGTATCATGTTCTGTGATACTGTCAATGAGCTGATGACTCCTGTCGTTTATGTCCGTGATGTGGATTCTACATATTTTGAGGGTAGCTGTGCTTCCGGGTCTGTGGCTGCTTCTTATGCTCTTGCAAAGGATGCAGCTGATGGTATCCATCGCTACACTCTGCAGCAGCCTGAGGGTGCGCTTTACACTTCTGTGAGAAAAGAAAAAGGCCGCATCGAGGGTATTTCTCTCAAGGGCCTTGTTACTCTTAGTGATATAGTTTCTGTAGAGGTCTAGTCTTACTTGCCTGCTATTTTAGCTGGTACGATGAATCTGACTGCGTCTTCTACCATGGAGAATTCCACTTTTTTCTGGATGGTTATTTCTCCATCGATGCATAATTTCAAGCTCTCGCCGTTGGCTGTGATGGTGAGGGCTTTTTCTTTGATGTATTTGATCTTGCCGCTGTCGATGACTTTTTTCATCTGCAGGTGTTCGCCTTTTTTGAAGCTTGGGAAAACGCTGAGGAAGAATCTCCTTGTCACGTTTTCGATGATGTTGACATCCATCAGGCCGTCGTCCAGGATGCTTTCGGGTGCGCTCTTGATGCCGCCTCCGCAGTAGCAGCCGTTGGCTAAGGCGCAAAGCAGCAGCGGTCCGTCTTTGACTGTGCCGTCACTGAATTCGATCTTCAGGTCTGCTCCTTTTTTCTTGATGAACATGGCTGCCACACCCAGCAGGTATGCCAGCGATCCGTTGATCAGCGGCAGTGCCTTCAGTCTGTCTGTAGCATCTACCACGTTGCAGTCGAATCCGATGTTGAACATATTGGCACAGTACCCTTCTGTGATCTCACCTTTATATTCGGCGCGGTACTTGATCAGGTCGCTGTTTTTCGATATGCCTTTCATCTGGCTCTCCAGGTCGCGAAAATCGTCGGGATCTCCGTAGTTCCTGATGTAATCGTTGCCTGTACCCATCGGTATGACGCCGATTTCGACGTTCTCGTAGCCGTAAACACCGTTGACTAGCTCATTGACCGTACCGTCGCCTCCGCAGCCGTATATCCTTAATTTTTCGCCTACGGCGAGATTTTTGCAAAGCTCGCCTGCGTGCTTGCCGCAGTCTTTCGGTCCTTTAGTAAAGTACAGTTCATATTCCAGTCCGAGTCGTTCTGCGCATGCGCTTATCTCTGCACAGAATTTCTCAAGCTTGCCTTTTCTTCCCGCATTAGGGTTTATTATAAATACGTGTTTCATGGTCTCTCCTATTATCTCGATCATGAATTCTTCCCTTTTACCCCTATTAAAAATAACATACTTAGGGTATAATATGCCATAGTTATTTAGTTTTAATTTGACATAAACGGAGGATTAGAAATGGACTCAAGAATCAAGAAGCTGGCTGATCTGCTGGTGGACTACTCCTGTGATGTGCAGAAAGGCGAAAAAGTCCTGATCAGCTACGAAGGAGAATGCTGCAAGAATCTCGTTAGGCAGCTCGTTAAGAACGTATATGCTAAAGGCGGTATGCCTTATGTTGAAATAAGAGACTCTGCTATCAACAGAGAGATCATGATGGGATGTACTGAAGAACAGCTGGAATTCATGAACGATTACCAGATGGCTCAGATGAAAGGTATGCAGTGCTATATCGCTATCCGTGCAGGCAGCAACACTTCAGAGCTGTCCGATGTACCTTCAGATAAGATGAACATGTACAGCAAGCTGACTAGACCTGTGCTGGATTACAGAGTGAACAAGACTAAGTGGGTCGTATTGAGATACCCTAACAACTCCATGGCTCAGCTGGCTAACAGCAGCCTGGAAGCATTTGAAGATTTCTACTTCGATGTATGTACTCTCGATTACATGAAGATGGATAAGGCTATGGATGCCCTGGTTGAACTGATGAACAAGACGGATAAAGTTCACATCAAGGGTCCGGGAACTGATCTGAAGTTCTCCATCAAGGATATCCCTGCCTGCAAGTGCAGCGGCGAAAGAAACATCCCTGACGGCGAAGTATATACAGCTCCTGTCCGTGAATCCATGAACGGAACTATTTCATACAACACTCCTTCCGAGGAACAGGGTTTCACTTATGAAAATATCGTATTCAAGGTGAAGAACGGTAAGATCGTCAAGGCGGAAGCTAATAATACTGAGCGTATCAATCAGCTTCTGGATACAGATGAGAACGCTCGTTACTTCGGCGAATTCGCCATCGGTGTGAACCCATACATCCTCCACCCTATGAAGGATACTCTCTTCGATGAAAAGATCGCAGGCAGCTTCCACCTGACACCGGGAATGTGTTATGAAGATGCGCCTAACGGCAACAAGAGCGCTATCCACTGGGATCTGGTTATGATCCAGAGACCTGAATACGGCGGCGGCGAGATCTGGTTCGACGATGTACTGATCAGAAAAGACGGACTCTTCGTTATCCCTGAACTGGAATGCCTCAACCCAGATAGCTTGAAATAGTATGCAAAGCGCAGAGCGCACCTTTGCAGATCATAAAAAAATCCCCGACTAACTCGGGGATTTACTATTTTCCGTATAAAACAATTTATGAAATAATTTATCTGCGTCCTTCTTCCCAAAGTTCCAGATCTTCGAGAGCTTCCTGCTTCATTCTTTCTTCTGCTTCCTTTTCCTTAGCCCATGCCACCATGTACTTAGGATCATTCAGATCAGGATATGCCGGTCTGTCTGAACGCTTAACAATCATATTACCGCCACGTGATGCTTCAGCTTCATAAAGTTCGAAGTCTCTAAAAAACTTATTCTCAAAAGATTCAGGATCGTGTTTAGCTCTGTGCATAAGAGAGTAAACTACGAAACCGCCTAAAATGATCAATACTAATGCGATGATGATAAAATCCATGACACAACCTCCTTGTCGTATATGCCTATTTTACCGCTTTAGTATGAAAGAGTCAACAATTGTTAATTTTTTACCAGTTTTCTATATCATCGTACTCGTCGTTGTATCGATCGCTTCTGTATCTGCGCTGCTGCGTCTGCTTTTTCTTTTTCTTGTTCTTTCTTCTGCCGAGAAGTATACATATCACGATTATGATCAGTGCCAGCACTGCTGATGCTATCATTATCATAGTATCGGAAACAACAAACTCTTCTTCTGCCTCTTCTGTCTTTTCATCTACACCTGTAAGGCTTGAAGGTTCTTCAGGCTGTTCTTCATCAGGAGGTTCTGTCGTCACCTGATCTGACGATGCATCCCCTTGGATAGCTATAGTCTTATATGCACTAGGTGTTCCCATAGCTCGTTCATCCAGATCGTACATCTCATTCGTAGTGACCTCAACGTCTGCGTCCCCGTCTGTGAGAGCCTGGAACTTGATGTTGAAGACGATAGCTCCTTCTGTTCCCGCGCTTTTCAGCTGGATGAAACCTGTATCACCTTTACTTGTGCCGCCGGATATGTATGTAAGCTCATCTGTGTCATAAGTCATCTGAGCATCTACTCTTCCCACATCACCGCCGCTGAACACTACAGCTACGGTGAATGTTTCTCCTCCTTTGACACTGTCACTGCAATTTATGTATACAGATGAAGCTGCAAACACTCCCGGTGCGATGAGAGGTATGGTGAGTGCCATGACCACGACGAAGGCTATAGCCTTTCTCAATAATTTTTCTGCAATATTTTCTTTTTTCTGGATAGTAGTCATGATGACACCTCCCGTTAAATTTTTGTTTAAGGTAATACGCAGTTAGTTGCCGGCATGCTGTTATATACCGGGATCTCGAATACTACAGGATAGTTAGAGTTGCTTTCGTATGCTCTCTTGACGATATTGCCTTCGCTTGCTGCTGCAGCTACGAAAGTCATGTACTGATGAGAGCCTACGTTGCTCTTACCGTTATATACGTTGAATTTCTTGCTGTAATATGAGTCCTGGTTATTTGATACATATTCTTCGTAGTAGAACTGTGCTCCGCCTTTTATAGACTTATACGGAGTGTTCCATGGTCTTGAGTATGAAGTAGCGCCTTTTCCTGAACCCTTCGCATACCAGAGACCTCTCTGTACAGCATTCATAGTGCTTGTGGTATATGCACCGATATTGAAGAAGTTGTAGTAACCTGTATATCCCTTATATGTACCTGATACGAGGCTGCTGCCGTTCCATCCCTGCTCCTGGATGATCATTGCAGCAAGCACATTAGGGTTGACCTTAGCCGCTTTACCTGCATCTCTGATAAGAGCTGAATATGTGGAGTATCCTCCTCCCGGTTTCTTGCTCTGCATGAATGATCCTTTGATAACTGCCGCTACCGTATTCGAGTTCTGTGATTTGCTGTCATAGGAATGTGTCATGAACTGATATATACCGGATTCATCAAGGAAGTTTCTTGGATCCATGTAATATGCTATGACCTTGCTGTTTGCTGCATACCAGCTTCCGTCAAATCTAGTCCATTTTTTAGTCTTGGAATTATATGAACCGCTGGCTGTAGACCTATGCTTAGTAGGTGCTGACGAACTTACCAGGTTTCTTCCTACTACGCTTTCTTTATCGAGAGCGTCCTTCCAGCTGTATCCTACTTTCACAGCCTTGAACACCCATTCAGGATGTTCGGCATGGAGGGCTCTAAGACCTGCCTTATAACTTTCAGGGAATCCCTGAGTCGTCATATATGCCTCGAATTCTTTATCTGACGTTATAGTCTTAACTGACAGATAGTCTGAACATATATAACCTGACTTTGAAGATGAGTACTTGTACTCATACCATACTTTGTCGTTGCTTGCCTTGGCTGAACCTGTTACTGTAACTACGCTGCCTTTACTAAGAACAGTGAGGACGCTGTAGCTTGTCCCTGCTCCCGATCTGACATTAACTCCTGATTCAGCAGTAGTCGTTCCCACCTTGAACGTCACTGCTTCCGCTGAAGATGATGAACCGGCACTTGACGTAGTCACATATGATGAAGATACATAACCTACAGTATCACCATAATCAAATTTGTACCAGTATTTGCCGCTGCTGTCCTTGGCCTTGCTTGTGATCACGAAAGTAGTACCCTTCTTAAGAGTCCCTATCGAGCTGTAGCTTGAGCCCGGACCACTTCTTACTGTGAGTGGATCGTTAGCAGTATTGACTGTGCCCATAAGATTGATGCCTGTTTCGCTGCTGCCCGTTGAAGATGTTCCGGATGAAGACGACGATCCGTTTGATGTGCTGCTTGAACTTGAAGAAATCGCAGTCGATTTAGTCTTCACATATTTTGAAGAAACAAATCCGTTCTTCCCGCTATATGTGAATCTGTACCACCATACTCCCGAGCTATCTTTAGCCTTACCGGTTATAGTAAAAGTCTTGCCTTTCGCTAAAGTTCCTAATTTTTTATATGAAGAGCCTGCTCCGCTTCTTACAGTCAACGGATCACTCTTAGTATTGACAGTTCCTTTAAGATTCGACACAGGGGTTACCGTAGGAGCTTTTATGTCAACATATTTCGAAGATACATAACCATTTTTTTTGGAGCTGTATTTGAACTTATACCATTTGACTCCCGACTTGTCCTTGGCTGTTCCTGTCACTGTAAAAGTCTTACCTTTTTTAAGGGTACCTATCTTCGAATATCCTGTGCCTGCTCCGGATCTAACATTTAGCAAGCTTGCAGTGACTTTAGCAGTCTCGCCTGCGGCATAAGATTTACCTATATCAGTCATCGGCATGAAAGCAAAAACTGTCAGGAATATCATCGTTATAGTCAGTATCGATATTGTTCTGTATGAGCCCTTGATGTTTGAAGTTGACATAATTTCCTCCACGTACACTAATTTTATCTAAAAACTGTATGTCGTTAATTGCATATAATTAAAGCTATTATACTACATAAACGTTGAAATGTCAATGTTTTCAGCCTCTTCGGATGCCTTTGTACGCCTTCCAATTTATACCTCTTTTACTTTACATAAATTTTCCTTTCAAACAAAAATACCCGGATATTTCTCCGGGTATTATAAAGCTGTGATACCTTTTCTGTTCAATATATATCTGCTCATTTCTTCCTCTGCAGAATCTATCATAACTGCGAAGCTGCAGCCTCTCTGCTTTGATATGGGAGCCCTTACGATCTCATTCCTTATATTATACATCCTGAGTACGTCAGATGCCGCAGCCACATCATAATATCCTGTAAACAACAAATATGATACTCCTGCTTCCAAAGGGATCCCTCCCTTCAATATTTCTAGATCAAAGTCTTCATCATTCGTATGTATAATGTGATGAATCCTGCCTTATCTACAGCTCGATCAGCCTGCAGATCATATGTATATTTCGCTTCGTCTCCTTCATACACAGTCAGTGTCCCTACCGGATCTCCCTTTTTTACCGGCAGCTTTATACTCTTATCTATTTCAGCTTTCTTGATAACTTTATCTGCTTTTCCCTTCTCAACAGTGACCTTTACAGATTCTTCGGCAACTGCATATATCTTCTTCCTTGTGCCTTTTTCTATATCTATCTTCCTGATCTTTTCTCCTGCTTTAGCGACCTCTACAGTTTCATAATTATTGAATCCATGGTCCAGAAGGCGTCTCATCTCAGCGAATCTTATATCGCTGGTTTCACATCCCAGCACTACAGCTATGAATCTGCTTCCGTCTCTTTCGGCAGCTCCCGACAGACAGTAGCCTGCATCATCGGTATATCCTGTTTTAACGCCAATGGCACCGTTATATGTCCTGATCAGCTTATTGGTATTTGTCAAAGTAAACTTGCTCTCTTTTCCCGGAAGACCCACCTTGATATCTTCCTGCCATGCTGTGAACCACTTATGAGCTTCTTCATGTTTCATCAGCTCTGTCGATATCTTCCCTATATCATATGCGCAGGAATAATGGTTTGCCACCGGGAGTCCGTTAGTATTGACGAAATTACTGTCTGCAAGGCCCATCTTCTTCGCCCTCTTATTCATATCTTTAACGAAGTTTTCAACGCTGCCCGACAAGTGCTCTGCCAATGCCACACACCCATCATTAGCGCTTACCATGATGACACCTTTCAACAATTCTTCCACAGAATGAGTCTCACCCATCTCCATGTACATCTGACTGCCTCCCATGTTGGCTGCCCTTTCGGAAATAACGACTTCATCATCGAAGCTTATCTTCCCCGACTCACATCCCTCTAGGATAAGAAGCAATGTCATTACCTTTGTTACAGATGCGGGAGGCAGATGCTTCTTCTCGTTCTGAGCATAAAGCACTCTGCCGCTGTTTCCGTCTATGAGAACTGCCGCCTTGGCATCTATATCTAAAGTTCTGCTATTCTTGCCTGCAAGCTGTCCTCCGTCTGATAAGGCTGTCTCTACTCCTGTCGTTATAGAGTCTTCATTTATTATCTTGAGGCTTCTTTCTTCAGGAGAAAAACTATCTAAACCCATGAAGCCCGAAAATATCGCTATCATCAATGCTAAAGTCCCGCAAAGTGCGGCTTTGCGCCTTTTGGATCTCTTCATAATAAAAAACCTCCCTTTATCTCTAATGTATGCTTACATTTGAGAAAAAAGAAGGTTTATGCTTCATGTATCAAATCGAGCCTGTCTATTATCGCTTATTTGATCTTATCCATATTTTCTGCTTTTCGGCAGCTTTTATCAATTCATCTCTGAAATCAGGATGCGCTACTGATATGAGGAGCTCTGCTCTCTCCCAGGTAGTCCTTCCAACAAGATTTACTGCACCGTATTCAGTTACCATATAGTATGCCTGGCTTCTAGGCGAAGTTATTATATCTCCGTTGACGAATGCCGGTACTATACTTGATTTCACAGTGCCGTCCTTAGTCTTGAAAGTCGATGACATACAGATAAAAGCCTTACCGCCCTTTGACATGGCCGCACCTGTCAGGAAGTCCAGCTGTCCGCCTGTTCCCGATATCTGTCTCGTTCCTGCACTTTCCGAACATACTTGTCCGTATAAGTCAGCAGAAATGCAGCTGTTGATGGAAATCAGCTTATCCAGCTGTCCCATAACTTCAGGAGCATTGACATATTCAAGAGGATATCCGATGATGCCCGGATTGTTATCTACCCATTTGTAGAAATCTTCCGTGCCGTAGAATATGCCTCCTATACCCTTTCCTCTATTGAGGTTGGAGTATTTATTAGTAAGTTTACCGGCTTCATATATCTTGTAATATGCATCAGAAGCAAGCTCGGTATGCATGCCAAGATCTTTGAGATCTGACTTGGCTATCATTTCACCGATAACGCCCGGCATGCCGCCTATGCCCAGCTGAAGCATACAGCCATCGGAAATATGGGGTATTATTGCTTCTGCTATCTTGATATCTGTTTCCTTCGGTTTAGGTGTTCCCATCTGAAGAAGAGGAGTATTCTCACCCTCTACGATGAAATCCACTTCAGAGATATGGATACTGTCATCCCATCCGCCATGGATAGTCGGCAGATTCGCATTAGTCTCAACTATGACGATATCTGCAGTTTCCAATATACCCTTGGCTACTCCGATGGAAGTAGATAAGTTGAAATATCCATGATCGTCCATAGGCGCAACATCTATCATGGCTACATTGACATCGAGAAAATGTCTGTAGTATTCCACGAGATTTCTGAAGACCATAGGGATATAATTACATAAGCCCTTATCACAGAGCTTTCTCTCATATCCTGAACAATGCCAGCTGTTGTAAATAAAATGCTCTCTTTCAGGATCACATTCTACTATCTGGATAGGACCTGAGATAAGATTCCCTCTCACCTTGACATCGGTAAGTTCATCTTTTCTGCGAGCTAAAGCCGCATCGAGACCTCTCGGAAAACCGTTGCCGGTGATATAATCTACCCAATCACCGCTCTTTACTACCTTGACAGCTTCGTCAGCAGTCCTGAGTTTGCTTCTGTACTCATCATAGATCTTCATAACAGCACCTCGAATAATCAACAGTTATTTGACAGTTTCCATATATCTTGCCTTACAGAAACCTCTGGCTGTAAGTTCTTCATCCATCTCAGCCTTGAAAGATGGTTCGAAAATAGGCTCTAACGCAGCAATTATCCTGATCCAGCTGAAACCAATGAATGCTTCATCGTTTATTCCCTGATTGGAATAAACATCATATCTGTTGAGCATATGCACTGCAGCTGCTACAGCACTCTGCACCGCAAGGATCTTTGAAACATCATCATTTAAGATATACCCTTCTTCGCCAAATCTAACGATCAGGTCAGTGAATGTATCTCTCATCTTCTTATAAGTATCCTGATAGAGCTCAACCAGCTTTTCATCATTTATAAAGAGTGTAGACAGTTCTGTGTAGAAAAATCTGTAATTTATCAGATATTCCATCCATTCTTTCAGATAGTCCAGCAAATCAGCCGCTGATTTGATATCTTCTGTCTTCTCAAGCAGTTCATTCAGTATACTTGACATGCGTTCTTCCCAAATGCATCTGATGACATCTTCTTTATTTGCGTAGTAATAGTATAGATTCCCCGGGCTGATCTTCATAGCTGCAGAAATCTGAACTGTGCTGACATTGGATGCTTTTTTCTTGTTAAACATTTCCAGCGATGCATCCAGGATTCTCTCTCTAGTCTTCTTTGATTTCATTTTTTCCTCCATACATTTTCATATTAACTACTATATAAAGGGGAAATGGTTTACTTTATAGTCACCCATTCTCCCGTAAGTTCACTGACTTTGTTCACTCCAGTATCTTTCTTCAGCTCTATCTTACCGTTCTTAAGCTTATTGAACAGTTTTTCATAGTCGCTCTTGCCGAAACTTGTGAACTTGGCATTGTCCATCTGCAGGCTCACTCCGCCATTCTGTGCAGTGTAGTTGAAAGCCGTACCTCCTACATATTTACCATCTGCATAATTGCTGAGCATGTCGTTTACTACGACATCTATTTCTTTCTGGGCCGAAGTTATAACAGTCCCCGAAAGATAGCTCTGATCATTATCGGCACCGATCACCTTACCTCTGCATTCTTCGGCTGCATCCATAACAGCATTACCCATTCTGCCGCCGCAGGCAAATATGACTTTGACACCGTCTTCATACCATTTCGCAGCCTCTTCCTTGACATCCTCGGAAGGCTCGAAAGTTTCCATATATTTATAAGTTATCTCTACTTTCTGTTCCAGTTCCTGTGCTGCCGCTGCCACACCTTGAACGAATCCGTAGCCATAACGCTTAACAGGTGGCAAAGACTTACCGCCCATGAAGCCCAGCTTATGATATCCGTCTTTGACTGCAGCATAGCCGGCCATATATCCTGCCTGCTCTTCCGCAAATATCACGCCTATGGTATTGGAAGCCGCTCCGTACTTATCTCCCGTATCGTGAGGAAC
Organism: Bacillota bacterium; assembly: GCA_017416795.1. GTDB lineage: Bacteria > Bacillota > Clostridia > Peptostreptococcales > Anaerovoracaceae > Lentihominibacter. The sequence goes on along the minus strand of JAFQBD010000012.1, from coordinate 83,550 downwards.
GCCGTCTATCAACAAGAAGTTCACATCGGGATACATGCTCTGAGCACTGAAAGCAGCCGTCTCGAAATTGCTGCCTGCCAGAACGATCATCTTAGCTTTATTATTGACAGCTTTCTCGATGGAATCTAAGTAAGCTTCCTTCGTCGATTCCTCAGGCGTATAACATTTTGATGTCAGCCCATTGGATCCTGCGAAGCCTTCCACACTCTCCCAAGTGCATTGTGTGAAAGACCCATCTTCTATTTCACTGCTGTCTGCGATCATCGCGATCTCATATTCCGCCGGCTTCTCAGGTTTGTCAGCCCCGCAAGATGCCATGATCAGCGTACATATTAAAGCAACAAGTATGAAAATATTGCGTTTCATCGTCAATTTCCTTATCTATTGTCCAATTTAATCTATGATTTTTTTGATCAGTGAAATATCATCAGGTTTCTTAACAGATATTCTAACAGAATTCGTTACTTCCTCCAACGCCTTTTCCACCTTTTTTATGTCATTTCCATAAATTTTACAAATCGTTTCTCCGGAAATCACATGATCCCTTCTCTTTTTACAGAGAATTATGCCTGCTGACATATCTATAACATCATCCTTACGCTCTCTTCCTGCGCCTGTATGCTGGGAAGCAAGACCGATCCTCATAGCATCGATCGCCTCTATATAACCGTCCTCCCAAGCCTTCAGTTCCATGCAAAACTCAGCTTGAGGCATCAAAGAAGGATCATCAATTATCGCAGGATCTCCACCCTGTCCTTCTATGAGATCTCTGAACTTTGTCAGAGCACTGCCGTCTTCCAGGACTGTACGCGCCTTTTGCATGCCTTCCTCAGGAGAAGAAGCCTTCTCTCCCATATATATCATCATACCGCCCAGCGCTATGCAAAGCTGGGTTATGTCTTCAGGTCCGCGGTTTTTAAGCACATCTATGGCTTCTTCTACCTCCAGTGCGTTGCCGATAGCATTTCCTAAAGGCTGCTCCATATCTGTGATCATAGCCATAGTCTTCTTGCCGTCAGCATTGCCTATCTCTACCATGAGTGAAGCCAGTTCTTCAGCATCCTCCTGATTCTTCATGAATGCTCCGCTTCCGCATTTCACATCCAGTAATATAGCATCGGATCCTGCCGCAAGCTTCTTGCTCATGATGCTGGAAGTTATGAGACTCAGGTTTTCGACAGTCCCGGTAACATCTCTCAGTGCATATATCTTCTTGTCTGCAGGTGCTATATGTCCTGTCTGTCCTATGACTGAAATGCCTCTGCTGTTTACCTGATCCATGAATTCCTGTTCTGTTATGGATGTCTTATATCCCGGGATCGCTTCCAGCTTATCGATAGTGCCTCCGGTAAAGCCCAGTCCTCTGCCGCTCATCTTGGCGATAGGTACACCGCATGCTGCAGCGATAGGACCTACGATCAGAGTAGTCTTGTCTCCTACACCGCCGGTACTGTGCTTGTCTACTTTTATTCCGTCGATGGCTGACAGATCGACCACATCTCCCGAGTCCCTCATTATCTGTGTGAGAGCTACGGTTTCAGCTTTATCCATACCGTTGAAATACACTGCCATCAGAAAAGCTGACATCTGATAATCAGGTATATCGCCTGCCGTATATCCATTAACGAGATATTCTATCTCTGCCTCTGTAAGAGCTTGTCCGTTTCTCTTCTTAGTAATAAGTTCTACCGTGTTCATCCGTTTCTCCTATGATATCTCCAAGTTATACTTCTTCTATGATTATTTCCTTGAAGCTTTCGCCTATAGATGTCTTTCTTCTGCCGCCGGTCAAAATATCTGTAATGGTAGCACCTATATCTGCAAATGATGCTCTCGTCCCAAGATCAGTTCCGCTCTTTACGGCTTTGCCTGCAGCTATTCCAAGGATATATTCTCTCGTGTGATCCCATCCCGAATGTGCAGGATCATTGCCATGGTCGGAACATAATATCAAGATATCTTCTTCACCCATAGCTTTGAGTATTTCAGGGAGTCTCCTGTCAAGCTCCTCAATGGCCTTACCGTACCCTGCCGCATCTCGTCTATGTCCGAATTTGGAATCGAAATCCACAAGATTGGTAAATATGAGACCTTCAAAATCTCTGCTTAGCGCTTCTATGGTCTTAGTGACTCCGTCATCGTTGCTGTCAGTATGGACAGAAGTCGTAACTCCGCTTCCGTTGAATATGTCGCTGATCTTTCCGACAGCATAAACAGTCTTTCCTTCTTCGCTTATGATATCAAGCATCGTAGGCTCAGGAGGTGATACGGCATAATCTTTCCTGTCGGAAGTTCTTACTCTCTTGCCGCCTTCTATGATATACGGTCTTGCTATGACTCTGCCGCATGCATATTCTCCCTGAAGCAGTTCTCTCGCTTTCTCGCATATGTCATAAAGTTCATCAAGCGGCACCACATCTATATTTGCAGCTATCTGGAACACGCTGTCTGCCGAAGTATATACTATTACTTTACCTGTCTTTTCATGTTCCTCACCCAGCTGTTCGATTATCTCTGTCCCCGATGCCGGATAATTTCCCAGCCATCCTCTTCCGATTGCCCGGGAAAATGCGTCCATCAATTCTTCCGGGAATCCATCGGGATAAGTCTTGAACGGCGTATCAGTATATATCCCCGCGATTTCCCAATGGCCTGTGATAGTATCCTTACCTGCAGATTTTTCTGCAAAGCGCCCGTAAGCGCCTTTTGGGGTTTCTGTCTTGAGCCTGCCTCCTGCAGCATTTTCTATGTTGCCAAGGCCTAGTTCTCTCAAATTAGGTATGTCAAGCTGATACTCATCAAGGATGTGTCCAAGAGTATCAACGTTTTTATCTCCGTATTTTTCTGCGTCGGGAAGTGCACCTACCCCTAGACTGTCCAGAACGATCAGCGTTATCCTCTTTATCATATCATTCCCTCCAGGATCTTACTCTGTTTCGGTCTTCTCACTGCGTTCTATCTGCATAGGCTTGCAGTTGAGGTGGTCACATGAAATCAGGTCATATATCACGCCATGATGATTTCCCTTTATGGCATTTTTGAATCCTTCCTCTCCATGTATGTGTCCGTATATGACATGTTTGATACCGTAATCTTCAAAAAGCTGCTGAAAACCTGAGAATGATGCAGTCTTTGACACCGGTGGGAAATGCATCACGACTATGAGCTCCGGTTCAGCTGCGAGTACATCACTGCTCTCTTCGCATTTAGCCGTGAGGTTTTCGATGTATTTTTTACCGGCATCGAGTGAACTTTTCATACGCAGAAGCTCTCTCTTGTATACTTTCTCATCAGCTTCCTTAAAATCGTCATTGTCGGGAGTCAGCCAGCCACGTGTTCCGCATACGACAAAATCCTCCGCCGCGAAACAGTCGTTCTGGACGAAGGTTATAGTGTCATACATTTTATTAAGTTTTGTTATGCCGTTCCACCACAAATCGTGATTGCCCTTATACATGACTTTATGTCCGGGCAGTGAATCTACCCAGTCCAGGTCATATTTGGCGTCTTCCAGCTTGAGTGCCCAGGAAATATCTCCGGCGATGATAACAGTGTCGTCATCAGTCACCATCCTCTTCCAGTTTTCTTCAAGGCGACGCACATGGTCATGCCACCTGTGACCGTATATATCCATCGGTTTGTCTACATCCGGTGCCAGTGACAAGTGGAGGTCGGCTATAGCAAAAACGCTCATTTCAGCTAAACTCCTTAAGTCTTGATTGATTATTCATCGAAATTGTCGATGTATTCTGTTGTATTAGATACGTTTTTCAAAGCTCTCTGTATTCCTCTCGTTCTTACACCTACGAGAGTTTCCAGATCTTTCTGCGCCTGTTCTATCTTTGTTTGTGTCTTAGTCAGTACATCACCGAACTTATCGAATTCAGTCTTGACCTTAGCAAGAGTGTTCCATACTTCTCCCGAATGCTTCTGCAGTGCCAGGGATCTGAATCCCATCTGGAAGCTGTTGAGCATGGCTGCCATAGTAGTAGGTCCTGCTATAGTAACTCTGTAGTCACGCTGAAGTGTCTCGACGATATCCTGTCTGAGTACTTCTGCATATAATCCTTCGAATGGCAGGAACATGATGGCAAACTCGGTAGTTGCAGGCGGCATGATATATTTGGAGCTTATATCTTTTGCTGCTTTTACAACTGCTGTTCTTAGTCCGTCATTGGCCATTTTTATCAGCGCCTTATCGCCCGTATCGTAAGCATCGAGGAGTCTTGAGTATGCATCTGCCGGGAATTTTGAATCTATAGGAAGATATACGAACTCCTTCCCTTCTCCCGGGAATTTCACTGCGAATTCTACACGCTCTGTCGTCCCTGTAACTGCCACATTCTCATCGTACTGTTCAGGTGACAGTATCTGTTCCAATATGGCTCCCAGCTGGATCTCTCCCAGGATACCTCTCGTCTTGACGTTTGATAGCACCTTCTTGAGATCGCCCACACCTGCAGCAAGACTCTGCATCTCTCCCAGGCTCTTCGTCACCTGTTCAAGAGTATCCGTGAACTGTCTGTTCAGTTCCATGAGTCGTCTGCTCTGGACTTCCGAGCTTTCTCTCTGATTCTGAGAGATCATATCGCCCATATTCTTGACACTGCGCTGAACAATATCTATCGTTTCCTGACGCGAACGATCGATATCATCTCTAAGCTCACGTCGCAGTTCGTTGACGCTGTTGTTATTATTATTACTACTGCTATTCTGAGCAGTCAGTTTGATTATAATGATCACGGACAGTATTATCACCACCGTCATCACTATAAAAAGTCCTATTATCATAAGACTTATATTATCCATGATCATCCTCCTGAAATCTTAGATCAAATCTCGAATACGCCCTTATTCCACATACTTGATGCTTGTGTCTTCATCTTCGTCGTACGCATAATCGGTATAAACGAGATCCATTTCATGAAGTGCACTGTTCAGGCTGTTTCTTGCTGTCTGCACTTTCTGGAACAATTCCTTATAATCCGAGAATTTCATCTGTTCTTTATTCTCAGCCTTGCCCTTCAGTCCCATCTGAAGTCTTGTATGTGTGTCACACAAGTTGTTGAAGTGGACCAGACATTTTTCGAACGCTTTCACTACCTGTCTTGCCATTCTGTCATCTGCAGGTATTTTGATATCGTCCACATCTATATTAAGAGCCATCTTCTTACACTTCTTGAGATGTTCGATATTGCCATCGTAATTCTTCTTCTTGAAAATCATCTTGAACTTAGAATCCTTGATGATCTGCATCTCAGCTTCCTTAAATTCCTCAACTACATCTAGGTAAAATGACTCTACTTTGTCTATGATCTGCTTCTTGTAATCCATAATGGTCTCCTTCTGTTATTATTAATGAGAATTCCTCGTTCCCATTCATATAATTATACCTCATTTCACGCTTCAAGTCACCTAAAAGTAACGCCGATGCGAAAATTGCTATACCCATGAAAACCCATGCAATGATCAACATAATTCCTACCGTCCTTTCTTGTTTTCTTATGTTAAACCCCTTTGTTTGTTTGTTATGGGTATATTTTATACGAAACGCAGACCATTTTAACGGACTGAACTTCTGTGAAACTGCAAAAATACATGCCGTACATGCATTTCTTTATTGTTATCAATCTACTAATAAAACAATGCTTCCGCTAAGTCCTCGTCACAGACAATCATATAAGCTCACTCAAGAAAAACAGAACTCCGGGAAAACTCATGTCCGTTGGACATTCAGACAGTTCCCGGAGTTTAGCTGTCTTTCACTTTCGCATCGCTTATGATTGTTTCTGTTCCTGCGAAAACGCGTTCAGCACAGTTTTATTAGCACTTTGCAAAACTGTAATTATAGGAACACCACTTAACCTATGTCAGAACGATTTCGCAGGGGCAGATGCAATCAAATACGAAATGAGCATTGAGAATAGCAAAACCTCGAGCACTGTCTGAGCGACATAGTCGCGAGTTTGCTCGAGGTTCTATTCTCTGCGAATGAGTATAATTGATTGCCTGCACCGAGGACTTAGTGAAGACATAGGTAAAGTAGTGTTCACTTGATTATATCCCGCACAACTTCTCCAGCTATCATGAGCCCTGCCACCGATGGCACGAAGCTGATGCTTCCCGGCGTCCTCACTCCTTCTTGTTTTATCGGTTCTTCTTCGGAATACAGGACTTTCATGCCTTTTATCCCGCGATTTTTAAGTTCTTTTCGCATGACTTTTGCCAGCGGACACACTTTAGTTTTTTCGATGGCTGTGATCTTGAATCGTGACGGATCGAGTTTGTTACCCGTTCCCATCGACGATATGACAGGCACATCTTCGTTATATGCCTTTTCGATGAGCGCAAGTTTTCCTGTGACTGTATCTATGGCATCTACTACGTAATCAAACCTTGTGAAGTCGAAGCTGTCTGCCGTATCCGGCATGAAAAAGCATTCCACGGCTTCTGCATCGCAGTCAGGATTTATGTCTTTAACTCTCTCTGCCATCACTTGAGCTTTTGGTTTACCGATGGTACTGTGAAGCGCAGGCAGTTGACGGTTTATGTTAGTTATGTCAACCACATCGTTATCTACGAGAACGAGCCTGCCTATTCCTGCACGGGCAAGCCCTTCGACCACGTAACTGCCTACTCCGCCTATTCCGAACACTATAACAGAGGCAGCTTTTATCTTATCAACTGCCTCATGTCCTATTATCATTTCGGTTCTGGAATATCTGTCGCTCATTTTACAAGTCTCCCTATGACTTTATACGCCACATCTGAATTGAATCCCCTGCTCATAAGACGTCTGCCGATCTTCGCCTTGAGCTTCTGCCTGGCATCATAATCAAGTTCATCCATGTCTATCCCGTTTATTATCGGCTCAGCTATTGCCATAGCCATTTCCATTTCATCAGGAATTTCTTCCAAGTCTTCATACACCATATCTATGGTATCGGAAGATACACCTTTCTCAGCAAGTTCCCGACGTATACGTGAGACGCCCCTGCCCTTTTCGAATCCGTAAGCGAAATACATCTCGGCAAACTGATAGTCATCTATGTAGTGATACTCCTTCATCTGCTCTATCACATCATCGATAATGTCTTCTTCATATCCCTTGCCCTTAAGATAACTCTTCATCTGAAAAGCCGTCCTGGGCTTTATATTCACATATGATGCCGCATGTTGAGCAGCTTTCTCCCTAACATCCATGAAACACATCTCCCGCAACTGCTACGACACATGCATCTCCAAGCTTTGTCTTTAGATCACATATGGCCTTTATCCCTGTGCAGTGGACCGGCATCACTTTATCCAGCCCTTCAGCGGCCATCTGATCCACGACATACTTCCTGTCATCTTCAGATGCACTGTAAAGATGCATTCCGGCTACAAGTACTGCGACTCTTTCTCCCGGGAACATGGCCTTGCCTGCTTCGAGAGCTGATATCACGCCTCTGTGACTGCATCCGGAGAAAATATAGAGTCCGTCAGGCTCTCTGATGACAAGCACTTGTTCATGAGACATGTCATCCTTCTGCCACTCGCCGTCGTCATCCTTATAATAGAAATTCTCGGTGATGTTCGTGCCTTCGGCATATGGAACTGTCCCTGTTATGCAGATATTATCTGTGATATATACAGGTCCGTCTGTAAAGTTCAGTCTGTCTGCCAAAGCAGCGCGCTCTTCATCTGTCCATATTATACCGCTCTTTTCATCTTCGGGCTTACCTTCACGGAATCCGTAAGAGTCACGAAAAGCATCCTTATGGATATAGATCGGAGCTTTCTCGTTTATCTTGCAGAATGCAGGAAAACCTCCTGTATGATCATAATGTCCATGACTTACAGCTGCCAGATCGACAGCTTCAAGATCGACACCCATCACCTCAGCGTTGTGGATCACGATATCTGTCGCACCTGCATCGAAGAGGATCTTTTTGCCGTCAGCTTCTATATATATCGATAATCCATGTTCCGCCAGCAGTCCTGTATGTTCTGTTTTGTTTTCTACAAGAAATTTATAGCTTATAGCTTTTCTGTCCATTTCATTACCTCTCTATACAGTAAGAGCACCATACTCCGTCTTCCAGCTGAAAATCAGTAAATACGACATCTTCTCTGCCGATCACTTCAGTGCCCCTTATTATTTCTGCGATACCTTCGCCCGTCAACTTGCTGTATGCTTCCTTTCGCGTCCAGACAGTAAAGAATCCGTTTTCACCATTATCTCTTATGAATGATTTTTCTCTTTCGGTGAAATATCTTTCTGCGATCTTGTCGGAATTGCTGTTCTTTCTCTCCTGAACATCGATCCCTACGGGACGCTCGGCTATTATGCAGAGAAAATATTCTCCGCTGTGGCTGACGCTCAAATAAGTATCGCAAAGCTCAACGTACGGTTTCCCTTTAGTCGTACGAAGTATCTGCGGATCTTGCACACCGTACTCTTCGAGGCAATCCTTTATAAGCACATCAGTAAGTTCACTCCCCTTCATCTGGGGATACCGCTCTTTGTATTTTTCGATGATATATATTTCCATAACATTATTAAAATGGCGGGACATAAGCACCGCCATTTTATTTCCTCGTATATGTTTAATTTATTCAGAGTCCTTCATTCGTTCGAGTATACGCTGATATCCTTCAGCTCCATAAACAAGGCATTTGTTGATTCTGCTTATAGTAGCTGTAGAAGCTTTGGTCACGTTTTCTATTTCACTATAAGTCTTTCCTTCTGAAAGCAATTTAGCAACCTGCAGTCTCTGTGCTATTGCATGGATCTCATTGATGGTGCAGATGTCTTCGAAGAATCTGTAGCAGTCTTCTTCATCTTCAAGTAATAATACAGCCTTGAACAGTTCATCTATATCATCTTTTTTGAATTTAGATTGGTATGCCATGTAGAACTCCTTTCAACACTTTAGCGTGTTATTTTGTAATATTTCTAAAGTGATTTTATCACCGTTTTGAGTAATAGTCAACAAATACTTTAACGTCTTAAAGCAAATTGTATTCAAAATTGATTTTGACTATTTCAGGAGTTCCTTAGCCTTTTCAAGCTGCGTGTCTTTTTCACCGTTTTCCGGTATATCCACTTCATGATCAGGGGTAACACCCTTCTTATTTATGACATTTCCCTTAGGTGAGAAATACTGCATTATAGTCCATTTGAGAGCCGAACCATCCTTCAGTTCTGCCGTAGACTGTATCACACCTTTTCCGAACGTAGTTTTTCCCACTAATTCGTATCCGTTGTCCTGAAGAGCAGCAGCAAGTATCTCCGCAGCGCTGGCGCTGTTTTCATTGACAAGAACTACGGTTTCTATATTTGTTTTACCATCCTTTGCAGAGTAATCCTCACGTTTTCCTGTTCTTCCCTCCACATATACTACGATGCCTTCATCGAGGAATTCATCAGCAACATCTATACATGTAGTAAGAAGTCCGCCGCCATTGTTTCTCAGATCGAGGATCAGTTTTTCCGCACCCTTCTCTTCAACCTTTTTCAACGCCTTGCTAAAATCATCGGCCGTGTTTTCTATGAATGACGAAATTGCGATATATGCTGTCTCATCATCAAGCATCTCATCATATACGCTATGCTGAACTATCTTTTCTCTCGTTATACTTACTGTCTTTTCCTTATCGTCTCTGGAATATGTCAGCTTGACTACAGTGCCTTCCTCGCCTCTGATCGCCGTTGCGAAAATATCCATATCATCGTATGTCTTGCCGTCTACCTTCAGCAGTATATCTCCTGCTTTTATCCCGGCAGCTTCGGCAGGGGAATCCTTTGTCACACCTACGACTACATAATTGCCGTCCATATCCATAGAGAAAGTTATGCCGACTCCTGAATACTCGCTCTCGATATTAGTCATCCAGCTCTCATATTCTTTTTTCGTCATATATGATGAATACGGATCATCGAGAGCATCTACGAAGCCTTTGTAAGCTCCATCCATCAGTTTTTCCATATCAGGCTCTTCATAATATGTCGAATCGATGTATTTATAGATCTGTTCGAATTTCTCGAAATCCTTATCAGCAGAGCGTGATGTTCCGCCTGATATGATATCTAATCCTGTCGTTACTGCACCTCCCGCAACAAATGCCGCGATCAATAAAGCCGCTAGTTTTTTCTTGCTCATTTGCATAACATCATCTCCTCTACTATGAACTGCACTCTTTCCCTGCCGTTCCACGTTTGTCGTTCGACAGTTCCTATCAACTCTGCAGGCTCTCCCGCAAGAAGAATATCTTTTAATTCCTGTGCTCTTTTAAAAAGTACACATTCGCATCTTCCGCCTGTTTCCGAAACAGCCGTAAACCTGGCATGAGTGCTGTCTGCTCCCATGAATCTGGTTTGGACTATAGATATATCTCTTATGATGAACATCGGTTTCGGATTTCCCTGTCCGACAGGTTCCATCTTCTCCAGTTCTGCTGCCAGTGCGACAGTAACTTCCTCAGGCGTCACTTCCATATCCCAGTCTACATCTTTATCGAAAAGATGCGGGTCATCTTCCAGCATAACTTCCATGTCTTTGTCCAAAGCGCACTTAAGCACTTCAAGGTTTTCTTCCTTCATCAGAAAACCGCAGGCACTCTTATGGCCACCGAATCTTTCAAAAAGGCCCTCGTGCTTTTTCAAAAGCTCATATATATCGATGTTATCCAGGCTTCGTCCCGTACCCTTAAGGTATCCTTCGCCTGAAGGTGTCACTATTACTGTCGGTCTGCATGCAGTTTCTTTGATCTTTCCTGCTACGATGCCGCCTATCCCCTCATGTATGTCTTCCATGTGAAGCACTATGAATTTCTCATCACCTGTCAGCTTTTCCATACATCGATTATAGGCATCTTCCTGCTTTTTCTTACGCAGGCTGTTATATCCGACGAGCCTTTCTACCTTTTCATCCATGGTCAGCTCATTATCTGTCAAAAACAGTTCTGCAGCTTCTTTGGCACTTGCCATCCTTCCTGCTGCATTTATGTGAGGTGCTATGCCGAAGGCTATGTTTTCTGATGTTATCCAAGGAAGGGAAATAGCTTTCTTCAATTTATTGAGCGACAGTCTTGATCCTGCATTTATCTTGTTGAGTCCGTATTTGACTATAGTCCTGTTTTCATCTGTAAGGGACACGACATCACCTACAGTACCTACTGCGGCAAGATCAAGAACCTCGTTGAGTAAATTTCTCGGCAGACCTGATTTTATAAGCAATGCCTGAGCCATCTTGAATGCTACGCCGCATCCGGCCAGCTCTCTGAATGGATATGTGCACTCTTTCTGTTTAGGGTTTATCAATATACAGTCTGCCTTGATGTCATCGATGCTGTGATGGTCTGTAACTATGACTTTCATCCCAAGCTGCTTGGCGTACTCCACTTCTTCATAAGATACGCTGCCGCAGTCCACTGTTACAAGCAGACCTACGCCATCTTCATGGATCTTCTTTATAGCATCTTTATTGAGTCCATATCCTTCTTCAAACCTTGACGGGATATAATATGTGAGATCATCTGTCAGCATGCTCAAAACATGTGACAAAATGCATATGGATGTTACACCGTCTGCATCATAGTCACCGTATATGCATATTTTCGTTCCCAGTTTTATCTCCGACAACAGCAAATCCACTCCCGCCTCCATATTCAGAAGCAGGAATGGATCATAAGTTTTTCTCGGTTTGTCAGATAAAAACTCGGAAATATCTTCAGATGTCACGATTCCTCTTACGGAAAGTATCTCTTTTAATATTTCTTCGGGTTTTCTCATTTTCTTCCGTGTCTCTATATTTTTGATTTATCTTACGTAATTGAGCGGGTTCTTATATACACCGTTAAGTCTCACTTCGAAGTGAAGGTGCGGACCTGTTGATGCACCTGTAGATCCTACTCTCGCTATAGTCTGACCTCTGGAAACTTTCGCTCCGTATCCGACTAACAGTGAAGAACAGTGAGCATACAGAGTAGTTATGCCGCCGCCATGGTCGACAACGATACACTTACCGTATCCGCCGTTCCAGCCGGATAAAATAACTGTACCACTGTTAGCTGCAACGATGGAGCTACCGCTTCCTGCACCTATATCGATCCCTGTATGATATTTACGATATCCATATATAGGATGGATTCTGTAACCGAACGGTGAAGTTATATAGCTTGATGACGGTGTAGGCCATGCCAGTTCACCACCTATGTATACTGAATTGGAACTGGAGCTTCCGGAGTTCTGGATCTTAGATGTCATCGCATCCGCTTCAGCCTGCAGTTCGTCTATCATCCTTTCAGTTTCATCGTTTGACTTGGCGATCTCAGCTTTTTTCGCTTCGACAGTCTTCTTCTGTTCATCAGCTACCTGCTTGGAGCTTTTCAGTTCAGCCTGCAGTTCTTCAGCTTCCTTCTTTTTCTTTTCCAGCTCTTTATGTGCTTCTTCCAGATCCTTAAGTACTTCCTGGTCAGCACTGTAGATTATCTTCACCAGATCAAGATTTGTCAGGAATTCAGAAAAGCTGCCCGAGTCGAGGAGTACATCGAGAAAACCTATGGAGCTTGTCTTGTACATATTTCTGAGACGTCCGTTCAAGTTCTCTGTCTGCTCGTCAACTTTCTTCTGAGCTTCTTCTACTTCCTTTTCAAGCTTTGTCAGCTTCACTTCGTTTTCCGCGATAGCTGATTCCAGGCTTTCTATCTTTCTTTCAAGCTCTGTGACCTGTGAAGAAAGGCTCTTCTCCTGTGCCTGTCCTTCTTCCAGCTTCTTCTGCTGCTCTTTGATATCTTCACGGATCTCGCTAAGAGACTCAGCGAAGACAGCAACAGGTTCAACTATGAAAAACACAGCCGTGACAAGAGCAATCAACATTACTGTTATTCGTCTTCTCATCTTCTTCCCTTTCTCTCCAATACCTTTAATCAAGGAACTTCCTCATCGAAATTATACTTCCGCAGGCACCTATACTTACACCAAGTGCCAGGAATATCCATGCGAAATTAAATACAAGGAAATCAACAGGCACCATCGGTATTGACAACAGTGAGAATACCTGATCTCCTATTGCTTCTACCAGCTTACTGTATATCAACGCCGATATTCCTACTGAAATAGCAGATGCTATTATGCCGATTATTATACCTTCACATAAGAACGGGCCTCTTATGAACCAGTTGGTCGCACCGACATATTTCATTATGTTTATTTCATTGGCTCTGTTGACCACTGTGAGTTTTATCGTATTAGACACTACTACAACTGAAACGATTATCAGGAATGCCATTATGATTATCGCTGCCACTTGTATGAAGTTTGTAGCTTTCAGCAGCTTGTCCACGGTATCCTTATAGAATTTAACATCTTCGATACCGTCATATGTTGCAGCAACTTCTGCTATCGCCTCAGCCTTCTCAAGGTCGGCAATCAATATCACTACTGAATTAGGCAGTGGATTTTCTGTAAGCGTATCGAGCAGATAAGCGTTTTCGCCCCATCTTCCTCTGAATTCTTCAAGAGCTTCGGCCTTTGTCTTATAGTAGACATCCTCTACTCCGTCTTTTGTTCTGATATCATCTATGATGACTTCGGCTTCTTCCTTAGTGGTTTTGTCGTCGAGGAATATTTCAATAGAGTCATAATCATTCTTTATTGAATGAGCCGCAGTATTGATGTTGATCACCAGTATGAAAGCAATGCTAAGTATCAACAGCATTGCCATGATGGCGAATATGGACGCAAGTGCCATGGTCCTGTTTCTGAAGACCTGAAGGAAGGCCTGTTTCAAAGTGTAAAAGAATCTCTTCACTATGCTCTTCCTCCCCTCTTGAATCTGGATCTGAAAGTACGTCTGTTGCTTACAAGTGTGCCGTCACCGTCTGCAGCTTCTGCAGCTTCGGCTATCATCTCTTCAAATCCGTAAGCACCGAATTCATCACGGACTATACGTCCCTTTTCTATAGCGATAACTCTCTTGCCCATTTTATCTACGATATCTTTAGCATGTGTTACCATGACTATCGTAGTACCTCTCATATTGATCTGATCGAGAAGCTGCATGATTTCCCATGCAGTATCCGGGTCAAGGTTTCCTGTAGGCTCGTCCGCAATAAGGATCCTAGGTTTATTGACGATAGCTCTTGCTATGGCAACTCTCTGCTGTTCACCTGCAGAAAGCTCGTCAGGATACTTGTCGGCTTTTTCTGATATGCCAACCATGCTCAGAACTTGAGGAACGTGTTTATCTATCAGTTTTTTCGGCTGATGGATTATCTCCATAGCGAAGGCAACATTCTCATAAACAGTCTTCTTAGGAAGCAGTCTGAAGTCCTGGAATACTATGCCGATATTTCTTCTCAGCTTAGGTATCTGTCTCTTTGACAGAGTAGTTATTTCATTGCCTCTTACCTTGATACTTCCAGAATCAGCATCTATTTCTTTAAGGATGAGTTTGATAAAAGTGGATTTTCCCGCACCGCTGGGACCTACAAGGAAGACGAAGTCTCCTTTGTTGATCTTAACGGATACTTTTTCAAGCCCGACATTTGACTTGTAATACTTCGTTACATTGTTGAATACTATCATCCGTCGTCTGTCCTTTCTTACTTCATTTCATACATTGTAATGATACTACATGTAGGTGATATTTTCAATGTTTTATAGGGAAATATCCACTATATTCGGGTATTTTGTCTTTCGTTGGTGAAGGTTGGGTGAAGATGTTCAGTACTGTATGCGAAGCTCGATATTATCGGGCAAATATGATAAGTCTGTCTTAACTATGCATATGGGATAAGTTATGATCTGAGATATAGGCGTCTCCTTATCGGGATCATCGAAGTTAGCGTAAACTATAAGATTTTTATCATCCTCTTTTTCTTCAATGACCATCTTATCTATCATCACTCCGAAACCCGATGTCGGTTTTTCACCTCTCGTAACGATGACATACACATCATCGCCTGACACGCACGCGAGCGCTCTTTCCAAGGTCTTATATTCGGGGATGACTTCCGATGATATCTCTGCCGGTATCTTATTTTCCTCCACTTCCTGAAACCCGACACTTTCCTCTCCGCCAAGGAATTTGGGTACGATCATGAATGCTGTAACTGCAGCTGCCGCAGCGATAGCGGCTATGACAACGATGCGTCTTATTCCTGCTTTTTTAGGCTTTTCCGAATTCTTATCCATACAAAAACCCCTTTCTATGTAATTTCTATTTAGAATCTATTACATAAGAAAGGGGTTTATTCCTAATTACAGTACGCCTTTTACTGCTGCTACGATATCTGCTGCTGTCATGCTGTACTTTTCCTTCAGCTGATCAGGCTTTCCTGATTCGCCGAATGTATCTTTCTGGCCTACCATCGCCATCTTAACAGGCGCATTCTTTACAACTACTTCTGCCACTGCACTGCCAAGACCTCCTATAACTGAATGTTCTTCAGCAGTAACGATAGCCTTAGTTTCGCATGCCGCCTTGATGATGATCTCTTCATCGAGAGGCTTGATAGTGTGGATATCTATCACTCTTGCATCGATACCTTCTTTAGCCAGTTCTTCCGCTGCGATAACAGCTTCATTTACCATGATACCTGTTGCAACGATAGTTACGTCCTTACCGTCCTTAACGAGATTTCCCTTACCGAGAGTGATCTCTGCATCTTCGCCGTAGAATACAGGAACTGCTGCTCTTCCCAGTCTCACATAGCACGGACCGTACATAGCAACTGCCTGTTCTAAGAGTTTCTTTGCTGAAACGCCGTCTGAAGGGTTGATAACTGTCATGCCCGGAATAGTTCTCATCAGAGCGATATCTTCAAAAGTCTGATGGCTGGCACCGTCTTCTCCTACTGTGATACCTGCGTGAGTAGCGCAGATCTTAACGTTAGCTTTAGTATATCCAATGGAGTTTCTGATGATCTCAAATGCTCTTCCTGAAGCGAACATAGCGAATGTGCTGGCACATACAGTCTTGCCTGAAAGAGCCAGTCCTGCAGCTGCCGCATACAGGTTCTGTTCTGCTATACCCATATTGAAGAATCTTTCAGGGTAAACTTTTCCGAATTCAGCTGTCATAGTTGACTTGCTCAGGTCTGCATCCATAACTACCAGCTCAGGATGCTTTTCGCCCAGTTCTACCAGTGCTTTGCCGTAAGCCTGTCTTGTTGCCATTTTATCTGCCATTACATTTCACCTCCCAGCTCTGCTACTGCCTGCGCTGTCTGTTCAGCATCAGGAGCCTTACCGTGCCATCCTGCCTGGTCTTCCATGAATGAAACGCCCTTGCCCTTGATAGTCTTAGCAACGATCATAGTAGGCTGACCTTTGCATTCTCTTGCCTTTTTGAAAGCGTCCAGGATCTGCTGGAAGTCATGTCCGTCGATCTGGATAACGTTCCAGCCGAATGATTCGAACTTCTCAACAACAGGCGCTACTGTGATGACATCTTCATTCTTACCGTCGATTTGAAGACCGTTCCAGTCGAGGATGCCTACCAGGTTGTCCAGCTTGTAATGAGCAGCTGACATCGCAGCTTCCCATACGATACCTTCCTGGATCTCACCGTCACCGAGGAGCACATATACTCTGCCCGGATCGTTGTCCAGCTTATTTGCCATAGCCATTCCGCCTGCAACAGAGAATCCCTGACCGAGAGAACCTGTTGACATTTCGATTCCCGGAACCTTGTTCATATCAGGATGTCCCTGGAATTTGGATCCGATCTTTCTCAGTTCCATGAAGTCTTCCATTGGGTAGTAACCCTTTACTGCCAGTGCAGAATACTGAACAGGACCTGCATGTCCTTTGGAAAGGATGAACTTGTCTCTTCCTGCCATCTTAGGCTGTGCAGGATCGATATTCATTTCATCAAAATACAGTGCAGTAACGATGTCTGCAGCTGAAAGTGATCCGCCCGGATGTCCGGAGCCGGCATTATGTATAGCTTTAACTATACCGACTCTCACCTCTGCTGCTGTTTTTTCCAGAGCTTTAATATCCATAGTCTCCTCCATATATAAATTTAATATTAGATGATATATATCAAGGGCTGCATGATGCAGCCCTTTCATACGTTAGAAAAACGAGTTGTTTTCGATACCTAAGCTTACGCTTAACGCTTCATCAACTTCCGGCAAACGAGTCTTGTCAATCGTACCGATTCTTTCTCTTAATCTTCGTTTATCTATTGTTCTGAGCTGTTCTAATAATACTACTGAGTTCTTTGACAAACCGTTACCATCCGCCTCTATCTCCACATGAGTCGGAAGGTCGGCCTTATTTCTCCTGCTTGTGATGGCCGCAACGATGATAGTGGGACTGAATTTATTTCCCACATCGTTCTGTACCACCAGTACGGGTCTTATCCCGCCTTGTTCGGAGCCCGTTACCGGACTTAAATCAGCAAAATAAAGGTCTCCCTTCTTAATGCCCATAGTCCAATACTCTCCAAATTTATCTCTATTTTACTTCCCAACAACTTTTTTGAATGCGGCAGGCAGTGACTCCTCGATCTCAACTGCCGTCATGCCCCATTGGCCGTATCTTTCGGCAGCTATATCTCCTGCAAGTCCGTGCATGTAAGCACCGACTGCGGCAGCATCAAAAGGATCGATACCGTATCCGGCAAGAGCAGCTATAACACCTGTAAGTACATCTCCGCTGCCTCCTGTTGCCATGCCGGCATTTCCTGTAGTATTAGTATATGTCTTCGACTTGTCCGATGGGACTTTCTCTTCGGTGCTGCATATTTCGGTCACTATAGTACCTGCCCCTTTTAACAGTACTATAGATCCCGTACACTCGCTTATTGTTTCAGCAGCTTTTTGTCTGCCGAGAGCTTTCACGCTGTTTCCCTCAGATGACTTCCCATCTCTTTTACAAAGTGCAGCCAGAAATCTGTCCGCCTCACCTACATGCGGCGTCAGGATCACAGGGTCTTCCCTGTCTTTCAAACACTGCAGTCCCATATCATATCTGCATATGCAGTTTATCCCGTCTGCATCTAATACTACAGTTCCATTATAATGTTTAAGTATATGCTTTATCAACAAGTATCTGCTCTCATCTACCCCCAGTCCGGGTCCTATAGCTACTGCGTCGTATATATCCAGCTGACCCTCAGTAAGCTCCGAAACATCCATACATGTAGCTTGAGGCACTGCTGTCTGAAGTATATTGAAGATATCGACGGGAGCTGCTATCTTAACGAGCCCCGACCCTGACTTCAGCGCACCTCTTGCAGACAGGACAGCTGCGCCTGCCATGCCGACAGATCCTGCAACGATCAGTACTCTGCCGCATCTGCCCTTATGTATGTCTTCCGGTCTTTCCTTAACTATAGTATTTACATATTCGAGAGTGATTAAACTTATTTTTTCCATAATTCTAAAGTGAGATACCAAGGAACAACGAAGCGATCAGCAGGAATGCCACTGCCGAGAACATATCGGTAAGCGACGCCATCATCGGTGATGCCATGAGAGCAGGGTCGATGCCGACTCTCTTGGCTGCCATAGGCAAAAGTCCGCCGAGCAGTTTAGCAAACATTATGATAAGAAGCAGTGAGACTGCTACCGTAAGTCCTATCATAACGGTCTGATGATCTATGAATACTACTTTCGCAAAGTTCAGTATGCTGAGTATGCCTCCGAGGATCACGCTGATGCGCAGCTCTTTCCAGAATACCTTGAACGCATCCTTAAGGTCTATCTCGTCTACTGCCATACCACGGATAACAAGTGTAGCCGCCTGGGTACCTGTATTGCCGCCCGAACCCATAAGGAGAGGCAGATACGATACGAGGATTATCACCTGAGACAGCACTGCTTCGAAGCGTGTTATTATAGCTCCCGTGAGCATCAGAGAAATAGTAAGGAATATGAGCCACGGAAGTCTCGATTTAACGTGGCTGAACACGCTCAGGTCAAGGTACTCCTTATCGGAGTCATCCATGATACCGGCCATTCTCTCGATGTCCTCGGTAGTTTCTTCTTCGATAACGTCCAGGATGTCATCGACTGTGATGATACCTACGAGTCTGTTTTCTTTATCTACTACAGGGATGGCCAAGAAACCGTACTTAGTGAAGTATTCGGCTACTTCTTCCTGGTCATCGTATACATTAACATATACGTAATCTTCATTCATCAAGTCACCGACCAGCATATCATCGTCGGCAACTACGAGAGCTCTCAGGGATACGATACCCTGCAGCTTTCTGCCTGCACTCTTTACATAACATGTATATACTGTTTCACTGTCAAGAGCTTCGCGCTTGATATGAGCAAGAGCCTGCCCTACCGTCATAGTCTCCTGGAGACTTATGTAGTCCGGTGTCATGAGGCTTCCCGCACAAGTATCAGGATAGTTGAGGAACGTATTTATGAGCTTACGTTCATCTTTCGGTGTATTTGCCAGGATCTTGTCCACGATGTTTGCCGGAAGTTCTTCCAGCACGTCGATCATGTCGTCGAAGTCCAGTTCCTGGATGATGTAATTTATTTCTCTGTCAGTTATACCGTCTACGATAGCCAGCTGGTCATCTGTAGGAAGGTATGAGAACACTTCTACCGAAACATCTTTCGGCAGCATCCTGAACAAGATGATAGTTTTTTCGATACCCAGTTCTTCCAGTACCTCTTCGAGAATCTCACCAATATCCACTTCATTATGTTTCAGGATCTCATCTCTCGCTTTAAAGTAAGATTTTTCTTCAAGCAGGTCTATAATGTTCTCTATGTCTTCATCAAACTGCTGCTCTTTTGTGTCAATGTCCATAGCATCCATGATTTCCATATTTTCAGTCATGATATTGCCTCCTTTCTCAAAGTTTCATTACATATCAGTATAACAAATTTTATGCTCAAATCCAAATGTTTTATTGCCCTCTTAAGAACCAAATTATTCCTTATACAATGCATTTATCAGAAAATTTCAACTTTCCTCCAAAACATGGGAATCCCATTGACTGTAAATATACGTAGTGATATATTTAAGTTAACTAGGCATTACAATTTTAACTAAATATATTTTTAAAAAGAGGAGAAAAGAAAATGTCAAATTATGTAGAAAGAGTCATTGAGCTTTGTAAGCAGAACAACCCTGGCGAAGTTGAATTCCACCAGTGTGTAGAAGAAGTTCTCGAATCACTCGCACCAGTATGTGACAAGCACCCTGAATATGAAGAAGCTGCACTGCTGGAAAGATTAGTAGAACCTGAAAGAGGAGTTACTTTCAGAGTAGTATGGGTTGACGATGCTGGTAAAGTACAGGTTAACAAGGGCTACAGATATCAGTTCAACAGCGCTATCGGACCTTACAAAGGCGGTCTGAGATTCGCTCCAAACGTATACCCTGGAATCATCAAGTTCCTCGGATTCGAACAGATCTTCAAGAACTCACTGACTGGTCTGCCTATCGGCGGCGGTAAGGGTGGTTCAGACTTCGATCCTAACGGTAAGTCAGATGCAGAAGTAATGAGATTCTGCCAGGCGTTCATGACTGAACTGTACAGACATATCGGACCTTACACTGACGTTCCTGCCGGAGACCTGGGCGTTGGCGCTAGAGAAATCGGTTACCTCTTCGGACAGTACAAGAGAATCGTTGACAGATACGAAGGCGTTCTGACAGGTAAGGGCCTGCAGTACGGCGGACTGCTGGGAAGAGCTGAAGCTACTGGATTCGGTATCGTATGGTATGCTGAAGAAATGCTGAAGGCTAACGGCGAAGAAATGGCTGGAAAGAACGTAGTAATCTCAGGTTTCGGTAACGTAGCATGGGGTGCTGCTTGGAAATTACAGCAGTTAGGCGCTAAAACAGTTGCATTCTCAGGTCCGGACGGATACATCTACGACCCAGAAGGCGTTAACACTGACGAAAAGGTTGCATACTTCCTCGAACTGAGAGCATCAGGCAAGAACGTTTGCGCACCTTACGCAGAAAAGTTCCCAGAAGCTACTTTCGTTCCTGGAAAGAAGCCTTGGAATGTTGCTGAAGACTTCGGCGTTAAGGTTGACCTGTTCATTCCTTGCGCTATGCAGAATGACGTAAGAATGGAAGACGCTCAGAACATCGTTAAGTCAGGCGCTAAGTTCTACTGCGAAGGAGCTAACATGCCTACAACTAACGACGCTCTCGTTTACCTGATGAAGGAAATGACAGCTGTAGGTCCTGCTAAGGCTGCTAACGCTGGCGGCGTTGCTTGCTCATGCATCGAAATGGGTCAGAACTCAGGACACACTGTATATCAGCACGAAGACGTTTATGCTCAGCTGCACACAATCATGAAGAACATCTACAATGCTTGCGCTAAGGCTGGCGAAACTTACTACAACGATAAGAACGCTCTGGTACAGGGTGCTAACATCGCTGGTTTCGAAAAGGTTGCTGAAGCTATGATGGCTCAGGGCTTAGTATAAACAATACATAGTTTAGACTTAACTTAAACCTTAAACATAAAGACCGATACAAACGTATCGGTCTTTTTTAATGAAAAAAGAAGACAGCAACAGCCGCCTTCTTATATAAGTGTCTTATTTTGTCTTTACCTGGAATATGATAGTTCCGTCTTCCAGCTTGCCTTCGATCATATCATATCCGTCTTCATTGTTTTTATACAGGATGATCTCATCACCGAGAAGCGCTTCCTTGGAGAAGTATATGGAACACTCTCCTCTTCCCGACAACTCATCTTCCACCATCACTGCATAACGGCAATTGTTTACGTGTTCGTTATCATCCAGGTCATCTTCAACGACCTTATGAACGCCGAACTTTACCAGAGACTCCTGATCTACCTTGAATTTTTCTATTCCGTTTTCGAACGGTTCGTGGTCTATGAACTGACCGTCAAAGTCGATCTTAGCTCTCTCTATCCTTCTCGTTTCGAAATTGATGATACACCACTGGCTTGTTCCTACAGCCATCAGTACATCACCGTCATATATGTAATAATCTCTGAAGAATGTAACGCCTTTTCTAGGTCGCGGATAAGTTCTCAGTATGTACTCTTTACCTGATGCCGGCTGCTTCTTTATCTCAAATCTCAGCTTTGTCAGCACCCAGATATAATTATTCACTATCAGGTCATCAAATCCAAGGCCGAGACTTTCGGCATGTGCCGCAGCTATTTCCTGAAAGGCGTACATAAGTGCGCTGGCCTTCACATTGCCTTTTGCATCGAAATCATCTTCCTTAAAGCAAATCTTCTGTTCCAAAGTAAGCAGGTTTTTATCATTCGTCTGTTCTGTCATTATTTCCATCCCTTTCTACTCTATAGACTTGAGTGCTTCTGCCATATTTATCTTCTTGAGCTTGAGTCTCATTACCCTGTCAACGATGAATGTGAATACGAGCACAGTTATCACAGTATAAATATAACTGAGCGGTTCTATCACATTCTCGAATGATACCATATCTACTTGTATCTGTTTCATTATGAAACGATGCAGCGCCATTCCTGTAGGCAGTCCCGCGATTATACCGAGAATCACCAGTATAAGGTTTTCTCTGAATACATATGCGCCCGTCTCTCTCGGATAAAAACCAAGGACTTCGATCGTAGCGATCTCACGCACTCGTTCCGTCAGATTGATATTGCTGAGGTTGAACAATACTATGAATGCCAATGCTCCTGCACATAGTATAACGAGAATGATGATATAATTCAAACTCTGCATCATCTCGTCGATACCTACTTTGACATCTTCGTTTACTGATATGGCTACGATATCTTCACTGTCGCTGATCTTGTCGGCCACTTGATGTACGTCACTGCCTTCTGCCATTGTAAGATACATTATTGACGGCTCATAATCATTAACTGTGACAGATTCATAAGTTTCTGCGTTTATGAATAGATAACTGTTCACATAATTTCTGTATATTCCCGAAATCTTCAAAGTATCATGATGTGTATCATCGTATTCCACTATGATCTCATCACCGACTTCAACGCCGAGCATTTCTGCCATCTTGTTGTTTACTACAGCCTCTCCTGTTTCAGGATAAGGTATCGTCTCTTCATCCGACATGCTTTCCTTCATAACTATGACATTCGAAATATTCTCATCATCCGTTACGATAAGAGTGCTTGTCTTTGAAACTTCCCCGCTCTTAAGAGTCACAGTTGACTGCTGCAGAACCGCGGTATTTTTAAGATCATCTCGATATTTTTCCTTGAACTCTTTTTGTTCCTTTTTATCAAGTTCATCTGAAAACGCAACGACAACATCATGTTTCTCTATGTTCCCGTATTGATGATCTGATATCCCCGCAACAGAATCGTCCATACCGAAGCCGGCCAGCACTAATGCCGCACATCCGCCGATACCTATGATCATCATTATCATCCTCTTCTTATATCTGAGGATATTTCTTGCCGTAACTTTATGGAGGAACTTCAATCTGTTCCAGATGAAGCCTATTCTCTCAAGGATTATTCTCTTGCCTGCCTTCGGCGCCTTAGGACGTAAAATCTCAGCCGGCATGCTGGCAAGCTGCCCTCTGCATGCGAAGTATGTCGTTCCCATAGAGCATATGAGCGACACGATGAGAGATATGAGCGCCAGTGACCAGTTGAAATAGTATTCGAGCGGTGCGAATCCAAACATCATACCGTACGCTATCCATATAGCGAGCGGGAAGAATTTAGATCCTGCGAAATACCCGATGATACAGCCTATGAAGGCCGCAGAACCTGAATAAACCATGTATTTCTTCATGATCCTGCCGTTAGTATATCCTAGGGCTCTGAGTGCTCCTATCTGCGTTCTTTCCTCTTCGACCATCCTCGACATGGTAGTAGAGCATACGAGAGCCGCTATCAAGAAGAAAAATACAGGAAAAACTTTAGCG
The DNA here is from genome assembly GCA_017416795.1 of Bacillota bacterium. GTDB lineage: Bacteria > Bacillota > Clostridia > Peptostreptococcales > Anaerovoracaceae > Lentihominibacter. Next base: position 59,699 of record JAFQBD010000012.1, on the reverse strand, counting down.
ATACTGTCTACTATATCAGAGTTGCCGTCAAAAGAGCCGAATCCCGGATTATCATCTCTCGTCTGAACGAAAACTTCTGCAGCTGCCAAATCGTCCAGTTTTTCTTCTGCTTCCTCAAGTTTCTTCTCGGCATCATCCAGTTTTCTTTCTGCCTTGACAAACTCCCTTTCTGATCTTGCCTTATTCTCATAATATGCTTCATACCCGGAAGCGAGCTGAGCTTCACCGTTATCCAGTTCTTTTTCTGCTGCTTCGATCTGAGCCATTCCTGCATCTATCTGCGCTATTCCAGCTTCTGCCTGCTGCACAGCTGCAGTATAAGTCGCTATCAACTGTTCGTCGCCAGATGCTTCAGCTTGAGCCAACGCAGCTTTGGCTGCATTCAGAACGGAAACAGCCTCTGCCCTCTGCTTCTTCAGCGTTGATTTGTTCTTCGCCAATTCTTTTTTGCCTGATGCCAGTTCTTTCTTTGACGAATCGAGAGTATTCTTTGCATTCTTCAGTTCATTTTCTGCCGATGTCTTTTCAGACAGGAATTCAGCCTTACCCTCTTCCAGTTCTTTTCGTCCATCATCGATCTCAGCCTGAGCCTCATCTACTATATCGTTGTATCTGATATCTGCCTGTTTCTCCGCTGCCGCTGTTATCGGTCCTTCGGCTGCATCTATATTTTCTTCATATTCTTCACTGTACACATATCCCTGAGATTTACATGTAATAAAAATCTCTGTGAAATATTTAGCCGTAAAGCCTTTGACAGGCATATATATGAATGCCGCTATCTTTCCATCTCCTATAGATGTAGTGCCGCGCTCTCTCTTAAGCATGTAATACGGCGACTTTGCGATACCTACTATCTCGTATTCTTTGAACTTCAGGGCATCTTTCTGATTATTCTCGTTTTTATCTGTCACCTTCAGCTTCAGCCCTATATCATCCTCAGAAAAATAGAAATCGTCAGCTATACATTCATTAGCTTTTTCGGGCATCCTGCCCGCCGCCAGATCTACTCTGTTGACATTGTCCGTAACAGAATGAGCTCTGATTATGACTGATTGATTATTCCTGTCCTCAGAAAAAAAGTCAGCATAAACAGCGCCTTCAGCCGCCGATACTTCATCTACCCCGCTGAGCGCTTCGACATCATCTTCGGTAAATCCATAAGTAGAGATGAGCTTGAAATCATACAGATCAAACTCATTGACGTATTCATCACACGTCAGGATCATAGATGCCTTAGTGTTTTTGACACCTACGAAAAACCCTACGCCTATGGCGATTATAGCGAGGATAGCTATATATCTTCCCAGACTTCCGAATATGGTACGTTTTATGTTTTTAGCATAAACACTTTTCGCCATTATCTATAATGCTCCTACCATTCAATAAGTTCTACCGGCGTAGGCTCGTCATTCATGGTAACCGATGCGACGGTCCCGTTCTTGACTCTTACTACTCTGTCAGCCATAGCTGTAAGTGCCGAGTTATGCGTGATTATCACCACTGTCATTCCTGTTCTTCTGCTGGTCTCCTGAAGAAGCTTGAGGATCGCCTTACCTGTTTCATAATCCAAAGCGCCCGTCGGCTCATCGCAAAGGAGCAGTTTAGGGTTCTTGGCAAGGGCTCTGGCGATCGCCACTCTCTGCTGCTCTCCTCCGGAAAGCTGTGCAGGAAAGTTGTTCATTCTCTCTTTCAGCCCTACCACTTCCATGACCTTTCGGCTGTTTAACGGCTTCGGTGAAAGCTGAGAAGCTATCTCAACGTTCTCAAGAGCAGTAAGGTTAGGAATAAGGTTATAAAACTGGAATACGAAACCGATATCCAGTCTTCTGTATGTTGCCATATCCTTATCGTTGAGAGCAGAAATATCTCTGTCATCGAGAAGGACTCTGCCGCTTGTGAGAGTATCCATGCCGCCCAGTATATTGAGAAGCGTAGTTTTGCCGGCTCCTGACTGACCTACTACTACACAGATCTCTCCTTTTTCGATCTCGAAATCCACTCCCTTGAGAGCTTCGACTTCCACATCGCCTGTCTTATATATTTTTCCTACATTTTCAAATGTTACGAATGACATAGTTACCGATATGGACAGCTTATGAACTGCCGCCCATACTCCTTTCTCTGTATATGTATATCGTTATATTCACCTAGCACTTATTTTACTCTTTTTATTCAATATATGCTATATTTTACCGTCTCTTTTTGTTTGTTTTATGTTGATTGGTACTTTTGTCTTATTTTACTTCAGTTTGTAATTTTATTATGATAAAATGATTTAGTTAGATATAACTTATAAGATCTTGATAAATATCTCAAATAATAAGCATGGCAAATATAGTTTTAAAAAAAATAGGTCATACTGCGGTATTGACCTTGAATAAAAAAAGTACGATGAATGCACTCTGTGCCGAGTTTCTTGCCGAAATCAACGAAGCTCTCGATTCGGTGGAGGCTGACGAGGACATATACACTCTTATCATCACGGGATCAGGCAAATCGTTCGTTGCAGGTGCCGATATAGATGAAATGGTCGATATGACGCCTCAACAGATCTTAGAATGGTCCGGTCTTGGCAGCGGTCTCAACTTAAGGCTTGAGAAAATGCCTATCCCCGTTATCGCAGCCATAAACGGATATGCCCTGGGCGGCGGTCTTGAACTGGCCCTCGCCTGCGATATACGTATAGCTTCCGAAAATGCACGGATGGGTCTTCCCGAAGTAAAGCTCGGGGTGATCTGCGGCGCCGGCGGCACCCAGAGACTTCCGGATATCGTTGGAGAAAGCATTGCCAAAGAAATGATATTCACAGGAAGATCTGTAAATGCCGAAGAAGCTCTCAAGATAGGTCTTATCAGCAAAGTCTTTCCTCAGGACAAACTGCTTGAAGAAGCGCTGAACCTTGCCCTTTCCATAGAAAAGAACGGACAGCTGGCCGTAAGGGCAGCTAAAAAAGCCGTAAACTTCGGCATTGGGAAAGCGCAGGCATCAGACATTGAAATGTCAACGAGTGAAAATCTCCCCTCTATAGAAGATAGGTGCCTCTTTGAAAGAGAAACATTCGCCCCTCTCTTCGATACTGAAGATCAGAAGATCGGTATGGGTGGATTTTTGAGAAAAGAAAAAGATATCAAATTCAAGAATAAATAAGGAAGTAAACATGCCTGTAAAATTCATAACCGCTAAAGAAGCGGCATCAATAATAAAAGACGGATCGACAGTTGGAGTAGATGCTTTTATCAGTTTCTGCCTCGCCGACGATATCCTTGGTGAAATTGAGGACAGATTCATAAACGAAGGACATCCATGTGATCTCAATGTAGTCAATGTTGCCGGTATCGGCGGTGACGGCAAAGACAGAGGGATAAACCATTTCGCTCATAAGGGACTTATGCGCAGATTGCTGTGCGCCAATTTGAGTCTTGCCAATAAGATGTATCCTCTTATCATGGATGGATCCATTCCTTGCTTTATGATACCGCAGGGTGTTCTCTCACATATGATGAGAGCTATAGCATCAGGCAAACCGGGCGTCATAACGCCTGTAGGGCTCAAGACTTTCGTGGATCCGCGTGTCGATGGTGCATGTATCAACGATACTGCTCGTGAAAGTGAAGACCGTCCTGTAGAACTGATAAATATCAAGGGTGAAGACCATCTCTTCTACCCTGCTTTTCCGATAGATGTTGCTATCATCAAAGGAACTATGGCTGATCGCAAAGGAAATATTTCCTTGGAAAAAGAAGCTATGCATCTGGAACAGCTGGAAATGGCTACTGCCGCTCGTAATTCAGGCGGTATCGTAATGGTGCAGGTAGATGAGATCGTAGATAGCGGAGACCTCCATCCTCAGGATGTTATAGTCCCTGCTACCCTCGTAGACTACGTTATACTCGGTTCTCCGGGAAATACAGGTCAGCATTTCATCGAAGGAATGCCTCCTATCGTCCACTCATGGTGCGGCGATGAGAAGATCCAGCTTGAAGAGATAAAGCCTCTGGAACTTGATCCTATCAAGGTCATCTGCCGTCGCGGAGCTATGGAATTCTCAAATAATGCATTCATCAATCTGGGGATCGGCGTTCCTATGAACGTATCTAATGTTTTGAATGAAGAAGGACTTATCAAGAATGTATCTGCCAGCATCGAGTCAGGTGTTATGGGCGGGGTCCCTGCTCCGGGGATCGCTACGGGAGCAGCATATAATCCTGATGCCATACTGAAACAGCCTGATATGTTCGACTTCTATGATGGCGGCGGTATCGACTATGCTTGCCTCGGTGCAGCAGAAATGGACAGCCATGGCAATGTCAACGTGTCACGTTTCGCCGGCAAAGTTCCCGGTCCGGGCGGATTTATCAACATCACCCAAGGTGCTAAAAACGTATGCTTCATGGGTACTTTCACCGCGGGTAAAAGCGATATACGAGTAGAAGACGGTCGTATCAACATCGTTACTGACGGACCTCACATCAAATTCAAGAAAGATGTAGCTCATATCACTTTCTCAGGTGAAAACTCACTTGATAAAGGTCGCCAGAACATACTCTACATCACTGAACGAGCTGTATTTCAACTGAAACAGGAAGGTTTCACTCTCATAGAGATCGCTCCGGGAGTTGATCTTCAGAGAGACGTTCTGGACAAAATGGAATTTAAGCCTGTGATCGCTGACGACCTGAAACTGATGGACGAAAGACTCTTCAGACCTGAAGTTATGGGGATCAAACTAAAATAACTTACTAATAAAAAGGACCGCTGATCATTATTTGTCAGCGGTCTTTTGCATCTTTATCTATTTTTCGAACTTGTTCTCACCCATCGCCTTCCATCCATATCTGTATATGGATATGATGATCGACGAAAGAATGAATATCTCATTGAGAATGGCCCCGATGGATCCTGCATATAATCCGTATGCCAGATATGAAGGTGAAATGCAGATTAGATTATAGAATCTTATCTTCTGCGCATTGTCAGTCCACAATGCGAATGATCCAACTACGAAAGCCAATGTCGGCAGTATGCTTGCAGGTCCCTGCCACGTGAAAACCATGATGACTACAGCAACAGCCGAAAACAGCCAAGCCCACCCTTTCCAGCGCAGCCACTCTGCCTTTTGCATATTGCTCAGCATTATGTTTCTTATTATAGCCGCCAGATAACTGAGACAGCCCGTGAAAGCACCCAACAGCATATATTGGACACAAAACAAAGCGCTCCCTGCCATTTGACACAGGAACAGCGCTTTATTTGATTTTATCTGAAATGAGAATATAAAACAAACTACGGCAAGAAGACCGATAGCTTGTACTATAATTGTGACGTACAGTGTGGACATCTTGTTGCCTCTATATGTATTTCAGTCTTGCAGAATGGGCATTCCTTAGTTGTAGGAGCAGCCTCTTCTTCAGTCTTCTTAGTAAGTGATGCTGCTTTATTCATAGCCTTGATGACCAAGAACAGTGCGAAAGCTACGAGCAGAAAATTGATGATCGCCATAATAAAAGCACCATATTTGATGTCTACGGCCGCAACTGTCCATACCAGATCGCTGAAATCTTCTGTCGCAAATATCCCGATTATAGGTGAAATGATATCATTTACCAGTGATGTTACGATAGCAGTGAATGCAGCACCTACGATGATGCCGACAGCCATATCCATGATATTGCCGCGCATAGCAAATTCTTTAAATTCATTAAAAAACTTTTTCATTTATTTCTCTCCTTGGTAGTGTTTTATTGAGTATTATAACATAAATCAAAGGAATAATGGTAAGTATCACTGCTGTTATTATCTGTATCTGCACTGTTATACCACTTTCATCAGCGAATACACTCAACGCATTAACAACACTGTGGGTGATAATACATGGCCACAACGTGCCGCCTCTGTAAAATATGATCACGAAAAGGAATCCTATTGCTATGGCGTATATTATCTGGCAAATCGTTGCTAAAGGATCATCGCTGTTTCCATTAAACAGATTGATGATATGGCCTATGCCAAATGTGATACTTGATACTATGATCGCTGCCTTGACACTATCTTTAGCCATAGCTTTGAACAAGAATCCTCTGAAAATGATCTCTTCTAAGAATCCCACACATATCATGCTTCCTGCATAAAGAATCGACTCCGTAATGCTAAGATTCATAGTTACACCAAACCACAGGTTGCATGATATTATTATCAGCAATGGTATATAATACAGGAATTTAGATGAAGGTGCATTAGGTTTGCATATACCATATTTTCCAAACAGTCCATTCTTATTTAGCCATGTTATCACTATGATAGATATCACAACATGAAAAACAAGTGTTATAGATTTGCTTAGTCCGATTCCTTCAGATATGTTTTCTGCAAAACTTGTTCCCACAACATATATGATTATCCATATGACTGCGAACCAGATCTCACTTTTTTGATACAACTTGTTCATATGAACCCTCCAACTTCAAAAGCTCTACTTTGATGTCAATTCCTCCCGTATAACCTCCAATAGTCTTATTTGCACCTATGACTCTATGGCACGGGATCATGATCGATATTGGATTGTGCCCTACCGCACTGCCGACAGCCTGTGCCGACATTTTCTCGATTCCTTTTTCATCTGCAAGTTTCTTTGCTATTTCCCCATAAGTAATCGTTTCACCATAAGGAATAGTAAGCATTATTTCACATACTCGCTTTCTGAATGGTGTAGCATTGACCTTTAGCGGCGGCATGAATCCCGGATCTCTTCCTGAAAAATAGATGTCTAGCCATTTCTTGGTTTCATCGAATATTGGGAATTCAGTATATTGATACTCCTTTAATAAGTTTGTTACCGACTCCAACTGGCTATCAAAGCAAAGTCCGCTCAAGCTTTCACCATCACTGATCATTGTTATTCTTCCAATAGGGGAACTATACCGACATATATACTCCACGATCTTTCCTCCAGCATAGCTTTATCCATAAATATTACTAATAAATATTATATATTTATATTATAATTCCACTCAAAATCCTTTGTCTATATAAGTTGAAGGGATTTTAAGATAGTTTTAAAACTACAATTCCCTTTAATGCCATAAAATCAGCTTAATATTCCATGTTTTTATACCGTATTATGGAATCAAACAATTATAATCGTATTGAATTCCTTTATATAATATTTCTTTTTAATAAATAAGGGAATATCATTTACCACTAAAGCAATATTTACATTACCACGTGAAAAGAGCCGCAAATACTTGCGGCTCTTGAGTTATTTTACTTGGTTCGATAGACTTTCGCTAAAGTTATGCTGTTGGATTAGCAGGTTTAGGAAGTCTTTCGGAGATCACGTTCATCAAGCTGTCAGTACACTTAAGAGGATCGATGAACTGTACATTTCCTACAGCTACCAGCTTTGCATCTGCAGGTGTCAGTACTCCGCCCAGGACTTCATCAAGTTCTGCATACTTGTATGATGGAACCATGTCATCCATTTCCATTGAGATGTCTTCTGTGTCTTCCCATTCGTGGTCGATTTCGAATACGTGGGAGATTTCAGCCGCAACTTCCCAGTTGGAGAGGAGAACGTCTTCATCTATAGCAGCTTCCACGAACTGAAGTCTTCTTTCAGTATTAGTGTATGTACCGTCAGTTGAAGCGAATCCTGTTCCAGGTATAACGACATCAGCCTTAGCTGCCAGTGATGTCATGTGAGTATCACATACTGCCAGGAATTCAAGAGCATCTGTATCGATTTCAGCTTCTTCACCGAATACTACGAGAGCCTTAACGCCTTCAAGTGCTTCTGCTCCGTCAGTGATTCCCAGATCGATGAGACCTTGTGAATTATTCTTAGCCTTAACCTGCAGGATACCGTCTCTAGGTGAACCGATGTGACCTGAGATCAGAGCTATATCAGCAAGCAGAGTTGCTGCATCTGTAGTGATCAGATTCTGATTGAATACGATCATTGCCTTCTTAGCTCCCAGATACATATCTGCGATTTCCTTAGCTTCTGCACTTGCAAATTCACAGATCGGGAAGTCTTCAAGGCTTGCAGCGAATTCTTCATATCCAGGAAGGTCCTTACCCTTGCCTGCATCAACGATAGCCTTGGCAACTGCCTTCAGGAAACCTACGTGATTCTGTTCGGAAGGGATATATACTTCCTTAGCTGCATAAGGCATGTTCTGCTTGTAATCTTCAGTATTGATCACAACTACCTTAGCGCCTGCTTCTGCCGCCTGCTTCATCTTCAGCTGGATAACAGGATTATCTGTTGTATTGAATCCAACTGCCAGGATCAGGTTAGTTGACAGGAGTTCATCTATAGTATTAGGCGAAGCATCGTGTCCGATAACTGCCTTTATACCGCTCTGTCTGTTATTCATGCAGAAGATCTTAGCTCCCATGTCTTCAGCCATAGTCTTTATAGCATAAGCTTCTTCGTTAGTATATCTGTCAGATACTGCTACTCCTATAGCATTCTTGCCATATTTAGCACCGATGGACTGGCATCTCTTAGCGATGAGTACGAGAGCTTCGTGATAATCAGCTTCTCTGAAACCGTCTTCATCCTTGATGAGAGGTTCATCAAGCTTATCTTCCAGCATCGAGCAGTCGAATCCCCATTTACCCTTACCGCAAGCCAGACCTGCATTTACGATACCTTCCTTATCAGGGTTAGCCTTGATAAGCATATCACCATAGCTTTCAAGCAGCAGGCTGCAGCCTACTGAACAGTATGAGCAAGTAGTTTCTGTAACGAATGTATCTACAGGAGTTTCCTTGATCATAGTAGTTCTTTCCTGAAGAGCACCTGTAGGACAAACGCTAACGCACTGACCGCATGATACGCAGCCTGATTCGATGAGCGGTTTTTCCATATTAGGCTTAACCACTGTGTCAAAACCTCTATGTACGAGACCGAGAGCGCCAACTCCCATAACTTCATCACAAACTCTTACGCAAAGTCCGCAGAGGATGCACTTGTTAGGGTCTCTTACAATGAACGGATGATCATCTTCAAATTCGATCTTGTTGATGTCACCTTCAAGTCTTTCAGGATGTACATCGTACTGGTTAGCCAAATCGATCAGCTTACATTCGAAGTAGTCGTGACATCCGCATTCCAGACATCTGCTGGCTTCTGCTTCTGCCTCTTCCGGAGTATATCCTTCAGGGATAACTTCGCTGAAGTTGCCCTTTCTTTCTTCAGGTGAAAGCACGCCCATTTCAGGTCTGCACATTCTTTCTCTGTCTTCGAATGTCTTTTCTGTGATGTCATGTCTTTCTACAAAGTAAGGTTTTTCGTATTTGATAGTTTCTCCATTGAGGTATGCATCAATGATATCGGATACCTTTCTCGCATCTGCGATAGCTTCTACAGCGATGGATATCTTATCGTTACCGCAGTCTCCGCCTGCAAATACGCCAGGGATACTTGTCATAAAGGTATCCTTATCGTATGCGATAGCATTCTTTCTTGTCTTATCACAATCGAAGATAGAAGCATCTACTGCCTGACCGATAGCCAGGATCATAGTATCGATCTCGATTGTTTCAGTCTTGCCCTTAACAGGAACAGGTCTTCTTCTGCCTGATTCATCAGGTTCGCCCAGTTCCATAACCTGCAGCTTAACTGCCCATGCATGACCGTTTTCATCTTTCAGAACTTCGATAGGGTTAGTCAGGTTCTTGAAGATAACGCCTTCTTCTTCTGCCTCTTCGATTTCAACTCTATCTGCAGGCATTTCGTCCTTAGTTCTTCTGTAGATGTTATATACTTCCTTGGCACCCAGTCTTACAGCTGTTCTGCATGCGTCCATAGCAGTATTACCGCCGCCGACGATAGCTACTCTTTCGCCAAGTTCGATTTCTTCGTTTCTTACTACCTTTCTCAGGAAGTCGATACCACCGATAACGCCGTCAGCATCTTCACCTTCGCATCCAACGCCTGTTGATACCCATGCACCGATTCCCAGAAGCACTGCATCAAAGTCCTCTCTTACTGAATCGAATGGAATGTCAACACCGATCTTAGTATCAGTGATGATTTCAACGCCCATCTTCTTGATAGTCAGGATTTCTTCATCCAGTACTGCCTTAGGAAGTCTGTATTCAGGAATACCATATCTAAGCATACCGCCTGCCTTAGGCATAGCTTCGAAGATAGTAACATCATGACCCATCTGTCTCAGGAAGTAAGCTGCTGACAGACCCATAGGTCCGCCGCCGATGATAGCAACGCTCTTACCTGTATCTTCTTCACATTCAGGGATGAATACTTCTTCATCCATCAGATCATGGTCAGCAACGAATCTCTTCAGCCACTGGATAGAAATAGGTTCATCGATGAGTCCTCTTCTGCATTCTTCTTCGCAAGGATGAGGACAAACTCTTCCCAGTGATGCAGGGAGAGGGATCTTATCCTTTACCAGTTCGAGAGCAGCTTCATATTCGCCGTTAGCGATGAGGCCAACGTATCCCTGACAATCTGTCTGAGCAGGACATGCCAGTACGCATGGCGGTCTGCAGTCTCCAACGTGGTTTGAAAGGAGCAGTTCAAGATTTGTCTTTCTTGATTCGATTACTCTTTCAGTATTAGTCTTTACTACCATTCCCGGAGTGATCTCTGTAGCACATGCTTTGCAAAGCTTAGGGTTTCCTTCTACTTCACACATGCAGATACCGCAGGAACCGTAGATCTTAGTTCTTTCATCGTAGCAGAGAGTAGGGATGAAAATGTCATTTTCTCTTGCAACTTCAAGAATAGTCTGGCCGGCAACGCCTGTAACTTCTTTACCGTTGATATTAAGTCTGAACTTGTTCATTTTGCTTCCTCCTCCCTCTTATTTCTTGTCTATTGCACCAAACTTACAAGTGTCGAGGCACTTACCGCATTTGATACATTTTTCAGGATCGATAACGTGCTTTTCCTTTACGCTGCCTGAGATAGCATCAACAGGACAGTGTCTGGAGCAAAGTGTACATCCCTTACAGTCATCATTGATGCTGTAAGTAACGAGAGCTTTACATGAGCCTGCAGTACACTTCTTATTATAGATATGATCTTCATATTCATTTCTGAAGTACTTGATAGTTGTCAGTACAGGGTTTGGAGCAGTCTGACCAAGTCCGCACATTGAACCGTCTTTGATCTTCATAGCCAGTTCTTCCAGCAGTTCGATATCTCCGTCCTTGCCCTTTCCTTCAGTGATCCTTTCGAGGATCTCAAGCATTCTCTTAGTACCGATACGGCAGTAGTTACACTTACCGCATGATTCATCTCTTGTGAAGTTAAGGAAGTATCTTGCCATATCTACCATGCAAGTATCTTCATCCATTACGATCATACCGCCGGAACCTACGATAGCACCTGTCTTATTGATATCTTCATAAGTAACAGGTGTGTCGATAAGTGACGCAGGAATACATCCGCCTGATGGTCCGCCCATCTGAACAGCCTTAAATTCCTTATCATTCTTGATACCGCCGCCGATTCCGTAGAGAACTTCTCTGAGAGTCATTCCCATAGGAACTTCAACGAGTCCGCCCTTCTTGATCTTTCCTGCGAGAGCGAATACCTTAGTACCCTTTGACTTCTCAGTACCCATAGCACCGAAAGCAGCACCGCCGTTATAAATGATCCATGGCACGTTTGCCAGAGTTTCTACGTTGTTGATATCTGTAGGCTTCTGCCAGAATCCCTTAGCTGCAGGGAAAGGAGGCTTAAGTCTAGGCATACCTCTTTCGCCTTCCAAGGATGCGATCAATGCAGTTTCTTCACCGCATACGAATGCGCCGGCACCTGCCTTGATATAGATGTCAAAGTCAAATCCGCTTCCGAAGATGTCCTTGCCCAGGAAGCCTTTTTCTCTTGCCTGTGCCATAGCGATCTCAAGTCTCTTGATTGCCAGAGGATATTCGGCACGACAGTAGATAACGCCCTGAGTAGCTCCCATAGCATATCCGCCGATGATCATACCTTCGATCAGTGAATGAGGGTCACCTTCCAGGACTGATCTGTCCATGAATGCACCCGGGTCACCTTCGTCGGCATTACATACGAGATACTTTTCAGTTCCCGGACTTGCTTTACATGCATTCCACTTGAACCATGTAGGGAATCCGGCACCGCCTCTTCCTCTCAGACCTGAAACTTTGATTTCTTCGATAACTTCTTCAGGCTTCATTTCCTTCAGAACTTTTTCGATAGCCTTGTAGCCATCTACTGCTATGTATTCTTCGATATCTTCAGGATTGATGACACCGCAGTTTCTTAATACAACTCTCTGCTGCTTTTCTACGAACTGCTTATCTTCTTCTGAGATAGCCTGTTCTGCGAAAGCATTGCCGCCTACGAGATGTTCTTCAACGATCTTTTCGACTTTATCAGGCTGTACTTTGACATATCTTGTCATTTCACCGTTGTCTTCATATACGTCAACGATAGGTTCAAGATAACAAGTTCCTACACAACCTGTGATATCTACTGCTACATCCAGATTCTTTTCTGCGATGAGTCTTTCGAATTCTGCAGCAGTTTTCTTAGCACCTGTGGCCACACCGCAGCTGCCCTGTCCGATTACTACTTTCATGTGGTCACCTCCTATGCTCTTTCTCTGATTTCATCAAGGATCTTCTTAACTGAATCCTTGGTGAGATTACCATAAGTTTCATCTCCGTCTGCATTCTTCACCATCATTACAGGTGCCAGTGAGCAGCATCCGAGACAAGCTACATTGTTCAGTGTGAAAATACCATCTTCGGTAGTCTCTCCATCCTTGATCGCCAGATGTTCACTTATAGCTTCTTCGATGGCTTCTGAACCGTTAACGTGGCATGCAGTACCCTGACATAACATGATCAGGTTCTTACCTACAGGCTTTAATCTGAACTGAGCATAGAATGTAGCTACCCCATAGATCTTAGCCGGTTTTATTCCTGTCATTTCTGAAATGTAATTGATGGCATCCATTGAAAGATAACCATAGATATCCTGGGTTTTCTGCAGGATAGTGATCAAACTGCCGGGAACCTTGGCATACTGTTCAAGAACAGGCGCCAGATCTGCGAATTGAGCAGCTCTGTTTTCCTGACAATTGCAACCACAGTTACAACCTTTTTCACTCATGTTAAATCCTCCTACTTCCTTAAATTCTCATTCATTTTTATACACAATATTGCAATAGATAAATTTTATCAAATACGTGTTTATAAATCAACACGATATTGTCAGAAAACTCTATTTCTTTTTCTTTATTTTATTCAAAAGTTCCTTCACATCTATCTCCATTATGATCAGGCTGGCCAGCAGCAGGAATGCACCGAAGTACGCCCTTGGCAGAAGTATCTCTCCGGCAAGTGCGAAAGCTACGATGCCGGCAAATACAGGTTCCAGCGTGAAGATGACACCAACGTGTGTCGCGGAAGTATACTGCTGTGCGATAGTCTGCACGATAAATGCAACGCCTGTGCAGAACACTGCCAAAAACAGTGCCGAACCCCAAACTATACCGCTGGACGGCAGACAAGGATCTTCGAAAATAAATGAAAGTATGAGCATGAACATACCTGTGAATCCCAGCTGGAAAACACCGAGCTGGAATGCATTGACTTCTTCCTTGGCAACAGCCTTTTCTGTTATCAGCAGATCTATCGCATATGCAAAAGCACACATCAGACAAAATATGTCGCCAAGTGCAGGTTTCAGCTGTTCATTAAGGCTCATGAGAGCGATGCCGACGAGACAGACGAGTACGATGATCACCATCTTTTTGTCAGGTCTCTGCTTGAATATTATGATGCCTAACAGCGGAGTGAATACTACTGATAAAGCACACAGGAATCCTGAATTCGATAAGCTTGTGTACATAACTCCGAACGTTGCGCCTATATAAACGAATACCAGCGAGAATCCTATGAAAAACGCATACTTCAGTGTTTCCTTATTGACTCCTTTGAGCTTAGGGAATGTGAATATCGCCGCTATTATGAAAGCTCCTAAAAATCTGAACGCATTGAGATTGAACGTCCCCATCTCAACAAGACATAGATCTATCATGTAATATGAAACACCCCAGCATAATGTTACCAGCACCAGCATCAAGTCTGCTTTTAATTGTGTTTTCATGTGTCACTTCTCCTTAAAGTCAAAATTTTAACTATAATCCTGCTATAAAATACTCCAGTGCCAGCTGACCATCCAGCAAGCCTGTCTTGATATTCTCATCAACTTCATACGCTGCGCAAAGTGCAGCTCTCAGATCTTTCATTGAATATTGCCCGGTGACAGCCATCGCTTTTTTTATCCTGAACTGATGGATACCAAGAGCTTTCTGCATCTGTGCAGGAGTCATGCCCTCTTCTCTCATTTCTTTGACAGTCAGTATTAGTTCTAACTGACCCGTTATCAATCTCAAAAGATTGAATACAGGTGTGCCTGCCTGAAGAAGATTATGCAGCAATCTGAAGGCTTCATCTTTCCTGTTCCTTCCTATGGCATCCAGCATGGCAAACACGTTATTTTCGGGATTTGACGCAAGGACTTCCTTAACATCTTCGGGAGTTATCTGTCCTTCAGATCCGCTGTGAGCAATGATCTTCCTCAGATCATTCTCCAGATTATAGAGGCTGTAATCTATCGCCTTATTGCCATATCCGCTCTCCGACATTATCAGCCTTATAGTCGACGGCGAATACATCTTCCCTGCGCCCCTGAATCTTTTCTCGATAAAATTCTGAAGCTGACTATCGTTCAAAGCCTGGAAATCGTAGACTTTCCCATGCTTTTCCACCGCAGTACGCACCTTGTTTTTCTTGGCCTTGGCTTCATCGATCTCAGATGCCGTTATCAGCAGCATCGCCCCTTCAGGTATATCCTTGAAATAATCTATCAGCCCTTTTACGTCCGTCTCACTGAATCCTTTGATCGCCTTGCCTGCGGCAGGTGTGAATTCAGGTAAGAAAACCACCTTTCTCTCAGACATCAAGCTAACGGTTTCAAGGCTTTCTTTTACCTTATCCAACGAGAGGAAATCGCCCTCCAAAGTAACGAGATCTATTGGCCTGCAGGCGTCAGAAACATACTTTTTTATAAGCATATCTGCATAGAATCGGATCAGATAATCTTCTTTCCCACACAGTAAAACAAGGCGGGGAATATTCCCCTCCTTAATGTCTTTTCCTATCGTTATGAATGCATGCTCTTTTTCCTTATAAAACTCTGCTGCCAAACGCTCATTCTCCTTTTACGGTCCTGACTCTGATCGAGCCTTTTCTGCCTATATCAAAAGCAACTGCACCGTCTAAATCATTCCTATATATCATTATACCTTTTTGTCTGAAATTTTCAATAACTCCTTGGTCAGGATGACCGAAATTATTCTTTCCCACCTGAAACACTGCATACTTCGGCTTCGCCGCTTCTGCAAAGGCCGCACTATCGCTGTACTTGCTGCCGTGATGGGCTGCCTTGAGGATGTCTGTATCCAAAGATTCCCCATATCTCTCTGCAAGGCTGTCGAGACATGCTGAATCTACATCTCCTGTCACTATAAGCGAACTGCCTTTTACCGTTATTTTCATGATAAGGCATAGGTCGTTTTCATCTTCCTCATCAGCAGTCATCCTCTCATATTCCCTGTCACCAGAGGCTTCCGGCCATAATATATCTGCATATACATCCCGTCCCATCGCCACTCTTTGACCTGCATGAAGATAAGTTATCCGGTCCTCCGATAAGCCTGTATCTTCCAATATCTGATTCTCCTTAACCTTATACCCTTCAAATACATATAGCCGTTCTATCATCCCTTCGCGACACAATTCAGCTATACCTTTATAGTGATCTGTATGAAGATGTGTCACGAAGGCTCCATCGATTTTTTTTGCACCGTTTTTCAACAGATAAGGTTTCAATGTTTTCTTACCCACTTCATAGCTTATGCTTCCTCCACCGTCGAACAAATAGTTGTTCTGCCTGCCGATAATATCCTCATCAGCTCTTATATGTATACAGTCGCCCTGACCTACATCTACAAATACGATATCGTCGGTTTTGAAGTTATTTCCTGCAGCTATGCTGAACATGATAGATGCTGCCGCAACGGCACAAACCATTGTTTTTATAAGCTTTGTCTTCTTTCTCATTAACATTATCCTGCCGTCTTCAGATACGAATGTCATCAGAATGAGGTAATATGCCGCGATCAAAATAACAGCAGGACTTCTTACATCAAAAACAGTCAGTCCCTCTATACAAGTCATGTCATTCAGCTCTATCAGCATCATACATAGACCGCCCAGAATTTTTGATAATAGTTCACCCAAAGGTTCTATGATCACCATCATCATCATATTGCACATGCCGATCGGAACAATCATTCCGATCAATGTTATTATCGGGACGTTAACAAATACCGAAGCGAGAGAAATGTAATTAAAAACATATGCGATATATGGTGTAAGACCGGCCTGTACTGCGATACTCACAAGAAAGATGCCGCTGTAAAACCGCTTTATCAGCGGCACCATCAATGATAATGTGAGGACCGCAAGAAACGACATTTGGAAACCCGTATTGAATATATACATTGGCTCTTTTATAAGCATGACCAATGCCGTAAAAAATGCTGCAGAAGCCATATCATATCGCCTGTTTGTGATGTCGGCAATAATATGCATCCAGACCATGATGACTGCCCTTACTACTGATGGAGAAAAAGATGCAAGGACCATATATGCCAGAAAGAACAACACGTTTAGCAACAAAAACAGCTTGCCTTTTTTCCATCTCCATAATAAACGTAAAGATCCGTAAATCAACCCCACATGAAGTCCGCTTACAGCCATCACATGTGCAGTCCCGTTCTTCCTGAATGCATCAAGCACATCTTCGTCCAGCTCTCCCGTATCACCGAACAATACTGCCTTCATTATCCCGGCTGTTTTCGGACCTGCATATTCTTCTACCTTGGCAATATATTCTTCTTTCAAGCGATAAAGATACCCACAAATTTCAGCTGCAAACGATCCGGCTAAAGGCCTGTTATCGGCCCCCTTATCGACGACTATTTCATCTGCTGTCACTATATAACTGATGCCTAATGATCTCAGATACAACGCATAGTCGAAGCATCCGGGATTTCGCCTGCCTGCAGGCGACTCAACCGTTCCGCTTACACTTACGAAAGAGCCCGGAACGATGGTATCTTCACACAGATATCCGTAATATTTTATGATCACTTTTTCATTATTTTTTACTTTGTGGTCTCCCATCACATGCAGCCTTGCAGTAAGACGCAGATACTCAGAAGCATTTCCCGAAAGATCTGTAGTCCCTACTATCTCTATTTCAGTAACGACAAACGAAGCCTCTAAAGACTTGCCATCCATTTCTTCAAAAAAACTTTTTTCAGCATCAGCAAAAGTGAAACATAAAACTCCGGAAACCATAGATATAACTATCAAAAGAGAAACTTTATTTTCCTTTATAGACACTGATTTTGAAAACAAAAAAAGCCCTACGACAACAGTGATCAGCAGAGCAAAATAAGTACTGTAATAATAAGATATCAATATAGTCGCAGCAAATAAAGATGTAATATACATCATAGGTCTTCTGAACATTTTATCACACCGGCTGCAACAAACCATTTATTTCCTTTTAATACATTCTATTCCATTATGTTGTTTTTGTCAAACTTCTTTTATCCCTTTTACTTTTATCCTTATTGATGCTATAATGATATAGATTATGTGATTAAGTTATTTTATGTAAATTAGGAGGAAGAAACATTGTCTGACAAATATAATAACAATTACAACAGCAGACGCAATGACATAGACGATTTCTTCGCTGAATTCGACAGACAGGCAGCAGCCCAGAATCGCCCTTCTTCAAGAAAATCTGATACTACCAGATATTCTGCACCAAGGCATACAGAACCAGAAAGGCGCAGTGCACGCAGAAATCCTGACAGCTACGACAGACGTCAGGACAACGCTTCAGCATCTTCAAGAACAACGGCTTCACGTTCTTCCAAAAAGAAAGCTGCAGCTTCTGTAGACTCATTAAAAAGCAGTATTGCGAAAAGAAGTTCTTCAAAGGGCGGCTCCCGCAGTGGTAAATCCGGCGGAAGATCAGGCGGCAAAAAGTCAGGTCCATTCAGCATCATTCTTTTCGGAGGATTAGCTCTCGTGATGGCTATCGGTATTTACGTAGGTGTTATCTTCGCAACAGCACCTCGTGTTGATACAGATGATATCTATTCAATGCTGGCACAGAGATCTATAATCTATGACTCTGAAGGAAGAGAAATCGAAAACCTCTATATGGATGACGGTAACAGAACCATCATCGACTACGACGAGATCCCTGAAGATATGGTCAATGCTATCGTTGCTCTGGAAGATAAGAAGTTCTGGAAGCATAACGGCTTCAACTTCATCAGAATGGGCGGTGCTATCGTTGACAGCGTTTTCGGCGGCGGACAGATAAGCGGTACAAGTACTGTTACTCAGCAGCTTGCAAGAAACGTTTACCTGGCAGAGATCAAGAGCCAGCGAAGCCTTTCACGTAAGCTTTCCGAAATGTACTGTACTATAGTTCTTGAAAAGAACCTTCCGAAAGAAAAGATAATGGAAGCTTACCTCAACACTATTTACCTGGGATTCAACTCCTACGGTATCGAGGCAGCTGCCCAGTCATATTTCTCAAAGGATGCGAATAAAATGGATGTCCTGGAATGTGCATCACTTGCTGCACTTCCTCAGTCTCCTGCCGTATATGCTCTCGTTCAGTATGGCGGAACGGACAGTTCCCTTCCTGTACTTTACAGCGATGAGACTACTACCCTCGTATATAACGGTGATCTGACTACCGACAGACGTAATCTTGTTCTGAAGAATATGGAAGCTGAAGGTTTCATTACAGCAGAAGAACTTGATAAAGCACTGAATGAAGATCTTAAGAAGCACATGAAAGTCAGCGATGCAGCCAATGCATCAGCAACTTCATACTTCACAGACTACGCTATAGGTCAGCTTACAGATGATCTCGCTGAAGAATACGGTATATCAGAACCCGAAGCAGCAACAATGATCTACACCGGCGGTCTGAAAATTTATTCAACAATGGATTCCGATATCCAGAAGATCGTTGAAAAAGAATTCAAGGACAGCAGTAACTTCGCAGGCGTAGCTTATGCCAGAACTAACAGCGACGGCGACCTGCTCAATCCTGAAACAGGCAGCATCATGGTATATGCTTATTCCCATTATTTCGATGATAATGATAAGTTCACTCTCAGGAAAAGCGAATATACTACTAATGATGACGGCGGCATAACTATCAAATCAGGCAAGAGACTCAACCTCTATCAGGTAGAAGTCAACGGCTCCCCTGATGTCAGCATAGAATTCAAGAATATGTACACTAAGGATGATGGTATATTCTACTTCATCGAAAGCGGCGCCCTCAGCATCCCTCAGGGATATAAGTCCATAAACGATGACGGTGACTGCGTAGTTTCAGGAGACTTCTTCACCGAATATCCTGAATTTTTCAAGAAGACTGATGACGGTCTCGTAGTTTCAAAGGGCAACTACTCACTGAAGCAGAAGACAAGACAGCCTCAGGGTGCAATGGTAATAATGGAAAACGAAACAGGCGAGATCAAAGCCATGATCGGCGGCAGAGAAACTAAGGGTAAACAGCTCTTCAACCGTGCTACTAATCCTAGACAGCCGGGATCATCCATCAAGCCTATCGGTGCTTACGGTCCTGCTCTTCAGATGAGTTACGAATACCATGAAGACGGCAAGAAGATGAGACTTGATACAAGCGAAGGCAGTGACTGGGGTAAATATATCACTGCAGGAAGTGTTATCAACGATGCTAAAATGTCCTACGGCGGCAAAGTATGGCCTAAGAACTGGTACTCCGGTTACAAAGGCGATATGTATCTGAGAAAGGCTGTAGAACAGTCTGTAAACGTATGTGCCGTTAAGGTATATCAGCAGATCGGTCCTGACTATTCAGCTAAGATGCTGAAAAAGAACGGTATCACTACTGTAGATACAGAAGGTGAAGTAAACGACCTCAACCCTGCTGCACTGGCACTCGGCGGTATGACAAGCGGTATCTCACCACTTGAACTTACGGCAGCTTATGCTACCTTCCCTAACGGAGGAGTATATAACGAGCCTATCACATATACTAAGGTGCTCGATTCACACGATGAAGTAATCCTTGAAAACAAGGCCGAAGGCAAACAGGTATATGACGAAGGTGTTGCATGGATCATGACAGATATCCTCAGAACTACAGTTTCAAGGGGTATCGCATCAGGTGCTTCCATCGGAGTACAGCCTGTAGGCGGCAAGACAGGAACTACATCAGACAACTTCGATATCTGGTTCGCAGGATTCACACCTCAGTACTCAGCAGCTATCTGGATGGGTAATGACGTGAACATCGAAATGAGTTCAGGTTCCGGTACTACTGCTCATGCTTGGGCAACAATAATGAGACAGGTTTGTGCAGACCTCCCTTATGAGTCATTCGGAGATATGCCGGATAACGTGCAGATAGTCGGCGGCGAATACTACATCAAGGGAACTTACTCAAAGGTTAAACTTGATAAGTCGACTAAGAGTACTGCAACTAAGGTTACAGAGCCATCAACTACAGCTACAACAACAACTACTACAGAATCATCAACAGCACCTACCATCATAACAACGATCTACAAATGTTCTGTTTGCGGAGAAGACTGTAATAGATTTGTAAGCAACACACCACTTAACATCGATGACAAATGTCCTAATCCTGATTGTACAGGTCATATCATCGAATAACTTCACTAAAATACTTAAAGGCGACCACTAAATTGGTCGCCTTTTTTATACCGTCATCCAATCACCTTACCGACTTGGGGTTGAATATCAATGCCATAAGATATCCCCACCCTATAGCAATTGATATACCTCCTGCAGCAGCCTTGACACCACCGGTTATGACACCCAATAAGCCTTGGGGGACACCTTCTATGGCGCCTTTTGCGAGATTATATCCGAATCCCGGAAGCGGTACTCTCGCTCCCGTCCCCGCCAGATCAACGATCGGCTGATATATTTGCAGTGCCTGCAGTATAACTCCCGATAACACCAGTATCACAAGCACTCTCGGCGTCGTCAGTTTCGTGGCATCCATCAGTATCTGCCCCACAACACATATAGCTCCTCCTACGATGAAAGCCCATACATAGTCCATCTCCAACCTCCTATTTCACTCTGACACTAAAGAAACAGCATGAGCTATTCCCGGTATCGATTCTCCCTGAAACGGGCTTATTGTCGAAAGCAGCGCCCCTGTGGACATTATCAGCACCCTGTCCAGTTCCCCGCGTCTCATCTTCTTATAAACATATCCTGCGAAAGTCGATGCTGAGCATCCGCAGCCGCTACCTCCGCTATGGACATCCTGCTGAGACTCATATATCATAGTTCCGCAATCATCGTATCTCGTCTCTATGTCAGCCTTATTCAATCCTGCACCTTCCAGCAGATCCCTCATGATATCCTTTCCGATGAATCCCAGATCACCTGTCAATATCAGATCATAATGATCAAGGTCCCTTCCCGTGTCTTCCATATGATTGAGCAAAGTATCTACTGCTGCAGGTGTCATAGCGCTGCCCATCTGATTAGCATCCTTCACGCCTGCATCTATCACCTTGCCTATGGTTCCTGCCTCGACTCTTACGTCTCGCAGTTCGATATAACTTCCATCATCGATCGCTTCTGCCGCCTCACCCCTGCCGCAAGATGACAGAAGCATCGCTCCTGCCGCAGTCGCTGTCCACTGGGCAGAAGGCGGTCTCTGATTACCGTGTTCCAGCGGCATCCTAAACTGCCTTTCTGCTGTACAGTAATGGCTCGATGCTCCTATCACGACGTCATCGCTGTATCTGCCATCCACCAGTACCGAGCCAAGTATGAGTGATTCTGTCATGGTAGAACATGCACCGTACATACCAAGAAACGGGATATGCATATCTCTTGCCATAAAAGATGACGACATCAACTGATTGAGCAAGTCGCCGCTCAGCATCGCACCAGCCTCCTCCACACTCCTGCCGCCTCGTCTCAATGCTTCCGTCATTGCAGTCTTCAGCATTTTGCTCTCAGCCTTTTCCCATGTCTTTTCACCAAAAGTATCGTCATTTAGGCACATATCGAACCACTTCCTGAGAGGTCCGTCGCCTTCTTTCTTACCGCCTATTGAATATGCGCTTGATATATAAGGTTTGTTCTCAAAAAATATCGTCTGTCTTTTTCTGCCCATTAACCTATCCCCAGTTTATCCAACATCAAATAAATTAAGCCTACAAGTATCGATGAAGTTATGCCGCACACGAGCACCGGCCCTGCCAATGAGAAAAGCTTGCCTCCGACACCGAGAACGACACCTTCCTTCTTATATTCAAGTGCCGGAGCCACCATGGAATTGGCGAATCCCGTTATGGGAACTATCACACCTGCTCCGGCATGCTTGGCTATCGTGTCGAATACGCCCAGCCCTGTCAGAAGCTGTGCCGCCATTATCAATATGATCACCACATATGCAGATGCATCTTCCTGTGAGTTTCCCGATGCGATGAACTTATTCTCAAGCCACATGGCAGCTGCGCATAAAGCCCCGCCTATAACGAATGCCTTTATTATATTTTTAAAATATTTAGGTTTTGGCGTGAATCTGTCTGCATATTTGCTGTAAGCCTTTGAAATATCTTTTTTCTCTATCTGCTTCTTCTTATCCATACCTGCCCTCTTTACACAAAAAAACTTCTCCGGTTATTCTTCCCGAAGAAGTCATTTTCATGCAAAAGGCACTCTTTTCATTATGCAAAAGGCTCTCTTTCTATTTTTTGTCGTGATCGCTCCAGAACTTCAAAAGCTCTTCGGCATATCGTTCTTTTTCCACATAGAAACTGAGACCATGGGCTGCTCCCGGCACTATGACAAGCCTCTTTGGTGCTGTGCATGCCTTGTAATTCTCATATGTCATTTCTACAGGTACGAAAGGATCGTCTGTACCATGAGCGAATAAAACAGGTATCTTATTACCTTTAAGAGCATCTACAGTAGAATGTTCATCTGATACCATCTGTATCTTCTGCCTGCATATAGCGTCAGCCACACCTTTGATCGGTCCGTATTTGAGATGCATATGGTTCTCTGCCACATGCTTCCATATCGCATGCGGTGAAGTAAATCCGCAGTCTGCGATGATGCCGTGTACGCTGTCCGGCAGATTTAGTCCGGCTGCCATAAGCACTGTTGTAGCTCCCATCGATACACCGTCAAGGTATATAGGAAGCTTACCTTCGTATTTCTCATGTGCCCACTCGGTCCATGCTTTGCAGTCATAACGCTCAAGCAGGCCGAAGCCTATATATTCTCCGCCGCTTTCTCCCTGACATCTCTGCTCGATGAACAGTACGTTACAGTTGTTCTTGAACCAGAAATCTGCAGCAAGACCGAAATCCCTGTTCCAAGTAGATCTCCATCCATGTACTGCTATTATCAATCTCTTCGGATCATCACATGTGTACAGGTGACCTGTAAGTTTAGTCCCGTCATTACTTACTGTTTCAACTAACTCGGTATCAACAGCCGCCAGCTTCACAGCGCCTTCTTCCAGCTTGTCGATAAATCCATCTTCGTTGGAAAAACCGCAAAGCTTGTTTCTTACTTTTTCACTGTTAGGTGAAGGCTTGACTCCGTCTCTATCCATGGCGATATCGATAAGCTTTTTGGCCATAAGGCAAATTCCTGTCCCCATAGCCGCAGCTCCTGCCGATACTGCAGCAACACCTGTAAGCAATTTTCTCTTTCTTTTTTCCATCTCTATTTCCTCCCTATATTATCAAATTCCCCAATATCAAAGCGGCTCCTATGGATATTATAACATTTACCCATGTGCCTAAATCATATTTTTTCGCTAAAAATATATTGAGCCCATATATCACTGCCAATTCGATGATGATAAGAACTCCGCTGCCGCCGTAACTATGTGCCACATCTACGCATTGGTACAGAAGCGATAAGATAACTGTGCCAAGCAGTCCCGAAATGATAGACTTCGTCCATTCTTTCAAAGCACAAAAAGCTCGCATCCTATCAAACGTATCAAAGAAATATCTGGCTATACTCATGGTGAAACATGAGCCTATCAGGCTGCATACGAAACCTGCGAAGGCAGTTGCTATGGCTGCCGACATCCCTCCGGCAGCAAAACCAAAGTAATAACCTACGCCTGTCAGCGTTTTGCATAAGATCGATCCCGGCAGCACATTGACGAGTATAACAAGCCTGCCATAAAAATCTTCTTCACTGACCATTCCCTTCTCTACGAACATACCGTCGGCAACTGTCAGATAAGCATCCCCACCGCCAAACGAGATCAGCGATGAGAGAAATCCGTTGCCTATGTATTTTACCAGTTCGGGCACCATTAAATACGCGGGTATGCATGCCACGGCAAGAACTACGAACCAGACTGCGCATTCCTTAATAAGCCCTTTCGGTGAAACCCTCACAGGCTTTTCACTTTTGTCTCTTACCGAGACTACGCCGTAAACTGCCAGACCCACCATAATGAGCTGAAGTATCCTGAACAAGACCATACAAAGAAGATCGTTTTGTATCAGACTTGCCATTATCTGCGCCTTTGATTGGAACATTATATACAGGATACAGATGATAGCAGAAACACCTGCACTCAGCTTATCCCTTCTGCTTCCGGCATAACATATGACGAAAAAAGCCATTATGAGGATATGTACAGTCGATATGCTAAACAGCACTTCCCATGTTATCCCGAAGCTTGCTAATATCTTGCCTGCGGCCTTTCCAGCACTGAGGAAAAACACACATATAATAACGGCCAGAACAGGAAGAGTCTTGTTTTTCTCCTTAGCCCATTTCATGGTTCCTGTGATGTACTTAGTCATCATAGAAAAAATGAATGCCGTTATTCCTATACTTATGATCTCTATCTGCCTTATGACTTTCGCATCAAGGGAATCCATGGTGGCAAGCATTATAACTGTCAGCAGTACGCCCGGGATTATCATGCATGCCGGTGCTAACAGCATTCCCCGTATACCGCCGATATCTCTTCCCACATACGCAGATATCTCTACAGGAAGTGCCCCCGGTGTGATGGATGCAGCTATTACCGCGGAGTCATATTCTTCTTTTGTCACAAGCTTCTTGCTGTCCACCATCTCATTCTCTATGACAGGTATAAGCGACGTGCCGCCTCCGAAACCTATGGCACCTATTTTAAGGAATGATGTCAGCCAGCCTAATCCTTTTTTCATCCGGATGCTTCCTTTTACTCGATCACAGTAACTTCTCAAGCTGCTTCATCACTATATCTGCAGCTTCTTCAATAGTGATATCAGACGTATCTATCTCGATCTGATGTGTGGTCGGTACTTCATAAGGACTTGATACACCAGTAAATGATGATATCTTACCTTCCCTGGCCTTCTTATACAGACCCTTCACGTCTCTCTTCTCACACTCTTCTATCGGAGTGCTCACATATATTTCTATAAAATCATCGCTGCCCACGATATCTCTTGCCATCAGTCTGTCACGTTCATATGGCGAAATGAACGATGTGATGACTATGACACCGGCATCATTCATCAGTTTAGCGACTTCTGCCACCCTTCTGATGTTTTCTATCCTGTCGCCTTCTGCAAAGCCCAGATTCTTATTAAGTCCCAGGCGTACATTATCCCCATCGAGGCTCATGGTATGTCTTCCCATGAGGAAAAGGCGCTTTTCTATCTCGTTGGCAATGGTGGATTTCCCGGATCCTGAAAGCCCGGTAAGCCATATGGTCTTAGGTCTCTGCCCTTTCTGCAAAGCACGCTGCTCTCTCGTTATGGTCATATCGTGCCATGTCAGGTTGTCTGCCCTTGATACCATCTTAGTCACTACTCCGCATGCGGATGTCATGTGAGATACTCTGTCTATGAGAATGAATGATCCCAGTGCCGGATTGTTTCTGAATTCGTCAAGCACTATCTTCTCTGACGTGGATATATCGCATACTGCTATCTCATTCTTATATATGGTATCTGTATCGATGCGGTTTCTTGTATTGACATCTATCTTGTACTTGATATCCATAACTACTGCAGGGATACGCTTAGTGCCTATCTTCAGCATATAGTTCTTGCCGGCTACAAGTCTTGCATCATCCATCCACAAAAGCTTCACAGTGAACATGTTTCCTGTCTGCGCAGCTGCATCCTTGACGATGACGCAGCCTCTAGAAGCATCTATTTCTCTGTCGAGGCATATATTCACAGCCTGACCTTTCACTGCTTTTTGTACATTATCAAAGCCTGCGATGATTTCTTTGACACATGCTTTTTCACTTGATGGCAGGATGCGTATCTCATCTCCGACCGCTATGGTTCCTGTCTCTATCTGCCCCTGGAATCCTCTGAAACTGCTGTTTGGACGACATACTCTCTGTATCGGCATAGTGAAACCTGCCTCCGCATCGTCTGCAGACACATCTATGTCTTCAAGATATTCCAGAAGTGATTTGCCGTCATACCAAAGGGTCCTTTCAGACCTCTCAGTCACGTTATCACCGTCAGTAGCTGATACAGGGATGACAGCCAGACTTTCATATTCGAATTCGCTCATCAGCACCTTTATCTCAGCTAAGATGTCATTGAATCTTTCTTCATCGAATGCTATCAGATCCATCTTGTTTACTGCGAAAACGAAGTGATTGATACCCATCAGTGAACATATCCTGGCATGTCTTCTCGTCTGTACGAGAACGCCCTGCGACGCATCTAAAAGTATGACAGCCAGATCTGCAAATGATGCGCCCACTGCCATATTCCTCGTATATTCTTCATGTCCCGGTGTATCTGCGACGATGAACGATCTCTTGTCTGTAGTGAAATATCTGTATGCTACGTCTATAGTTATGCCCTGTTCACGTTCTGCCATAAGTCCGTCGAGAAGAAGTGAGTAATCGATCTCACCTTCTCTGGAACCTATCTTACTGTCGAGAACGAGTGCCTTTTCCTGATCAGCGAAGATTAGCTTGGCATCATAAAGCATATGTCCTATGAGGGTGGATTTACCATCGTCTACGCTTCCGCAAGTTATGAATTTCAAAAGTCCATTCATTAGAAGTATCCCTCCCTCTTTCTTTTTTCCATGCTGGCGCTTCCGCCGTCGCTGTCTATGACACGGCTTGTTCTCTCTGATGATACAGCGCTGAGCGTTTCTTCTATAATGGCGTCAAGAGTATCGGCATCACTGCGCACTCCGCCTGTCAGCGGATAACATCCCAGAGTCCTGAACCTTATCTTTTCATGCTTGATTTCTTCCCCCGGTTTCAGTTTCATTCTGTCATCATCCACCATAATGAGATTGCCATCTCTTTCAACGAACGGTCTGACTGCAGCATAATAGAGAGGAACTATATCAATCTTTTCCCTTCTTATATACTGCCATATGTCTTTTTCCGTCCAGTTGGATAAAGGGAATACACGGATACTTTCGCCTTTATTGATGTCCGTATTGAACAGTTTCCACATCTCAGGCCTCTGATTCTTGGGATCCCATGCATGGTCGGGATTTCTGAAAGAGAATATCCTTTCCTTGGCTCGAGACTTTTCTTCATCTCTTCGTCCGCCTCCGAAGGCTGCATCGAATCCATACTTGTCCAGTGCCTGTTTAAGAGCCTTAGTCTTCATGATATCTGTGTATGCTGCTCCATGATCAAACGGATTGATTCCTTCATCGATACCTTCCTGATTGATGTATTCTATTATTTCTATGCCGTATTTTTCTGCTGCCTTTTCCCTGAAGTCGATCATTTCCCTGAATTTCCATGTGGTGTTCACATGCATGAACGGAAACGGCGGCTTTTCGGGATAAAAGGCTTTTAATGCCAGATGAAGCATGACTGACGAATCTTTCCCGATAGAATACAACATTACCGGATTTTCACATTCAGCCGCCACTTCTCTGATTATGTATATCGCTTCTGCTTCCAGTGCATCTAAATGTGTAGAATAACTCATATCATCTAACCTCTTTTATCTGTCTTCCTTGATCTCAAATTCAGGCGGAACTTCAAGAAGTTCAGGCTTTGCAAGATACTGCTTGAGACGAGTGAATGCCTTTGCGAAATCATGACCTCCGCATATTCTCTCATCCATAACTACTCCCAGAGGGATAGTCTTTTCGAAGACGATCTCACCCTTCTTTTCCTTAGGAACTATACGGCTGTTACCCATGGTTATGGCTACGCTTGTTGTTCCGAATTCATATACGTGATGGTATATATGATTAGTTCTTATGCTTGCCAGATTCGATATGAGAAGGCTGGCATGGAATGGGCTGGCATCTACGATGATCTTAGGCAATAGTCCATGTCTATCCATGAATCTGAGCACATATCCAATGAGATTGAGACATCCCGGGAAACTCTTGATGATCTTCATAGCTTTATCCAGCGGGTTAGGGTTGTCATCCTTTTTGTTTTCATCGACATAGTGAGCTATCTTATCCTGCACATCATAGATAGTATCTGTATAGTCGAGATATATCTTACCAAATGTATCCTCATCTGTTCCCGGTCTCATAACCACCATGGAAACTGCGAAATCTTTATGTGCATATACCTTCTTGTTTCCTACGAAACGATTGAGATATGGATATTCGGCCGCAGTTCTGATATATGCGGCAAGTATCATGGCCATATGGCTCATGGCGATACCTTCAGCCCTCTTATTATTTTTATATTCATTGATAGGATCAAGCGGTATATCCACTGTTATCATGTTCATAGAATCCCAGCGACGAGTCAAAAACTGCGGGATAAGATGATACATAGAATTCATATCTTTAACTCTTCTACCGTCTGCTCTCATAATTACCTCCGTTCGTAACCATATCTTTCAAAATAAAACCCAAGCTTATCATTAATCTTATCCCTTAACTGCGGCTGCAGTTCAAATTTATTTTTAACATAATTGTTTACTGATGCTATATGTTCTCTGAATGCCGGAAGCGCATCTTCAAATCCGTCCATTCCCAGCTCTTCATATATCATCTTAAGTGTTTCTTCCGGCTCAGCCGAAAGTTTATCATACGGTACATCTACCAATGTGCCTTCTTTGAACGCATCATCATCCATCAGCTTGAACAGTTTAGTGTAAACATGTTCGAATAATTCTACGATGGCATCTTCAAGTATTTCATCGAGATTTTCAGGCGGATCGTTGAGTCTGATCAGATCCATCTGCTTCTTGAACATATTTATAGTTGACATGATGGTCACATAAGGATCCCGGTGTATATTCACATACTTAGCGTCTGGATACATCTTCATCAGATGTCCCACATGGCATGTGTGGTCGGGACTCTTGAGCATCAATTGCTTACCTTTGTTCCTCAAGCTAATTTTATTGAGCACATATCCGGTTGCTTTCTCCCACTCCCTCTGTGACTTTTCAGGAAGTTCATCTGTAAACGACTCCTTAAGGTAATGTCTGAAGTTCTGCGGGAAAGCCAGCAGATGTATTATCGAATGCGTTGATATGAGATTAAGCGCAAACACATCTTCCATCGGCAGATCCAGCTTATACTCCATATTATCCATAGGACGTGCATCTTTCAGAACATTGCTCTGTACCTTTGCTACCAGCGGCTTAAGTAAATAACTATTGCAGAATGTTGTAGTACTTACAGGGTCGCACCATCCGAACTGCTTGTCTTTTGAAAGTAAGTTCTGAAGATACGTAGTTCCCGATCGCCAGTGTCCTATGATAAATACAGGATCTTTTTCCATCTTATGACGCCTTATGGGTGCCGCATATATGGCGCTTTCAAGTAGCGTGAAAGGTGTCAGCAATATACTTGTCCCCAGCATATACAGCAGCTGAGGAACCTTATCTTTTGATATCTTGAATTTGTTCTCACGCAAAAGGCGCACCCAATTATCTATCCTGCAGGATATCAAATAATGCGCCTTATATAATTTTTGTTTTTTCACTTTATCACTCACTTTATGTCTACCTCTATTATGTCTGTTATGTCATAAAAATAAGCTGCAGATATAATGACGAATCATGTCATAATATTGCAGCTTGATTGTATACTTATTTTGTGAACTATAAGAGAACTCTAATTGTTTTATGGGAAATTATTTATGAGTTTTGATAGGAAGGATCACAGTGAAGCAAGTTCCTTCTCCCGGCTTACTGTCAGCTTTTATCTTCCCGTCATGAAGATGTATGATACGCTGTACTAAAGACAGTCCCAGGCCAGTCCCTTCGTATCTTTTGGCTGTATCACCTCTGTAAAACTGTTCGTATATATGTTCCAGCGTTTTTTCATCCATGCCTACACCGGTATCTTCGATCCTTACGATTATATCCTCGTGATGTTTATCGGCACTTACAGATATCCTGCCGCCTTCATCAGTAAACTTTATGGCATTATCAAGCAGGTTGAACCATACTTGATTTATCAGTTCTTCTTCCCCTGTGAAATATACTTCGTTAAGCTCGATATCTATGTCTATATTCTTTTCAAGCCATTTAGCTTCCATATTTAGGACAGCCTGTCTTATCTGTTCATCTACGGAGATCTTTGTCTTCCTGCCGTGAAGCTTATCGTAATCCAGACTGCTGAGGCTGAGAAGATTAGCTGTAAGCGTCGAAAGTCTCTTAGATTCCCTTGATATGTATTGAGCATAATTACGCTGTTCTTCTTCAGTCAGATTGCCTTCTTCGAGAAGATCTGCATATCCCTTTATTATAGCCAGCGGCGTTTTGAACTCATGGGAAATGTTTGAGCTGAAGTCTTTATGCAAGTATTCATTATTCCTCAGCTGTTCCACCATCGTATTGAAGTTATCAAGAAGGTCAACTATCGCCTCTGCC
The DNA here is from genome assembly GCA_017416795.1 of Bacillota bacterium. Lineage (GTDB taxonomy): Bacteria > Bacillota > Clostridia > Peptostreptococcales > Anaerovoracaceae > Lentihominibacter. Next base: position 28,698 of record JAFQBD010000012.1, on the reverse strand, counting down.
TTATTATACGTATCGACCTTGACATTATAATCTCCGGCTGTGACTTTGCTTACGGCTTTATCCAGCTCAAGTATCGGTTTCATGATCGATCTCATTACGAGGATGAACCCTATGGCTATCATAGTTATAAGGATGATCAGCAGTATAACATCTCCTGCCGCAAGACCGAACATCACGTGACGCATCTCCGGTCTTTCCAGGAACTTACCGTTGACGGTAAGTATGGCGAAAAGCACCGAAAGGAATGATGTTACAACTACTAAAATGATCATCGCTGCTGTCAGCTTTGACCTGAATTTCCTCATTTATGGATCACCGCCTTGTATCCAAGTCCTCTTATGGTCTCGATGCTGAAATCATCTATATCTTTCAGCTTAGCCCTCAGCGACTTGATATGAGCATCGACTGTTCGAGGTGTAGAGTTGCTGTCATATCCCCATATCTCATCCATCAGAGCCTGCCTCGTGAATATCTTCTTCGGCGAAGCCAGAAGCCTTTCCAGAAGAAGGAACTCTTTTTGTCTCAGGACTATCTCACGCTCTTCTGACTGAACGGTAAGGGAGTTGAGGTCAAGTCTCACATTTCCAACTGTAAGTCGCTTAGAGTCCGCGATCCTGCAGCGCCTCAGCATTGCCTCCACTCTCAGCAGCATCTCTTCCATATCGATGGGTTTCGTCATATAATCATCGGCACCTGACTTGAAGCCTATCCTCTTATCTTCAAGTCTATCCTTGGAAGTCACTATCAAAACAGGAGTATCAAGTCCTGCATCTCTTATTTCTTTTATCAGCTGATATCCATCCATTACCGGCATCATGATATCTGCGATTATAAGATCTACATGATTATGATCCATTACTTCCAGCGCATCTGAACCATCCGCTGCTTCATAAACGGTATATCCTGCTCTTTTAAGATGTATTTTCATCAGCTGTCTCAGGCTGACATTGTCTTCAGCTATCAGTATCTTTGCCATTAAAATATCCTCCGGCTATATTATACACGATATGCATGAATTACTGCAAAAAAATCCTTATTTATTGATCAGGAAAAGGCCCAGAAGGCATACAGCGATCCCTGCGATCTTAGTACCGCTCACCTGTTCCTTATAAAGGATATATCCAACGACAATGAGAGCTAAAGCAAGTATTATCGACTTCACCAGATAACCTGTGTTCATATTCCAGCCGACCTTGTACATATAGATGCTTCCCGCTTCCAATCCTACTATAGCAAGACCAAGGGCGAATGCAGTCCAGTTTATCTGTTTCAACTCAGCAATAAAATTGCCGCCGGCACTCGTAATATAGAAAATGACAAGTGATATGGCTGCTCCTATCAAATACGTGATAGTAAGTGATGCGAACGGGTTCAGCGTCTCCGGTGTCGACTTGGCACTTATCTGATATACTATGTCCGCACATACTGCAAGAACTATAGGCCAATATAAGCTCATACATTACCTCCCTTACATATCTAAAAAAAATGCCACCCCATCGGGTGGCAATCTCAAGTCATACGACTCTGACTTCTCACAAGTGAATATTAACATTTAATGTGAATGATTGCAAGGATTTTGTTGAACGATGCACCATTTTCAGCGGATCATACAACAAAAGTAATTCCTCTCCGCTAAAGTCCAACTTTTGGGGGTCACCTCAAACTGAGTTCCCTGCTTTTATAAATTTATATAACTATTGGTCATTAGATTCCATTACCATTACGAGTTGTCCAACAGAAAAGTGTTTTGGATTTAGGTAAGGGATTTTATCATCAATTAAAGAAAAACTGTCATAATCAAAAGGGATGCTTTCATCATACATAAAATCATCATCTATCCAAACGATATTGGAAAATTCCTTAGGGAGCATATCGATATTGGAACATTGAAACATCTCTTCTCCAAAATCTGATACTGGAATGTAATGGAGTCCATAACCAGCTGTGTCTCTTTTGAATTTCTCAAGATGTTTATTTAACACAAAACACCATCTGTAATCAGCTGAAACATATGCTACAAGGTTTTCTGGAACTTGCTCTACACACTCGTAAGTTGTATCTGTCTCCGCATTATAATATATATATAGCCAATAAAACTCTTCAATCCACCCACATTCGCTGTCAACATAGTAATGATCAACAATAGCCTCTAACCATCCGCTTAACGAAATATCTGCACGACATTCTTTTTCTACTTGTTGGAGCTGTTCAGTTAATTCAATCATTGATTCCTCCTTTACAAAATATTGCTACTGCAATCACCATATTTTTGCAAATTTTTCAATCAATATATCTTCACAATCTAGAGTTATTCTGCCATTTTCATAATCGCTTACATGATATCTGTTCTCTGGAGCATAACCATATTTTATCTTATCTTCTATACAGAATCCCATGATTTGTCCACATAAATCCACTTCGACCGAATAAGCCTTTATAAATTTCAAAGACACTTCATAGCCTTTGTCGCTTTGCATCGTCATGGAAAAAGTAGCTTCTTCAACACCGCTTTCAAAGTTTAATGCTTTGTCCCATTCGACATGAGTGACTATATCGAACATATTAAAATCTTTCAATGTAAACTCTGGTATAAGTTTTGTGATTTTAGACAAATCCATTCTATTTCCCTTTCTCTTTATCTTGATTCTATTCTTTCATTTCCAATTTCAAAAGTTTCCTCGTTCAAGACACTTCTGTAAATAGTATTGTTCCTATAATATATAAACACCATTAAATTGTCTTCTTCATAGTAAAGATCCCAAAATTGCAAGACAATATCACATGTATTCATGCTCTTCGACTTAGGTAGTCGTATAATTGTTACTAACTCAGAACCATTCATGACAATAATTTTATATTTAGTTATATAATAGTTATTCTCGGTTTTTTTAGATTTTAGCACTCTCATATTATATACCCCTACTCGCCAAGACACTTTTTATATATTATACCATAAAGCAAAACAGAGTATAGGTTGTAATTCCCTAAGTATAACGATTAGTCTCATTCTGTTATTCCCTCCAAACTCTCTACAGGGAGAATTAGTGGTAATTTTAGCTTTTCTGATGAATTATCTAAGATTATTCTTTTTAGACTCTCAACCATAATATCAATGGATGCCATTACATTTACTTTCATTTCATCAACTTTGCAAGCATTATGTAACACATGTGCCAGTTCTCTTCTTTCTGTTTTTGACAATCGAATACTAGAACTCACATTTTCATGTACTACCAAATCTACAATAGCGCGGTATGGCTCAATTAAATCGTCCGCTAAATTAAATGCATTTAACTGATTATCATGATGAATTCCTAAGGCTGTATGAAAGCCTGTCGCAACTAGTTTTCTGACAATTGCACTTCTCACAACAGCATATCCATAATTTAACCTACTGTTTATCGGCTCTTCTACTCTTCTATTTAGCCCTTCATGGTATTGCGAAAAATAGTCTTTAGCCGCTATAGCTTCGTTATAATCTACGTTATCATCACTTATTGAAAACACATATTTCATTAACATTGATTTGTAAACAACTTTAGTGCTATACTCAAATCATGAAAAGAATAATACTTGCCTCTTCGTCCCCGAGACGAATCGAGATGATGAAAAACAATGGTTACGAACCGGAAATAATACCTGCACATGTAGATGAAGAAATACTCATCAATATGTCATGTGAATCTGCTGCCATGGCTATGGCACTAAAGAAAGCTGCCTATATCGCAGAACAGATCAGTACAGATGAAAGCTCTGACAGCAACGATGGCGCAGTAATAATCGCAGCTGATACTATCGTAGTGTATGGTGATGAGATCATGGGTAAACCTGTCGATCAGGACGATGCCTATCGTATGCTGAGCAAACTGCGTAACAACTACCATCAGGTAATGACAGGTGTTGCCATTATAGACACCTCTAAGAAGCTCAAAATTTGCTTCTGCGATACGACATCGGTATATTTCAAGGATTATACCGAAGAAGAGCTTCTCGCCTATGTGAAGACTTCCGAGCCTTATGACAAGGCTGGTGGATACGCTATACAGGGAACTTTCAGTAAATACATCGACCACTTTGAAGGCGACTACGACAATGTAGTCGGATTCCCTTGGTATAGGGTTAAGGAGTATCTGTAGGGTCATCTCCTGCGCCGTAAGTTGCCACGGAGCAAAGCTCCTGCAACTCTGACGGGGGACCTACCAAAAATTTGCATTAAAAAACGCTCTCTAATGAGAGCGTTTTTTTGCAAATTTGGTTAGGTCTCCCTATTTAGTTGATGCATCATACAGTGCTTCAGCGTTATCCCATTCAGCGATGATTTCTGGGATTACCTTGTACAGGTCGCCTACGATTCCGTAGTCAGCAACTTCGAAGATTGGAGCATCAGGATCCTTGTTGATAGCAACGATGATGTCTGATGTCTGCATTCCTGCTAAGTGCTGGATAGCGCCTGAGATACCGCATGCAAAGTAGATTTTAGGCTTAACAGTTGTACCTGTCTGACCTACCTGGTGTGAATGATCGATCCAACCAGCGTCTACAGCTGCTCTTGATGAACCAACAACTCCGCCAACCTTGTCAGCGAATTCCTTGATCAGTTCGAATCCTGAAGGATCGCCAAGACCTCTTCCGCCTGAACAGATGATATCAGCGTCAGTCAGTGATACGAGTTCCTTAGCGGACTTAACGATTTCAACGATCTTAGTTCTGATGTCAGCTTCAGTGATTGCAGGCTTAACGTTAACGATTTCGCCAGTTGCGCCTTCAACCTTTTCTCTCTTCTGCATAACGCCAGGTCTTACTGTTGACATCTGAGGTCTAGTTCTAGGGCAGATGATAGTAGCCATCAGGTTACCACCGAATGCAGGTCTAGTCTGCTTGATGCCTGTTGATGGATCGTTAGGATCCAGTGTGGATGTATCTAATGTAGTGTTCTTATCAGCATATTCGATGTAGCTTGAAACTCTAACGTCCAGTCTAGTACAGTCAGCTGTCAGACCAGTGTTCATTCTAGCAGCTACTCTTGGAGCCAGGTCTCTACCGATGTGAGTTGCACCGTAGATAACGATTTCTGGTTTGTATTCGTAGCAAGCGTCTACCAGAACCTTAGCGTATCCATCTGTTGTGAAGTTCTTCAGCAGTGGATCCTGGATCATGTAAACTTTTTCTGCTCCGTATGCGAAACATTCTTCAGCCAGATGATCGATTCCGTCACCAACCAGAACTGCGCAAACCTGTGTATCTTCACTGATTTCCTTAGCCAGTCTGTAACCTTCGCCGATCAGTTCCAGAGCAACGTTCATCAGCTTACCGTCTCTCTGTTCTGCATAAACCCAAACGTGCTTGTAATCGTCCAGATCATCTGCAACTTCGATCTTTTCTTCTTCGATAGCGCCGAACTTACATGCAGTCAGACACTGGTTACAGAAAGTACACTTAGCGTTGATCTTTGCTACTTTACCTAATTTATTTCCATCGTATGCTTCGAATTCGAAAGCATCTGCAGGACATGACTTGAAGCAGATACCGCATCCGATACATTTATCTTTTAAGATTTTAATTGCCATTTGTATTTCCTCCTCCTTCTTAGATTACATGCTTGCCCTTAAGCTTGATCAGCAGATTCTTCGCCAGATCTGTTTCTGAATCGCCTTCGATCTTCACGCCTGGTTCTTTTGGCTTTGGTGTGAATGATCTGAATACGTTTGTAGGAGAAGCCTTCAGACCTACTGTGTTCAGGTCTACTGCTACGTCTGCAGCGCTCCATACGTGGAGAGGCTTGTTCTTAGCATCAAAGATGCCGCCGATTGACATGTATCTAGGAGTGTTCAGTTCTTTGATTGCTGTCAGCATACAAGGAACAGGAACTTCGATTACTTCGTAACCGTCTTCCAGCTGTCTCTGTACTGTTACAGTCTTTCTGTCTTCGCTGATTTCGAACTTCTGTACATATGTAACCTGTGGCAGGTCGAGCTTTTCAGCGATCTGTGGTCCAACCTGTGCAGTGTCTCCGTCGATAGCCTGTCTGCCTGCGAAGATCATGTCGAACTCACCATAATGTTTGATTGCTGCAGTTACAGCATTTGATGTAGCCCATGTATCGGATCCGCCTACTGCTCTGTCTGACAGCAGGATAGCTTCGTCAGCACCCTTAGCCAGGCATTCCAGCAGCATGTCTTTTGCCTGTGGAGGTCCCATTGATACTACGATAACTTCTACATCGTCATATTTATCCTTTAATGCTAATGCTTCTTCCAGAGCGTTAGCATCGTCATGGTTCAGAATACTTTCAACGCCGTCTCTGATCAGTGTACCAGTTTCAGGGTTGATCTTGATTTCGTTAGTATTAGGAACCTGCTTAGCACATACTAAAACTTTAAAAGCCATTGATTCTTCCTCCCTATCTTTATTTACCGATAACTGATGCAGCGATAACCATCTTCTGAACTTCTGAAGTACCTTCATAGATTTCAGTGATCTTAGCGTCTCTCATCATTCTTTCTACCGGATAATCCTTAGTGTAACCGTATCCGCCGTGGAGCTGTACGCACTTAGTAGTTACGTGCATTGCTGTTTCAGCAGCAAACAGCTTAGCCATTGCAGCAGCAGGTCCATAAGCCAGGTGCTTATCCTTCATATCAGCAGCCTTATAGATCAGAAGTCTAGCAGCTTCGATTTCTGTAGCCAGTTCAGCAACTGTGAACTGCAGTGCCTGGAACTTTGACAGGCTCTTTCCGAACTGCTTTCTAGCCTTCATATAATCAAGAGTTACATCCAGAGCGCCCTGTGCGATACCGAGAGCCTGTGATGCGATACCGATTCTTCCGCCGTCCAGAGTTGACATAGCAACCTTGAATCCCTGTCCAACTTCTCCGAGAAGTCTGTCCTTAGGAATCTTGCAGTTCTGGAAGATCAGTTCTGTAGTTGAAGATGCGCAGATACCCATCTTATCTTCTGTCTTACCGATTGAGAAGCCTTCATCACCCTTTTCAACGATGAATGAGCTGATTCCGTGGTTGCCCTTTGACTTATCAGTCATAGCCATTACTACGAAAACGTCAGCATATCCGCCGTTAGTGATGAATACCTTAGCTCCGTTCAGCAGCCAGTGATCACCCTTATCTTCTGCTCTTGTCTGCTGTCCTGAAGCGTCAGTTCCTGCATTTGGTTCAGTCAGACCGAAAGCGCCCAGTGTCTTTCCTGCCAGCAGGTCAGGCAGGTACTTTCTCTTCTGTTCTTCTGTACCCCATGCAAAGATAGGCCAGCAGCACAGTGAAGTATGAGCTGAACAGATAACGCCTGTTGATGCGCACTTTCTTGAAAGTTCTTCAACAGTGATAGCGTAGGAGATGTGGTCTCCGCCTGCTCCGCCGTACTCAGTTGGGAATGGTACGCCTAAAAGGCCGTATTTTGCCATCTTTTCTACAGTTTCTACAGGGAATCTATGTTCCTTGTCGATTTCTGCAGCAATAGGTTCAACCTCTGTTTCGGCAAACTCTCTTACCATTTTTCTTACGAATTCTTGTTCCTTCGTCAGTTGAAAGTTCATGTAAAAGCCTCCTTAATTACTAATAACGATTTATCATTTTTTTCACCGCATTTTAACTATGATTATATCGTTATATTTATAACAATCATACATGTTTATTAAAACATTTTTCATATACATTTGCAAGCTATATTTGCAAGATATCTTTATTATTTGGTTTATTTTTCAAATTATCTTGCGTTACTTACATTTCTTTAAGCTCACCTGTTCTGTATGCCTTGACGAGAGCCTTCAGTTCCTCTACTTCGCGCATGAGTTCTTTACCCTGATCCGTATCTTTCACCAGCATTCTCTTCTCAAGAGTCTTAACTGTTCTGATAGCCGGAGTCGTGAACACTTGTGTACCGTCATCCTGGAGCGGGCTATATGGCTTGTGTTCGGAAAGCGCCATGTATCTGGAATTGAAGATGAATGTATATCCTGCGATACCTGTCTGCTTCTGATAAGCTTTTGACATACCTCCGTCGATAACAAACAGCTTACCTTCACCCTTGACAGGGCTTTCACCGTCCTTGATCTTAACAGGAACGTGTCCGTTGAGGATATGTGAAGTCTTAGGATCGAGACCAAACTCTTCCAGTATCTTTTCACAGATATCTCTTCTGTTTATCAGCTTGTAATAAGGCACTGTATGTTCCTTATGTGTTTTCTTATCAGCCACGAAACATCTTTCGAGCGTAGTCATCTGGTCTTTACCGAAGAGCGGTGATTTGCTTCCCAGCCACAGATACCACATCAAGTCTCCCGAACGTCCGATCTCTTCAGATTCGTCAGGATTGAAGTATGCCTTTCTGACCTGATCATCAAGATAATCCATATATGCCTTGCCTGATAAAGTGATGCCGTTCACAGTACACTTCTCGAAGTTTCCGTCTTCATCCATAGGTATGCATCCATGATACATCAAGTTGCCGTTGATCACCTTGTAAAGGGCACCGTGGCTATAGAGGAACTTTATGTGAGCCTGAAGCTTTTCACTCTGATGGAAAGAAGCTTCCAGTGCGTCCAGCATAGCTTCTTCCTCTTCGGTCAGCTTATACGGATCTGCAGGGTCGATAGTTGGGAAATTAGTGTCTCTCAGAGGGAACACACCGTCTCTCAGCTGTATAGTGCCTGCTTCATAATCGATCTTATCAAGCAGCAATCTGTTTTCCATACCATACTCAGGATGGGCCATTATCCTCTGCCCTTCCACCTTGAACTGACAGATCGCGATAGCCTTGTTCATCTTAGCTGCAAGTTCGTCATCTACAGGGTCGAACTTGTTTTCATCAAGTCGCTTCGGTTTGAAGAATTCACAAGGGTCGTCAGCATATACTTCGGAAGCCATTGTCGCCAGCGGTCTCAAGTTGATACCGTAACCGATCTCCAGCATATCGAAATTGTTGTAGCTGATATTCATTCTTAGTACATTGGTGATACATGCCCAGTTCCCTGTTGCCGCACCCATCCATACGATGTCGTGATTACCCCACTGGATATCAACATCATGATACTGCATGAGGAAGTCCATAATATAATCTGGATGAGCACCTCTGTCCCACATATCTCCGATGATATGAAGTCTGTCAACAGCCAGTGAACTGATGGCATTAGTCAGCTGGATGATGAAGTCTTCAGCGATTTCGGACTCTACGATGCTGTTGATGATCTGACCGTAATAGTTTCCCTTGTTAGCTTCGTCATCGGCATGGAGCAGTTCGTCTATGATATATGCATATTCCTTAGGCAGTCTTTTTCTTACCTTGGAACGTGTATATTTCGTTGAAACTGATTTGCATATCAGTATAAGTCTCAAGATCGAGATCTTACACCATTTTTTAAAGTCTGCTTCAGACTTCTTTCTTCTCTTGATCTCGGCATCGGCATTGTACACCAGTGCAGCCAGCTCATCTCTTTCTTCCCTGTTCAGGTCAGGTCCGAATATTTCTTCGATCTTAGCTCTTATAACACCGGATGCACTCTTGAGCATATGTATGAACGCTTCATGCTCACCATGAAGGTCACTCAGAAAATACTCTGTTCCTTTCGGTAATGAAAGAATAGCACTCAGATTGACGATTTCTTCAGTCGCTGATTTGACATCAGGATACTTCTTTGACAGATGTCTCAATAAATGTTTGTCGATCAAAATATACTCCTCCTTATCTGCGCCTTCCGGCCATTAAATTATCTGCCGCGAACAACAGATAGCTCACACCTAAAAATACGAACAAGGTGACTATCATATTGAGTCCCAGCAAGTTGAAATATGGGATCGAGGCAACATATATGCCGATCCTGTTTATGATAAATATCGCTAAATTAAAGACTACAGGTAATATAGTCCATATGAGCGGACTATACGAAGTAAACCAACCTTTTCTGCAGAACAGAAGATAATCCAGTACCGCCATCAATGGTGCTGCGAAATACAGAAGATACCCCGCCAGCGAAAGGTTCTGCAAAGGATCGGCATCTACTCCGAAATGTATGAAATAGTATACGATGAACGTCACCAGCATATAGATGGTCACTGCACCTCGCAGCATGCCTCTCTCATATCCGGGACGTGCTATTATAAGATATGCGAAATATATAAGTGCCAGTACATTTGATATCAATGCGAAATCACTCATTATCGTATCGATGCTGAATCTTGAATAGAGAAGCTTCATCACAAGACCGGCTCCGCATATTATCAAAAATACCACCCTGAAAACTACTGCTATAGTATTGTTTCTTATGTACATTAGTTTGATTTCCTCCCGTATCCCCTTTTATTTTTTCAATTTGCTGAAGATAGATTCTTCATCTACATCCCAGCCTCCGCCTCTGCTGTATTTATACTTTTTCAGCAGTTTATCTGTCATTTCATTTTCGCCCTGTTCTTTTAGGTACAGCTGCATCTCATATTCGGTAAGGCTGTCTACTTTTTTGATATGAGCATTTATAGGTTTAGGTAAAACTATCATATAGATCAGCGGTGATATCACGAGTGCATACAGTACTGTCCATACTACAAGAGCTATGATAACAGTAACATGTGACATGCCCTTTACTGCCAGTACTATGAATATCATGCAGATGATCGCCCATAAAATTATCCCTATATATGTTCTGTTCAGGAACGATAATTTGCTCTTAAGCGCTTCATCATACCACACGTCACTGCCTCTATTCTTTTCAAAAGCAGCCTTCCACTTACTGTTTCCTCTTGCTAATTTGAATGCTGTTTTGAAGTCTTCAAAAGTCGCCTTTTCTTCAGGAATTTCTACTGCTGCATGAGCCAGTCTCGTGTAGAAAACTTCTGCAACTACTGCTTTACCTTCGCCCATTACAGAAAGTTCAACACTCTCCCCTTCATCAAGATCCAGCACCAGCTGCTTTCCTGCCGGAACCATATGCGTTTCACCCGCTGCAGAAACAACCACATATCCTTCTATGCAATAAAATCCGTAAGAAGCATGGGTATGTTCGCCCTGATCAGCCCTTTCTACTGTCTGCGCTGTGCTTTGTGCTTCATAGACTTTAAGACTGCCGCTGCAGCCTTTTTTCATGATCAGATTGTAATCCTTGATTTTCCCGAAACTCTTAGTGCCTGCATCACCGCTGAAGCTGTCCTGCTCAAGGGCCGTGAGTTTTACAGTTCGCTCATTTCCGTGAGCCAGCACTGCTTCCCCTTCAAGGACCATAAGTATGCGGTCAAATTCCGGCAGCTTCGTGAATGTTGATTCATCCACATCTACAGTAGCTGAACTGAGTCTCCAGATAAAGTCTCTGTCTATATATTTTGCCTTTTCCGGATAGATGGCAAATTCAGTAGTTTCTCCTCCGGACCACTTGCCTGTATTATAATCTTCTGTTCCGTATAATCTGATTTTCATGTTTTTCGTCCCTTCTAAGATATAACTGCCGCTTTATTTCTTGATATTTTTATCCGTACTTATATCATTTGTGCCTCTGACATATCCCCATACTGTTTCTATTTTAGTCACAGTAACGAACGCCTTAGGATCGATCTCAGATAAATGTTTTCTTACGATCGCACTTTCTCTCTGAGAACATATGAACATGAGCTGTCTCATGGGATTCTTCGTATATTCTCCCCTTATCTCATAACTCGTGACACCCCTATCCATCTCTTCCATTATGAATTTACTCATATCTTCAGCCTTTTCGGTGATGATATTCAGCTGGACAAGCTTGCTCTCAAACCCGTACATTATGATCTCACTCGTCTTAGTCAGTATCACCTGGGTGATCAGCGCATACAAAGCGATATTCCTGCCGTATACGAATGCAGATGATACTATTACGATGGCATCAAGCACCAGCAAAACTTTACTCATGCTCACCTGCGGACATACTTTCATGCACAGGACCTTTGCTATAGCATCTGTCCCTGCCGAAGCATACCCTCTCCAGAATATGAGTCCTATATATATGCCGGCAAATACTCCGCAGAATACAGCTGCCAGCAGTATATCCTTCGTCTCAAGGAGCTGGAAATCCATCTGCTCGAACAGAAACAGCACTGCCGGATATAATATCGACAGAAAGAGTATCTTCTTAAGCTCTTTCCATCCTATGAAGATGAATACCATCAGTAAAACTACTGCCGAAAGTCCGTAGTATAGTATAGAAAAATCTATATCAAGAAACTTCTGCAGTATTCTAGCCACCCCGGTTATGCCTCCGGACGTTAGCCCGTTAGGTATCATCACACTTACTGTAGAAAATGCACTGACGCAGCATGCACCGAACAGTATGCAAAAATCGATAGTGAAGTCTTTTATTTTAGCTATGCGCCGAGCTTCTTTCTCTTTATCCACTTCCTTGAATTGAAACACCCTTGATTCCTCCAAAACCTTCCGTTAAAAAAGATCATTCAGGCATCCCTGAAACTCTTCTTCCAAACACATCATAACCTATGATACTGATATCTTCAGAAAAACCGTCCACTTCATTTATACCCCAGCTGTCACAGAAAACTCCGTCTGCTCTGTGGACTCCGTCTTCATCCAGCCTTCCCGCACTCCAGCATTTGACCATGCACAGGCTGTCTTCATTCATATATCTTCTAAGTTCATCTTCATAGTCACCCAGCCCGACAGGCATGGCAGCTTTATACGAAATGAGATTGATAAGTCCGCCCGACATGCTGTATCCTAAGCTGCCTTCCGAATCACAAGTAGCTCTTTCGACTTTGAAACTGCTGCCAAGCTTACCTAATCGATGAATCTGTCCCGAAACGCTCAGCTCACCTTCATCGCACATCATCCAGCGCCTTCCCATCTTCTCGCATACAGCTCCGAGAGTCCCCGAGCCTGCGAAGAAGTCTGCACAAAGGTCGCCTTCATCTGTGCATGATGCTATTATCCTCTCCATCAGCTTCTCAGGCTTCTGGGTAGCATAACCTGTCCTTTCTGCAGATGTCCTTCCTACCATATCGATGCTCCACACATCTTTCATGTTGACCATGGTATACCAGCCAACATCGTCGCAGAACTCTTCGACGCCTTTGAATCTATATGGCTTCAAGCCTCTGTTATATGATTTTTCTGTAAGAGGATTAAACTTATATTTTCGGCTCTTGCCGTACACCAACAGAGTATCGTGTTTTTTAGCAAAACTCTTCTTACTGCTGCCTCCCGACTTATATGTCCAGATTATCTCGTTTATAAAGTTAGCTTCACCGAAGATCTGGTCCATGATGACTTTCACGTAATATACTCCGTGCCAGTCAAGGTGCATCCATATGCAGCCAGTATCTGCAAGAAGTTCCTTCATGGCAAACAGTCTTGCAGTCAGCATAGTAAGATACTGGGGCATTCCCTTAGACCAGTTATCATCGTAGGCCTCAAGCTTCATAAGTGATGATTTCCCCAGGATCTCGGATTCAAGTCTGATGGATGCCTGATACTTACCGCTTGAAAAGAAAGGCGGATCCACATAGATGAGCTGTATCTTTCCTGCCATATCCTTTTCTTTCAGAAGATACATCATGTGATCCAGGTTATCTCCCAAACTTACTGTATTTACAGGATCGCTGCCATATTCTTCCGTAGTCCTGAAAGCTGCGGCTTCATGATCTTCCAGCATCGCTTCATAAAGCGCCTTGCCGTCTTCATATGCTTTTGTCAGTTCTGTCAGCGTTATCATCTTGACAGTACCTCCATCAAATCTTCTCTTCCTGCTTTTTTGAGGGCCGCCCTGACTATATTACGGTTCTCTTTCTTATGAAAATGCATAAGTGCCCTTTGCATCTTCTTTTCTTCATGAGTTTTTGCCACGTACACAGGCTTACCTGTAAACGGGTCTTTTTCTGTGTGGTACATACATGTGGCAAGTGTCCCCGGTGTCGGATAAAAATCCTGCACCTGATCAGGGATAAATCCCGTCTTCTTCATGTAAAGCGCTAGTTCTATAGCATCATCCAGAGTGCTTCCCGGATGTGATGAAATGAAGTAAGGGACCATGTACTGTTTCTTACCAAGCTTCCTGTTGACAGCCCTGTATTTCTCGCTGAATCTGTCAAAGACTTCGACAGACGGCTTTCTCATGTTCTTGAGAACTCTGCCCGACACATGTTCAGGGGCTACTTTCAGTATGCCGCTCACATGATGTTTGCAAAGTTCATCTATGAATCTCTGGTCTTTATCTGCCAGCAGATAATCGTATCTTATTCCCGATCTAATGAATACTTTCTTGATACCGTCAAGTTCTCTGACAGCTTTAAGTACATCCATATATTCCTTATGATCTGCTTCCATCTGGCTGCATGGCTTAGGGAAAAGGCAGTCTTTATGCTGGCACATACCATGCTTCTTCTGCTTTTTGCATGACGGATGTCTGAAGTTCGCAGTAGGGCCTCCTATATCATGGATATATCCCTTGAAGCCTTTCTGCTTCGTCATAAGCTTTGCCTCTTCCACGATGGAGGCTTTGCTCCTGCTTCTTACTTCTCTTCCCTGATGGTATGTTATGGCGCAAAAAGCGCAGCCTCCGAAGCATCCTCGGTTAGCTGTTATGCTGAACTTTATCTCTTCGATAGCCGGAACTCCGCCGTCTTTTTCGTATGATGGATGGTAATCTCTCATGAACGGAAGTTCATACAGATGATCCAGCTCATCCCTCTCAAGCGGTGGCTGAGGAGGGTTCTGGATGATATAGAAATTTCCGTTAGGTTCAAGGAGTCTCTTTCCTGCTACGGCATCGTTACTCCTGTACTGAAGAGCAAAGCTTTCGCAGTACGCATCCTTAGATGTCGATATATCTTCAAAAGAAGGCAGGATAACATCATCTTCCTGAGTCTGCACATCTGCTGCTTTAGCTTTGATGCATGTGCCGTTGATCCATGTTATATCTTTAGCTTCAAGTCCCGAATCAAGAGCTTCTGCGATCTCAAGAACAGCCCTTTCTCCCATGCCGTAGATGAGGATATCTGCCTTGGAGTCCAGCAGTATACTGCGTCTTACCTTATCGTCCCAATAATCATAGTGGCCCAGTCTTCTAAGGCTTGCTTCAAGACCTCCGATTATGACAGGTACATCCTTATACGCTTCTCTTGCTCTGTTGCTGTATACGATGACGGCTCTGTCAGGTCTGTTACCTGTCCTGCCGCCCGGAGAATATACATCTCTGCTTCTCTTATGCTTAGTAACCGAATAATGGTTGACCATGGAATCCACGTTGCCGCTGTTTATGAGAAATCCTAGTCTAGGTCTTCCGAAACACTTGAAATCATCAGCGTTTTTCCAGTTTGGCTGAGATAATATGGCTACCTTGAATCCATGTGATTCGAGATATCTTGAAATTATCGCTGTACCAAAAGATGGATGGTCAACATAAGCATCCCCCGTAACAAGTACGAAGTCAACTTCATCCCATCCTCTTGCTTTCATATCATTAATGGTAACAGGTAAAAACATATGCTTCCGCCCTCTTCCATAATTTTCAAAAAATCATAAAACAGCCTAAACTTATAGGCTGTTTTATTTTATCATATTTTAGTTGTGTATGAAAGCTTTATCCAATATCCGTTGGTCTTAAGTTTTCCCCAGCCGTTGCTGGTCTTGCTTATAACATATGTACCCGGTTTGATAAACCCTTTTTTCTTATATGATGTTCCGGGGCCTGTACGCATGTTCAGGTCTTTGGATTTTACTTTCACCTTATATTCTGCAGATGCAGCGGTTACCTTCTTAGTGTATGAGAGCTTGATCCAGTATCCGTTAGACTTAAGCTGTCCCCAGCCGTTCTTTTCTGCTTTGATCTCATAAGTGCTGTTTTTCTTTACAGTTCCTTTTGACTTATAACTTGTTCCCGGACCTGTACGCATGTTCAGGCTTGTAGCAGTGACCTTTACTTTATAAAGTGCCTTTTCTACAGCAGGTGCCTGTTCCGTTGCCTCGCTTGAATTTGAGGATGTTGATGTCACTTTTTTAGTATATGACAGCTTTATCCAATATCCGTTAGTCTTTAACTGCCCCCAGCCGTTCTTTTCTGCTTTGATCTCATAGGTGCTGTTTTTCTTCACAGTCCCTTTTGACTTATAGCTTGTGCCGGGGCCTGTACGCATGTTCAAGCTTGTAGCAGTGACCTTTACTTTATAAAGGATATCGGCCGGTTCTTCATCTTTAGTGCCTTCAGTAACTGCCGTGTCTTCTTTTGGAACTGTGCCCTCAACAGTTTCATCTGCAGAGCTGTCCGGGTTTGATTCATCAGTCACCTTTTTAGCATAGCTGAGGCATATCCAGTAACCATTCGTTTCAAGCTTGGCCCAGTTGCCGCATTCTTCAGTAACTTTATATATTCCCTGTTTGACATATCCTATCCTGCTGTAGCTTGTCCCCGGACCTGCTCTTAAATTAAGATCTTCTGCCGTGATTTCTACGCTGTAACTTACTTCTTTAGCATCAATAGAAATTGAATCAGTAATATAGATATATCCTTTAAGAGATGAAAGCCAAGGCGTACCGTAATGGAACTTGAGGTCAGAAGCTGTTTTAGGACATTTCTTTGAAATCGTCCAACCCGATTCGGACACATAGACTTTACCGTTAACGACCTTTTCTACTACTGCCACATGATTTTTATAACAAGCTATTGCTCCTACCTTTGGCTTGCTTCCATATGGATAATAATTTCCGATTTTGTTCAGTGTCCACCAGTTGTTTGCACCCCATCTGAAATTTGTGTTCAGAGGTTTACCGAGTATTTCACTGGCTCTGCCGTAAGCATACCAAGTACAGTTGCCGGAAACATATCCGCCTCTTATCTTGCTGTACTTCTTATTCGGACCATAATTGTATTTATAAAACACATTGTCATCTGTATAGTAATACGCTTTCCCTTCTGCCGAATCAAAAGACGGCATAGAAGTCCTTACTTTGAATGCAGCATCAGCTTCAAGTGCAGTCAATGGCACGATCAATGTAACTGCCAGCATTACAGCCAGCACAACAGACAATATCCTCTTCATCAATACTACTTATCCTTCCTCAGTCGTTCTATTTCTTTCTTGAGTTCATCTACATAGCTTATCGGATACACAGCAACAGGGACGATGCGTATCTCACCGTCCTTTTCATAGATCTCAAGTTTATCGCCTTCATTAAGATTCAGCTTTTTTACGATCCCCTTCGGGATAGTTATCTGCGCCTTCTGGCGTAATTCTATAATAGGGTTAGCTGCAGTTGCCATTTTCCAACTTTCCTACTTTCTTATTTTCTAACTAAATTATACAATATATTACAAAATAGTACAACCTTAATCTCTTGAAATTTTTCGTTTTTCACTAGTTTTTTACGCACGAAAAAAGCGACATTGACTATTGTCAACGTCGCTTTATTAAGCTTTATTATGCGAGGTACTGCTCGACTGCTGCCTTTACCAGGTTTCCGTCTGCAACCCCTTTGACCTTAGGCATAGTTGCTCCCATGAGCTTACCCATGGATGCTTTGCCGCTTCCTGCTTCGATTCCCAAATCAGCTGCTGTAGCCTTGACGATATCTGCGATCTCGTCTTCAGTTAACTGTTTAGGCATATATTCAGAAAGCACTTCGATCTCAGCGTTGTAAGCTTCCACAAGATCCGTTCTTCCGGCAGATTCAAAATCAGCGAGGGCATCTTTTCTCATTTTAACCTGTTTTGCTAAAATGGATGCAATCCCTGCATCGTCGATTTCTTCCCTGTTGTCAACTTCATACTGCTTGATGGCAGCTCTCACGAAGCTGATGGTCTCTTTTCTGACCGTCTGTTTGTTTTTCATTGCTTCCTTAAAGTCAGCATTCAATCTTTCTTTTAAGGTCAATTCCAACACCTCTTATCTATTTAGTAGTCTTCAATACCAGTTGTTTTTAGTATTTCTTAGCCTTTTTTCTAGCAGCTTCAGACTTCTTCTTTCTCTTTACACTTGGCTTTTCGTAGTGCTCTCTCTTTCTCAGTTCAGACATAACGCCATCTCTTGCGCATGATCTCTTAAATCTCTTCAGAGCGCTTTCCAAGCTTTCGTTTTCTCTAACAATTACCTGTGCCATTTCCCGTTTCACCTCCTGACCTTATGTAAATCATTACAGCCTGTAGAACGGCTTGCCTACAACGTTGCTATTATACTATTTTATGGCAGGATATGCAAGGACTTTTTTCACCGGTTTTTTATACTGCGTTTTCACTGTATCAGCCCGGCGGCCATGTCATCTTTCTCTTGCCAAGCAGATGGAAATGGATATGCTTAACAGTCTGCAGACCGTCTTCGCCGCAGTTGTTAACTACTCTGTATCCGTTTTCAAGACCCAGCTCAGCAGCGATGTCCTTGATCTTTACCATGATATATCCCATTAGTTCCTGATCTTCATCAGCCACATCATCGATCGATGCTATATGCTTCTTAGGAATGATCAGTACATGTACAGGGGCCTGCGGATCCAGATCGTGGAAGCACAGGATCTTATCGTCTTCATAAACTTTGTTGGATGGGATCTCTCCCGCCGCTATCTTACAGAAAATACAATCACTCATGATTTCACTTCCTTTCGTTTGTTATATGGATATTATACATTAAATCAACTCAGCTGTCATGCCTTCTTCAAAAGGCTGTCCAAGTCTGACTTTCACGAATTCATTGATCAGCATTTCTGCTGATGCCTCATCATCGTACTTCACATATACCCTTGTATAATTATCGGTAAATCCTGTGATGATCCCTCTGTCATGATATATCTCTTCAAAAAGCACCTTTTCTTCTTGTCCGCTGCAGCTTCTGAAAAAGTCTGCAGCTACTTTCCTGCTCACTTTATGGAGAGCTTCACTTCTTATGTTTTTTATCTGAGGCGCTACATGTTCCTTCATTTCAGCAGCCTTAGTGAAAGGTCTCTTTGAATACTTGAAGATGTGGGTTTTGCAAAATGCAGTTTCTTCGACAAGCCTGCAGCTGTCTTCGAAATCAGCTTCTTTCTCTCCCGGAAATCCCACTATTATATCTGTAGAGATACCGTAATACGGATCATGCTCTCTCAATACTCTCACGATATCAAGATATTCGTCTCTGTCATAAGGTCTGTTCATGGCCTTCAGCACCTTGCTGCTGCCGCTCTGGGCAGAAAGATGCAGATGGTGACAGAGCTTATCATATCTAAGGAGCCTCTTCACATATCCGGCATTTACTACTGCCGGCTCAAGAGAGCTGAGCCTGATGCGAAAGTCTCCATCCAGCGCGTCCAGCGCCGCGATCACCTTTTCTACGCCGTAAAGCTCTTCGGCGGAGCCGTCTGCGCTTTGCACGCCTGCGCTTTCCATATCATAAAGAGCGGTATTGATGCCGGTCAGTACGATCTCCTTATACCCTGCTTCTATCAGCTTCTTCGCTTCGTCGATAATGTCATCAAAGCTTCTGCTTCTCACCTTGCCGCGCGCATACGGGATCACGCAGTATGAACAGAATCTGTTACACCCTTCCTGGATCTTGATATATGCCCTCGTCCTATTTTCAGTGCTGGCAACAGTACCAACATCTTCATAAGAATCCAGTTCTTCATAGCCTTTGATGCGGATCTGCTTAGTTCTGTTCTCCATGAACTCTGCAACGTATTCTGCCAGGCGATGCTTCTCATTAGTTCCTGTAACGATATCAACACCATCCACTGCCGATACTTCCTCAGGGCTGATCTGAGCATAACATC
Source organism: Bacillota bacterium (assembly GCA_017416795.1). Taxonomy (GTDB): domain Bacteria; phylum Bacillota; class Clostridia; order Peptostreptococcales; family Anaerovoracaceae; genus Lentihominibacter. Next base: position 8,985 of record JAFQBD010000012.1, on the reverse strand, counting down.
CCGTGACCGCGATCACACTGTCAGGGTTTACCTTCTTCATCCTGCGGATATACTGACGCGACTTTTTGTCAGCAACAGCCGTTACTGTACATGTGTTTATTATATATACATCAGCGAAGTCTCTCTCATCGACTATCTCATAGCCTGCCGCTCTGAAATGTCCTGCCATCGCCTCAGATTCATATTGGTTTACTTTGCATCCCAGTGTGTGGAAAGCTGCTTTCATTTATTGTCCTCCGTATATGCCGGTATTACGGCTGATCAGTCGTATTTGTACTCGTCTATGATAACAAACATACAGGTGTTTGGTCAACAGAGTAACATCAGCTCCAAATACTGCTAAATAAAATAATAGACTGTTGTCGCTCGACCTGTTAAAATAAATCCAATTATGAGAAAAATAACATTCACCAACAACAGAATACATAAACTTCGCGGTATATTCATTTGGGTACTGTTGCTTTCTATACTTCTGGTCATAGGTTATTTATTCATGCCGGATGAAACCGATCCTACAGTTCCTAACAGAGACGAACTGGCATGGATGGACAAACCTACGGGCTCTGCAGTATATCTTGATGGGAAGACGATCATCGTCAGTATCTATATGGATGAGGATAAGAGTACGAGCGATGGGTGGTCAGATGCGAATATAAAAAGGACGCAGGAATATATGGACATAGCTATTGACTATCTTGTAGATGAAGCCAATAGGTTTGGTTGTGAAGCTGAGCTGATCTATGATACAAGTGAGAACCCGGACCTTATGTACTTTTCTGACATGAATATCATCAAGGAAGGAATGAACGACGATGCTGCACATGATGTGACTGATTCATGGATAGAAAAAAACATAGATTATCTGGCACTGCTTGAGAAATATGATGCTGACAGTATCGGCTTCATGTTCTTCATGAATGCAAGCGGCACAAGCTGGTGTTATCCGTATTACCCGTATCCTGATGAGCCTGAATACGGTTATCTTGAAAAAGCGTATATCTATCTTTACGATGAATACGATGACTATGAAACACCTGCTACCTATGCCCATGAAATACTCCACATGTTCGGAGCAGTCGACCTTTATACCAGGTCAAAAGAAGATGGAGTAACAAAAAAGATAATCAAGTATGTAGAAGACACATATCCAAGAGATATCATGTACACGGTCTATGACGAAAACGAAGAAAGTGTATATGATCATGTCCCTTGCGAGATAGGACCGATAACGGCGTATTTTGTAGGTTTTACTAAAGATTTTAATGAACTTGAACGATTCCCGGGATTAAAACGAAAAGCCAAAGCATCTTACCCTGCTTATGATTGATACTATATCGCATAAACGGCTTCAGCCTCTCATATTTTTATGGGAGGCTATTTTTTTACTGAAGATTGTATCAAAATGCGGAGGTCATATGATTTCAAAGCGCAGGAAAGCTCAGCTGCTGGCTGTTTGTGCAGTTCTTTTGAGCAGCGTATTTTCGCTGGGGATAAATGTATTTGTAGATAAAACGGCTTATTCTTTCAACGAATCAGTCAGAAGTGATGCCGGATCTGTACAGACCGTAGTCTCCAAACACGAGATCAAAGAAACAGAACTTCCAATCATCATGTATCACAGTATATTGAAATCGCAAAAAAAGAAAACTCCCTATGTGATCCCTCCCGAACTCCTGGAAGAAGATCTTAAATATATAAAACACGCAGGCTATACGCCTGTATTCATGAAAGATGTCATCAACTTCGTCTTAAACAATGGTGACCTTCCTGAAAACCCGATCGTTTTGACTTTTGACGATGGTTATTACAACAATCTCCACTATGCCGACCCACTTCTTGAGAAATATGATATGAAAGCAGTCTTATCGATCGTTGGAGAAATGACTGAAGAATTCTCATATGATCCGGATAGAAACCCTAATTACTCACATGTAACATGGGATGATATCTTCACCATGCACATGTCCGGCCGCTGGGAAATACAGAACCATTCATACAGCTGTCATACCTATGAAAAGCGTAACGGAGTCAGCCAGATGGAGAAGGAATCTTACGATGACTACGAAGATTTCCTGATGGCAGATCTCTGCCACCTGCAGGATAAACTCGCTTATGTTACCGGAGTGACCCCTAATACATTCACCTATCCTTTCGGTGCATTCAGTGAAAATACAGATAAAGTCCTCAAGAAGATCGGTTTCAAAGCTACCCTCAGCTGTACCGAAGGTGTGAGCACGATCAAAAAAGGTGATCCTGAATGTCTCTATAAGTTGAAGAGACATCTCAGACCACCCGGTAAATCTTCTGAAGAATTCTTTAAGTTTTTAATTCAAGATAAATAGCATCTCATTAGCTATACAAGTCTATTAAGGGAAACGCCTTCGATAAAGCTTTCAAGATTCTTCTCACATGTTTCTATGACAACTCGTCTCGTTTCAACAGGTATGAATCCTATATGAGGCGTTATATAACAGTTGGGGATCCCCACCAGCGGGTTGTCTGTACTTGGAGGCTCCTGAGCCAGCACGTCAAGCCCCGCTCCTGCAATCTTTCCTGACTTAAGTGCATCGGCAAGTGCTGTTTCATCTATCAAGCCTCCGCGAGCTGTATTGATAAGTATAGCTCCGTCCTTCATTTGAGAAATGAACTCAGCATCTACCATCCCCCTGTTTTCAGGAGTCAGAGGACAGCTTAGGGACACTACGTCAGACCCAATCGCCGCAGCCTTATCACGGCTATATATGTTCACCTTCATTCCTAGAGCTTCTGCGATCTGTGCTATCTTGCTGCCGATATCACCGAAACCTACGATGCCGATAGACTTGCCTGCAAGAAGCGTCAAAGGCGCCTTGATAAAAGTATAATCCCTGCTCTTTTGCCATTCGCCTGCCTTTACAGCTGCATTATATGCTTCAATCTGATTAGTCACAGATAACAGAAGTGCCATAGCATGCTGAGCTACGGCTTCGGCAGCATATGCAGGAACATTTGCTACTGCGATGCCAAGTTCCTTCGCCGCATCCAGATCCACATGATTGAAGCCTGTGGCTGATATGCCTATGAACTTAAGTGACGGACATGCTTCCATCAGCTCACGGTCTATGGCAAATGAATCTGTAAAAACTGCCTCAGCATCTCCGATAACAGAAACTGCTTCTTCCCTTGATGTTCTCTTTCTGACTTCAAGCTCTCCGAACCTTTGCAGACCTTCCCAGGAAATATCCCCGGGATTTATTATGGCACTGTCTAAGAATACTATCTTCATCTTATCTTCCACCCTATTAAAGCTCCATCTCATACATTATCATAGAGAGTGCAGCCATACCTGCAGTTTCCGTACGCAGAGTAGTCTTGCCCAGAGATACGGATCTGCCGCCTTCTTCTACTATCATCCTTGCCTCTTCATCGGAGAATCCCCCTTCAGGTCCGATGATGACTGCAATGCGATTTCTTCCTTCTGCCCATGCAGTGCTTGCTTTCACTTCTCGAAGAACATCTTTGATGGTAGTCCCGTCTTCGTTTTCATACGGAAAGAGCACAAGATCGAAAACGCCGAAGGCTGATATCATCTCAGGCACTTTCATCGGATCGAACACCTGTGGTATGAGACCTCGCTTACACTGCTTCACCGCTTCGTCTGATACTTTTTGCCAGCGCTGGACTTTCTTACCGAAGTTGCCCTTGTCTACAACTACAGTCCTGTCCATGAAAACCGGGATTATCGAGTTTACTCCCAGTTCAACACACTTCTGCACGATAGTCTCCATCTTGCCCTGTTTAGGGATCCCCTGAAACAATGTGACCTGTACAGTCGGCTCTGCAGTGAATTTCTGTTTATCTATTATCTTCGCTTCTGCACTGTCAGAATCGAGATATATCAATTCTGCCCTGTACTCCCATTCAACAGAGTCGGAAATATCTATCTCATCTCCTGCAGACAAACGAAGAACCTTCATCATATGATGAAGATCCTCTTTATTATCGATTATTATATTTTTCTCGCCTACGTTTTCAGGCTGTACGAAAAATCTGCTCATCCAAATAATCTCCCGAAAAATCCTTTTTTCACTTTAGCTGCGATAGCGCACCATTCGCCATCTTCTGCGATTTCAATGATCTCGAATCCGGCTTCCTTGATAGCTTCCGAAACGACTTCTTTCTTTTCTACCAGGATACCTGATGAAATATAGACGCCGTCCTTCTTCAGATGCTTGCCTGCGCTTTTTGATAACTTCATCACGAGGTCAGCCATCAGATTAGCTACGATGATGTCGGCTTTGAAGCTTACACCTTCTGTCAGATCGCCCTGCACTGCCTTCACCTTATCGCCGACCTTATTCAGATCAATATTTTCATTGGCAACTCTCACAGCATCTTCGTCGATCTCGATCCCCAGGATATCAGTGCTTCCCAAAAGTGCTGCTCCGATAGACAGTATTCCTGATCCGCATCCTACATCGAGAACTTTCTTTTCTGCCGCATTATTTCCAAGGTACTTTTCCATAAGTTTAAGGCAGAGAGAAGTAGTTTCGTGAGTTCCTGTTCCGAATGCCATTCCCGGATCTATCTCGATGACCAGTTCACCATCAGCCGGGGTATACTCTTCCCATGTAGGCTTTACTACAAGCTTATCAGTGATCTTGGTAGGCTTGAAGTTTTCCTTCCACTTATCCTTCCAATCTTCGTCGTCGATAAATATCTCTTCTCCGTAAAGTCTGCCGAAATCCACATCCCATCCGAATTCTCCATAAAGCTCATCGCTCTTCAGCTTCATGATGAGGACCTTGAGGATCTGCACCTTCTCACGGTTCTTTTCGTTATCTTCAAAGAAACATGAAATGGTAGGTTCACGGTCAAGGTTTTCCTTCATTTCATCTTCTATATAATCCCATCCGTATTCATTCTTATTATCTAAAATATCCTGCATATCGGCAGGGTCATCGATGCTCACATCAGTGATCCCATACTTCATATACATAGCAGTTACCTGCTCTATTCCCTGTCTTGTAGCATGTACTTTGAATTCGATATATTTCATGTTTTCCTCCAAATATTTTTGCCGCACTTATTTGTGCACATGGTAAGAATGATTATACCATATCTTACGCATTATATGAAACAAAATATCGACAGACTAAAGTCTGCCGATACCGAAATTATAATTATATTTACTCTTGTATTTTCCGAACATGCCGAATGTAAGTCCAAGAGTCATCAATTCTGCGAATGTAAGAGTCATCCATATTCCGCTAAGTCCGAATATCCACGACAGCAGGAACATGCCGATTATAACCATTATCAATGCTCTGGAGGCAGATATGACAGCAGATATTACGCCATTGCCGTAAGCAGTGAAGAAGCCTGATGCGAACACATTGATACCTCCCAGCAGCAATGCCGGAGCCATCCATCTGACACCTGCCACTGACATATCATAGAGTTCACTTCCAGGACTTTCATAAATCTGTACGATCAGACCTGCAAACAACAAGAAAACAACGGCTGAAACTATGGAACTAACTACGATAAACTTTTTGGAATATCCTATTATCTTATCTATCTTTTTGTATTCCTTAGCTCCATAGAAATAGCTTATAAGCGGAGCTATACCCATTATGTAACCTATAAATATGGATATCACGAAATAATGGAGATTCAATATTATATTGACCGCTGCTACTCCTGATGCTCCAACCATCCTGAGCATCAAAAAGTTAAAACAGAATGTACATATACCTGCAGCCGATTCACTTACAAGTTCAGACGATCCGTTAAAGAAGCTATGACCTATGAACTTCCATTCGATCTTGAATCTGCAAAGTTTCAGTTTAGTCTTGGCGAAGATAAAATACAATGCTCCAACGATCACCATGACATATAAATCTATTGTATTCCCCCAAGCATCACCTGCTATGCCCATATCGTATTTTCCCATCAATACTACAGCAACTATGATATGAGCCACTGCACCTGATAAATACAAAACAAGCGTAAATCCCGGTTTCCCATCTACCCTTATGTAGTATTCAAAAATCAATCCTAAAAAAGCAGCAGGGAATGCCCATGCAAATATGCGAAGGAATTCTTCAACATGAAAGGCCAGCTCGCCTTCTGCACCGAGGAATCCTATTATAGGATCCATAAAAATGAGTGTAACAAACAGAAAGATGAATCCTATTATCACTGATAACACGCATACTAAGCTGAACCCACGGTTTGCACCATCCATATCGCCTTCACCCATTCTTATGGCAACTAGAGCACTTGATCCCGATGCCAGCATTACGGATACGCCCCACATCATCCCCTGCACAGGATATGCTATTCCTACTGCCGCCAGTGGCACTTCACCCAGCATATTGGCGACCAGTATCGAGTCTATGTTATATCTGACAGCTATGACAAGCATCATAACGATAGATGGCCATACGAAGTTTATGAAATTTTTCCTAGTTATTTCTTCTGTATAAATATTGCTCATACGACACCTTGTCAACACTACTTAAACTACCGCACCCTTTTTCCACTTGCCGCTCTTATATCTTGCTATAAAGAACACAGTTCTCACTGCCCAGTCGATGATCATTGCCACCCATACACCTATCAGGCCCATGCCAAGGAATTGACCCATGAAATATGCGCACCCTATCCTGAATATCCACATGGAAACGACGCATACGATCATCGTAAAGGTCACATCTCCCGCTGCTCTGAGGATATTCGGCAGAGTAAAGGAAAGCGGCCATATAATGATAACGCTGAAGCAGTTGATCGTAAGGATCTCAAATGCTAATTCTGCAGTTTCATCGCTGAGCCCATATATTTTCAGCAGCAGCGGTAAGCAGAACCACACGATCAAACTTCCCACTACTAAGAATCCATACGTCCATTTCATCAGCTTATGAGTATAGTACCTTGCCTGCTGATAATCTCCCGCACCTACGCATCGGCTTATTACAGGAACTACAGCAAGATTCATTGCCATCCCGGTAAGGCATCCTACCATCGCTATAGCGTTACCTACAGCGTTTGCCGCTATGGCTGATGTTCCGAAGGTGGCAATAAGGCTGAGAAGTATCAGTTTACCCAACTGGAACATGCTGTTTTCTACTCCGTTCGGTACACCTATCTTGAGGATCTTTCTTATATATCCCCAATTAGGTTTAAGTACAGGCTTTTTGCTTATATGCACCTGCAGCTGAGGATTTCTCAGAAGAATATATATGGCGACTGCAGCAACTATTCTCGAAACGAGAGTCGGGATAGCAACGCCTTCCACTCCGCATCCGAGGCCAAAAATCAAAACAGCATTTCCCGTAACATTTATGATGTTCATCAGGATAGATATCTTCATTGTCGTATTTGATCGACCGATATTTCTGAACAATGCAGCACTGGCATTATATATGCCGATGAATGGGATAGAGGCAGTCACAATCAGATAATATACATCACAGTAATGCCTTACGTCTGCTTCGATATCACCGAAGACTAAAGACATTATGCCGTTTTTGAATATGTACATGATGATGACTATCACCATAGAAAGCAGGAACGCAGAAAGCACCAGCTGATCTGATGCGGACCTTGCTTCTTCATCCTTCTTCTGTCCCAGATACTGACCTACGACTACTGCACCGCCTGTAGCAAGCGCCGCCATGATATTTATCATAAGTATGATGATAGAGTCTACCAGTGAAACTGCAGATACGGCAGCTTCACCTACACTGGCTACCATCATAGAGTCTATAAGCCCTACGGCAAACAGCAAAAACTGCTCGACGAGCAGCGGCCACAGCAGCTTAAGCAGGAATTTATTTGAGAACAACGGCTGGTTGTCCAGTTGTATCACATTTTTCTTCTTTCGTCTCATTCTAAACACTGTCACTTCTCAATAATCATTTTCTATATCATGATACCCCTAAAAAAGACTGTGCACGCGGCACAGTCTCATTATATCGTATACACCCTTTTATGAAAAGAACTCCTTGATGGAATCCAGGAAGCTGCTCTTTTTCTGGTAACATTCGCTTCCTACGGCCTTACCCATAGATTCAATGGCCTTTTTCTGCTTGCTGTTAAGTTTAGTAGGTACTTCAAGAGTTACTCTAACATAAAGGTCGCCCTTTCTATTTCCCCTGACACTCTTGATTCCCTTATTCTTAAGCCTGAACACAGTTCCCGGCTGTGTTCCTGCCGGAACTTTATAAGATACCTTTTCTTCCAAAGTAGGCACGATTATTTCATCCCCCAGTGCCGCCTGGTCAAATGTGATAGGTATCTCAAGCCACAGATCCTGACCTCTTCTCTCGAAGAGAGGATGAGGTTCTACATTGATAACGATGTACAGATCTCCGTCAGGTCCGCCGTTTATACCCGGTTCGCCCTGTCCCTTGATAGGAATAACTGATTCGTTATCCACTCCGGCAGGGATATTGACAGAAATCGTAACATTATCTCTGATCTTGCCGGTTCCGCCGCAATCCTTACATGGAGATTCATTGATCTCGCCTGTACCGTTACAGTCAGAACAAGGAGACACGCTCTGGAAAGTTCCCAGAGGCGTTCTCTGAGCAGTTCTCACCTCACCTGAACCTCCGCATGTAGGACATGTCTTCTTGGAAGTTCCCGGCTCAGCGCCTGTACCGCCGCAAGTCTTACACTTGACATATTTATTGATACGGATCTGTTTCTTCGCTCCGAATGCTGCTTCTTTGAAGTCGATGGTGATCGCCTTCTGAAGATCGCTTCCCTTCCTAGGACCGTTTCTTCTTGAGCGTCCGCCGCCTCCGAATCCACCGAAGCCGCCTCCGAAAGCACCTCCGAACATGTCGAAGATGTCTTCGAAACCGCCAAATCCGCCGAAGCCGCCTCCACCGCCTCCGAATCCTGCATTAGGGTCTACGCCTGCATGACCAAAACGATCATACTTGTTCTTCTTATCAGGATCCGAAAGCACCGTATAAGCTTCGTTTACTTCTTTAA
>JAFQBD010000011.1 GCA_017416795.1 Bacillota bacterium | reverse complement strand
TTATAGCGTCTTCATTAGAAATATCACTTTCTAAAATAATGTAATCTGCACCCATTTCTTTGAGTTTAGATTCTACTGCATCAGCATTTCCTGCATTTGCTCCATAATATCTATCTACACCATTTCTATCCATTTTTGTTGCATCATATGGTCTATCTACCTTCTTATATACTAAAACCACTTTCGCACCTTCACGAGCAAAGGCAATAGCTGTTGTTGCCCCAATCCCCCATGGATTATTTGCGCCTGTAATTATAGCCACCTTATCTTTTAATCCGTAATCAATCATTTATAACACCTCATCAAATTCAAATTTACCTATATTATATATCCTTATTACTACTATTTCTATGCCTTATCCCTGATACATTGCGCACCTGCAAAGAATTTTTTTCATTTCTTCGCAAAGTCGGCTCATTTTCAGAATCGCATGTGCGCTCCTCCATTTTCCTCACGATTTCTCCAATTTCACCCCATTTTTCGTGCCTTTGAACGACCTCTGAGTACCTTTGTATACCTTTGAAACGCAATTCTCAAAATCGCCGAAACCGTTGAAAACACTGGCAACCATTGAAAATAAAAGAACCTGAGCTTTTCACTCAAGTTCAAATTTTTGGCGGAGGACATGGGACTCGAACCCACGAGGCTGTTACACCCTACTCGCTTTCCAGGCGAGCTCCTTAGCCACTCGGTCAATCCTCCGCGTCTATTTCTAAATGTTATAATGAGTGCCTTTTTCAAGGCACTCATATAATATAGCAAAATTTGTAGTGTTATGCAAGTAAATCTTTGTGGTATTTACTTATTTCACACTCTCTTCTACAGCCTTAGCCATTTCAGGTACTTCGATGACTCCTGTATGTCTTACCGGCTTGTTTTCAAGATCTTTCAGGCCTGCAGGAATGCGAACGCCTGTCTTGGCAGCCAGAGATTTCACGTATTCGAAGCCGTTCTTTTCTTCGCCCAGTCCGATGGACTTGGCTACGCTGTCTGCGAACTTGTATGCGCTGGCTGTTGATGCGATCAGTGTAGGTGTCTTATCGCATGTTTCTGCCACGTAATCCTGGAACACTTTGTATGCTACTGCTGTATGTGTATCCATCAGGTAGCCGTTAGCTTCATACATTTCTCCGATAGTCTTATTAGTATCTTCGACTGATACGTATCCGCCGTAGAAGTCTTCCAGACCTTCCTTGATCTTAGCACTTACTTCGTATTTCCTTTCTGTTTCCAGAGCTTCCATCAGTCCCTTGATCTCTGCTCCGTCATTTCCTGACAGGTGGTAAAGCAATCTTTCCAGGTTGCTGGAAATCAGGATGTCCATTGACGGTGAGTTTGTCAGATAGAAATCTCTGTTGATGTCGTATACTCCTGTGTTGAAGAAGTCTGTCAGGACTTTGTTCTTGTTGGAAGCGCAGATCAACTTGCCAACAGGGATGCCCATCTTGCCTGCATAGTAAGCAGCCAGGATATTTCCGAAGTTTCCTGTAGGAACTACGATGTTCACAGGTTCACCTGCCTTAACAACGCCTCTTTCAACCAGCTTAGCATAGCCGTAAACATAGTATGCTACCTGCGGTACGAGACGTCCGATGTTGATGGAGTTAGCTGATGAAAGCTTGCAGCCGAAGCCCGCCAGCTTTTCTGCGAAATCTCCGTCGTTGAATATTTTCTTCACGCCTGTCTGCGCATCGTCGAAGTTTCCTTCGATGGCGAAGACGTGAGTATTTTCACCTTCCTGAGTGATCATCTGTCTTTCCTGAACTTCGCTCACACCTTGGTTAGGGAAGAATACGATGATTTCTGTTCCCGGTACATCTGCAAAACCCTCAAGTGCCGCTTTGCCTGTGTCTCCTGATGTTGCAGTCAGGATGCAGATCTTCTTATCTTCCTTTTCTTTCTTCATAGCTGTAGTCAGAAGATATGGCAGGATGGAAAGAGCCATGTCTTTGAAAGCTGCAGTCTTGCCGTGGTAGAGTTCCAGGAAATGGGCGCCGCCTGCTTCCACTATAGGAACGATCTCTTCAGCTTCGAACTTGCTGTCATATGCACCTTCAACGCATGCCTTCATTTCTTCTTCCGTATAATCAGTAAAGAATGATCCGATGATATTGAATGCGATCTCTCTGTATGACATCTTAGCCAGTTCTTCTATAGTCTTAGGCAATGCAGGCACGGCATCGGGAACGTATAGTCCCTTATCTTCTGCTATTCCCTGGATAACTGCCTGTGCAGCCGTTTTGATATTCTCGCTTCCTCTTGTACTGTTGTATTTGATCATGTTTATGCTCCTTATTTATATTTCTGCCTTTTCGATAATGTCTACTATCACATCTACGTCCGCCAATGCGCCCTTGCCTGTCACTCCGCATGCCAGCAGAGATTCCTTAGGCTCGATGAACTTGTATCCCAATGCTGTCAGTTTCTCGATATTTGCCTGAACGATAGGGTTTTCATACATATTAGTATTCATCGCAGGTGCCAGATATACAGGTGTCGTAGTTGCGGCCGCCATCACTGTGGCACTGAGAAGATCATCTGCGATGCCTCCTGCGATCTTTCCGATGATATTGGCACTTGCAGGCGCTATCACCAGTATGTCTGCATTTTCCGCCAAAGTGATATGCTTGACTTCCTTAGGGGTCCCCTCCTCGAAGAACTCAGTATGGACTTTGTTCTTGCTGAGAGTCTGAAGAGCCAGCGGAGTGATGAACTTGCTTCCTCCGTCTGTCAGGATGATATGTACATCATGACCTGCCTTTGACAGCTTGCTTGTTATATCTGCCGCCTTGTATGCCGATATGCTTCCTGTTACTCCTAAAACTATATTCATTTAAGGATCCTCCTTGCTATCATATCTGCGATCTCTTCGTTGGTTTCCATAGTGTCGTATGTCTTGTCCTTATGGATCAGATAACCTCTGTGGTAGTCCTTGCCGATTTCGGATAAGTCGTTAGCCATAACGAAGTCGCAGTCATTTTTCTCAAGCAGATGATAACCTACATCTATAAGTTCTTCGTGAGGAACGTTGCTGAGAAGTTTGAAACCCACAAGTTTTGTGTCCGGAGCCCACTTCTTGATACCGCTGATCACCTTAGGGGATCTCTTCATGTGGATCACCAGATCATCGATATCAGAGCTGATCTTGTTGCCTGAAAGGTCGGCTGCGTTCTCAGGATCCTCTACTCCTCTTATCTTGTCGAGAGTAGTTACTTCATTTACCAGGTAATCACTTACAGCCATAGCGTGAACTACAGCATCTATCTTTTCAGTCGTCAGCAGTTTCTGCAGTTCTGCCTGCAGATCCATAACACCGCCTATAGCGATAGGTTCTACCTTCTCATGCTCAGGGTATGCTGCCCTAAGTCCGTGAAGATAGTAGATCTTGTCGATGCCTTCGCCGTACTTTTCTACAAAAGTCTTGCCTATAGCAAAGCCCAGCCTTCCTGTTGAAGAATTGGTGATGGTTCTTACATCGTCTATTCTTTCGCTTGTTCCGCCTGCTGTTATTATTATTTTCATCATATCCATCCTTCTTGTTTAAACAATAGATAATTATACATACTTACACAGAATAAATTATAGATGTTTACAACATTTTAGTCAAGGCAAGCAGCAGTTATATGGCCTGCCAAAAATATCTAAATTCTCTATTGACACCCGTTCTTAATTGAGATATAATCTCATTAATTATTGAGGAAAGGAGCTGATCATATGGCAAGAAACACGGTACAACAGGATATCATTTGCAGCACTGTCAAAAACATGACAACTCATCCCTCACCAGATGAAGTATACAACGAGGTCCATA
>JAFQBD010000010.1 GCA_017416795.1 Bacillota bacterium | reverse complement strand
GCCATCCCAGTTTTGCCTTGATTCTTTTTTCGTTGTAATATCTAATGTATTTTTCTATTGCAGTTTTTAGTTCTTCAAAGCTGCAATATGTTTCTCCATAGTACATTTCTTGCTTTAGAATTCCGAAGAAGTTTTCCATTGGAGAATTGTCAAAACAATTTCCTTTCCTGGACATACTCTGAAATATCTGGTTGCTTTTCAATTCTCGTACATATGCTTTCATCTGGTACGCCCAACCCTGATCAGAGTGGAAAGTTCTTCTGTATTTACAATCATTTGTTTTATCGATCGCTTCTTTCAAACCAGACATGATAACTTCAGCATTTGGTTGTTTTGATATCCTATAACTTATGATTTCAAGATTGTACATATCCATAAACGGATCCAAGTAAAGCTTCTTGATTACAATTCTGCCTTTGTCATCCTTTTCATAGTACTTAAATTCAGAAGTATCTGTAGTGATTTTTTGATGTGGAATACAGGTATTAAATCTTCTATGAATTCTGTTAGGAGCCACTGTACCAACCTTGCCTTTGTAAGTACTGTATTTACGGCTTTTTCTGGTAAATGAAGTTACTTGAATACCAAGCTTTTTAGTGAGACGATGGACTTTCTTACGATTGATTGCAACGCCATAATTTAATAACTCCTTATGTATCCTGCGATATCCATAATCTTTGTTTTCTTCCCTGATTTGAAGGATTTTACTTTCTAGCACAGCATCAGGATTTTCTCTATCGAAACGCTTTTGCCAGTACATATATGTGGATTTAGGGAAACCTGTAACCGCAAGAATATCTTTTAATCTGTATTCTCTTCGGAGACTGCAGATAATTCTTGCGATTTTTTCATTGCTTCCTCTTCCAGACGCAGTCTCCTCAACTCTTTTAAAAATGCATTCTCTATTTCTAAGTGTAAAACCTTTTCTTCCAGCTCTTTGATTCTCTTTGCATCAGAGGATTCATGTTCTATGGAATTTGCTACTGGTAACTCTTTTTTCTTTGGCATTGCAGATGGTCTTCCTTTCGGTTTATCAGAGATACCATCAATTCCATACTTACGAAAATTTGAAACCCACTGACAAAGAAGAGATGGGTTAGAAACATCTAGTTGTTGTGCGAGTTCGTCATATGATATCTCTGTTGTTAAGTACCATTGTACTGCATCGAGTTTGAACTGCAAGTCATATTTCTTGTTCTTCCGGCTTCGAAGAAGTCCCTGTGCACCATGTTTCTTGTAAGTGGCCACCCATCTTTTTAAAAGTGTATGAGACGTTAATGAATATTTTGCTGACAGGTATTCTAGTCCGCCTTTTCCAGACAAATATTCTTCTACCACTTTTAGTTTGAATTCAAAATCATATTTTTTAGACATAAAAAACTGACCTCCCTTAAGTTGGATTTTAGGTCCAACTTTTGGGGGTCAGTATATTTCCACTCTGCTTCGTTGACAACCACTTGTTTAACTTGACTATACGATCTTATTCCTCTACTATAGTTACCTTCTTCATTCTCTGTGGTGTCTTAGGCTTATCCATCATGTCTCTCTTAGTCATTACGATGGCATCTGCTGCTTCCATACCTTCGATGATCTTACCGAATGATGCATACTGTCCATCGAGATGCGGAGCGTCTGCTACCATGATGAAGAACTGTGATCCTGCTGAGTCAGGCATCATTGATCTTGCCATTGAGAGCACGCCTCTTGTGTGCTTCAGGTTGTTTTCGAATCCGTTCATTGAGAATTCTCCCTTGATGTTCCAGCCCGGGCCGCCTGTTCCGTTGCCCTTAGGACATCCGCCCTGGATCATGAATCCCGGAATTACTCTGTGGAAGATAAGTCCGTCATAAAAGCCGTCGTTTACCAGCTTTTCAAAGTTTTCTACTGTCTGTGGTGCGATCTCAGGGTAAAGTTCGCCTTTCATCTTATCGCCGTTTTCCATTTCAAAAATTACGTATTTCATTATTTTCCCTCCTTAAAGTTATGTCTACTCACGAATGTCCATTATCTTCATTCGTTTTCGATCAGCATTTAGTCTCTTATTTTAAAGGCATTATAGCCCATATAACCTGCTTCATGTACCGCCCAGAATTCATCGCGAAGGTATTCCGGATAAAGGTATTTGATTTCCTTTATTTCTTCTCGTGTCAGGAATTTCACTTCTCTCAGCACCTGACCGTTTTCGTCAAATTCCGGATCTGTGCCAAGTCCCAGTTCTCCACCGACCACCTCAGCCAGGAAGAAATCAACGAACCTCTGGCCTCGCTCTGACACTTCCTCGACATGCCACACGAGTCTTCCGACTTCAACATCCAGTCCTGTTTCTTCCTTCACTTCGCGGGCAGCCGCCTGTCTGGCACCTTCACCTTCTTCGATACCGCCGCCGGGAGCCATCCATATGTCTTTATCTTCATGGTGCTGCTTTACCAGCAGCATCTTTCCTTCTTCATCTAAAACTATGACTCTTACTCCGCCTGTCCACATATCATTGCTCCTATTACTTAAGCATCATCCGATTCAACTGCACAACAACGCCCCTGCTATTCCCATCAATATCATGACCCGTATCGGCTTCATCTTGAACTTGCCGACAAGGATGACAGTCACTGCGAAAATACATATCGGGATCAAATTGAAGTAATCAAATCCCGTCTCTAAAAGTTTCTTAGAAATCAGAGGACCTGCTGCAAGTACAGTCTCGCTTACAAATATCACGGCGGCACCAATCAATGCAACTGTCACAGGTCTTATCCCGCCAAGCACGCCCTGAACGATACGGCTGTCATTGAATTTCTTAACGAAATGATAGACGATCATCATCAGGATAAATGCCGGCAGACATACTCCCAGCGTCGCTACCATCGCCCCCGGAAGTCCCGCATAGTTAAAACCCACATAAGTCGCCGCATTTACCGCCATCGGCCCCGGTGTCACCTGAGAAAGAGCCACCAGATTCGAGAATTCCTCTGCTGTCATGATCCCAAAACTCTGAACACTCTGGAATATCAACGGCAGCATCGCAAGTCCGCCGCCGAATCCGAACAGTCCTATCCTGAAAAACATGGTAAAGAGATATACGAGTATCATTCGTCCACCTCCTTATCCGCCTCCGGCGCATCATGCAAAGCGCAATCTTGCCCTCCGCTCAGCTTAACGATATTATATACGATCCCTGCTATAGCACCTGCAAGTATCGCCCAGATGGCATTGATGCCAAATCCTACTATCGCTATAAAAGACAGGATAGCCAAGATCCATGCGAATACCGATCTTAAGATCTTCTTTCCCATTCGCACCACCGTCACCAGGATAAGCCCGCAAACAGCAGCTTTGATCCCGATGAAAGCCCCCTGTATATAAGTGTTCTCACCGATAGAATCCAGCAATGTCACAACAGCAATGATTATCACAAACGACGGCAGGATCACTCCCAAAGTCGCTGACAGAGCTCCTCTGAATCCTCGTACTTTCATGCCTATATATGTGGCTGCATTTATCGCAATGATTCCGGGCAGAGCCTGACTTATGGCGATACAGTCTATCATCTCATCTTCCTCCAGCCACTTCTTATCGACTACGATCTGCTGAAGCTGGGGGATCATCGCCATACCTCCGCCTATGGTAAAAAGGCCGATCTTTAAGAATTCCCAAAAAAGCCCGAAACAGCTATTCAGTTTTTTCGTTTTCCTTTGTTTCATCGATCCTTACCGTTGCCAGGTTCCAGTTGAATTTAACACATATGAGCCTTATAGCAAGTGTCACGCCGAAGCATATGTACATCGCGCCTTCTGTGCCTACATGAGGATATGACAGCAAAAATGCAACAGCACCTATTATGCAGGCAGTCGCGTACACTTCTTTTCTGAAGACAAACGGGATCTCTCGTGCGAACAAGTCTCGCAGTACTCCGCCGCCTGTCCCCGTAAGTAAGGCCAGCGTTATTACCACGAACGGAGTATAAACATCATTGCTCAGCGCCGCCTTGGCCCCTATCGCCGTAAAAGCCGCAAGACCCACAGCATCGAATACCACCACAAGTCCGTTCACTTTCTTCACCCACTTATAGAAGCAGATAACTACTGCTGCAGTCGCTATACAGATCACAACATATACAGGATCTGACAATGCAACAGGAAGCGGCAGATTTATTATGATATCTCTGATGACACCGCCGCCTACCGCAGTGATTATAGCCAGAAAAGTCACTCCGTAAATATCAAGTTTTTTCTCTATCGCAACAAGGGCACCGGAGACTGCGAAAGCCACGGTGCCGATGATTTCCATCAAAGAAATAAAGCTCATTTCATTTCCTCGTCAAAGTCATTCCGGTTATTTACTTTTCTTCGTTGACAGTAGTTATTGCCTTAGTGATCGCTTCTTCTACACCAAGTTCCACCTTGTCTGCATCACGTCTCATCTTATATTCAACGATGCCGTCTGCAGCTCCTCTTCCTACTGTGATCCTGATAGGGATACCTAAGAGGTCAGCGTCTTTGAACTTAACGCCCGGACGTTCCTTTCTATCATCCAGCAGGACTTCTGCTCCGGCCTTCTGAAGATCTGCGTAGATCTTTTCTGCTACTTCTGCCTGCACTTCATCATCAGGCTTCATAACAGTGATGATCACGTGGTACGGTGCTACTGACATAGGCCAGATGATACCATTTTCATCGTGATGCTGCTCGATAACTGCAGCTACTGTTCTTGTTATACCGATACCGTAGCATCCCATAACGATCAGCTGATCCTGCTGATTCTCATCTTTGTAAGTAGCTCCCATTGATTCGGAGTACTTAGTTCCCAGCTTGAATACCTGACCAACTTCGATACCGCGAGTGTGCTTTACAGGTGCTCCGCATACAGGACAAGGATCTCCTTCGAGCAGATTCTTGATGTCTACTACGATATCACCTTCGAAATCTCTGCCATAGTTCACGTTCTTAATGTGGTAATCAGTTTTATTAGCGCCTGCAACCAGATTCTTCTGGCCAACCAGCTCGCTATCTACAACGATCTTGCAGTCATGCAGTCCGATAGGACCTGTGAAACCGCCTACGCATCCGCATGATGCTCCCATCTTTTCTTCATCAGCGAATTCGATGGAATGTTCAGGGATATCAAGAGCATTGACCAGCTTGATCATGTTCAGTTCTCTGTCGCCTCTGATGAATGCAGCAACATAACCGTTTTCTTTCTGTTCTTCATCATATGTCACAAAGAGCAGAGCCTTCATTGTCTGAGATTTTTCTACCCCCAGGAAAGCTGCAACTTCTTCGATAGTCTTAGTTTCAGGAGTGTGGACTTCTTCAAGAGCCAGCATTTCTGCATCGGATGCAGGTGCATCAACACATTCTGCACGCTCTACTGTTGCCGCCATGTCGCAATGTTCGCAGAATGCGATCTCACTTTCGCCCACTTCTGAGAATGCTGTAAATTCGTGAGAGTTGCTTCCGCCGATAGCTCCTGTATCAGCTTCTACAGGTCTGAATGTAAGTCCGCATCTTGTAAAGATCTTAGTATATGCATCGTACATTTCCTGATAGCTCTTATCCAGACCTTCATAGTCCTTGTCGAATGAATAAGAGTCCTTCATGATGAATTCTCTCGATCTCATAAGTCCGAATCTAGGTCTCGCTTCGTCTCTGTACTTAGTCTGGATCTGATAGAGATTCATAGGCAGCTGTCTGTGAGAAGTCACGTCTGTACGAACGATGTCAGTAAAGATTTCTTCTGCTGTCGGTCCCAGGCAGAAATCTCTGCCGTGACGGTCCTTTACTCTCCAAAGTTCAGGTCCGTATGCATACCATCTGCCGGAATCCTGCCAAAGTTCAGCAGGCTGTACTGCTGACATGAGGATCTCCTGTCCGCCTGCAGCATCCATTTCTTCACGTACGATATTTTCAACCTTACGAATAGAACGCCATCCCAAAGGCATGAAGCCATACACGCCGGAAGCCAGTCTTCTGATCATTCCTGTTCTCATCATCAGGATATGGCTTGGGATCTCCGCTTCGTTAGGAACTTCTCTTAAAGTCTTTAAATGCATTTTTGATAATTTCATTAGTCCGTCTCCTTATCTGTAAAGCGCACATACTGCCTCAGCTGCTATACCTTCCTTTCGTCCGGTGAATCCAAGCTTTTCGGTAGTAGTTCCTTTTATATTTATTCTGCTCTTTTCGAGCTTTAATGTCTCTGCTATATTGTCTCGCATCGCCTCGATATGAGGTGCGATCTTCGGTGCCTGTGCGATTACTGTCACATCCACATTGCCGATGCTGTACCCCTCATCTGACAAAAGCGAGCCTACATGTTCCAGAAGTTTAAGGCTCGATATACCCTTGTACTTCTGATCGGTATCCGGAAAATGTCTGCCGATATCTCCCATCGCGGCTGCTCCGAGAAGCGCATCCATAAGTGCATGCACCAGCACATCGGCATCCGAGTGGCCGGCAAGTCCCTTCTCATAAGGGATATCAACACCGCCCAATATCAGCTTCCTTTCTTCTTCGAATTTATGGACATCGAATCCTGTCCCAACTCTGTACTCCATAGGAAGATCCTCCCTGGTAGTTATCTTGATATTAGCATAATCTCCTTCTACTATCGCAACATCCAACCCTGCCCTCTCGGCAAGTGAAGCGTCGTCAGTCCCGTAATACCCTTCTTCATAAGCCTTCTCATAGGCATGCAAAATCGCACTTGTACGAAAGCCCTGAGGTGTCTGGACCGCAAAGTATTCTCTACGGTCTACAGCGCAGCTGCCCCCGGCAGCTGACGCATCACGATCGGCTCCGCCGATCTCATCTCTGCCGGCATGGCCGGCTGCAGATGCACGCCTCAGGCTGTCCTTCATCGGTACGCAGGCTACGGCCGCGCCCCTTTGCACGACGCCTTCGAGAACATTTAGTACGACCTCAGGCGTTACGAACGGTCTTGCGCCGTCGTGGATCAGAACGTATTCCACCGAGCTTCCGCATGCTCCGTCGATGCCATATCCATTACTTGTTTCACCGGTCTCTGCCACAGTTTTGAGTGCATTGTAGACAGAATCCTGCCGCTCGGCTCCGCCGCAGACTATGGCGGCAAGTTTAGAAATTCCGTATTCTTTTGTGATATTCTCGCAGTGGTCCATATAGTCTTCGTTTGTCACGATGAATATATGGTCGATCTCATCCATAGCCTCGAAGACTTTAAGTGTCTTAGCTATGACCGGCTGTCCGCCGATATCCATAAACTGCTTAGGTATGGGACCGCCAAGACGGCGCCCCATACCTGCTGCAGCTATTATCACTGCAGTTTTCTTATCGTTATACATATGATATTTCCTGTCCGGTATCAAAATACCGACTATCTGATTCCTGCCGGTTTGGCGAATATCATCCTGCCTGCAGCAGTCTGAAGAACGCTTGTAACAATGACTTTGATAGTCTGTCCTATATACTTCTTGCCTTCCTCAACGACGATCATAGTGCCGTCGTCAAGATATGCTACTGCCTGATTGCTTTCCTTCCCTTCTTTAACGAGTGCCAGGATCATTTCTTCTCCCGGAAGCACTACAGGCTTGAGAGTGTTTGCCAGTTCATTGATGTTCAGGACTTCAACGCCTTTGATGCCTGCAACCTTGTTGAGATTGTAGTCGTTAGTGACTACTTTACCGCCCATCATCTGTCCCAGCTTAAGCAGCTTGGCATCAACTTCAGGGATCTCTTCGAGAGCCTTGTCTCCCACTGTGTTGTAGATCTCAACTCCGTATTCAGTCTGTATCTTGTTGAGGATATCTAATCCTCTTCTGCCTCTGTTTCTCTTAAGCGCATCAGAAGAGTCTGCGATATGTCTCAGTTCCACCAGAACGAATTCCGGTATCACGATAGGTCCTTCAAGGAAGCCTGTCTTCATGATGTCAGAGATCCTGCCGTCGATGATGACGCTTGTATCGAATATCTTCGGTGTAGCATCCGACTTATTCTTGCCGCCCTTGCCGCCGACCGATGATATTTTCTTAGACATGAGCCATGAAGTTCTGATATCTTTTCCTTTTCTGGTAGCAATAACGATCCCAACATATCCCAGTATGATGTAAGTAATAATATTGAGGATGACATCAACGTAAGGGATCTTGATGCCTACGTAGATCTGGCTTATCAAGAAGGCGATAATGAGCCCTGCGATAAGACCTATAGTCCCGAGAACCAAATCATTCGCAGACATTTTCTGAAGGTCGGTTTCGATATCGTTAGCTACTTTTTTGCTCTGGTTTTTGAGCGCAGGTGTCAGTCTGAAAAATATAATTGCGAAAATAATTACGAAAAATGCGGCCATAAATATTTCTTCGATCGTATTAAGACCTTCCTGAAGATCGTGGCCTGAAAGTCTTACCAGAAAATCCAGTAATAAATAAACGCCGTACCCAACTACTCCGCCGGCAAAAGTAAGTGCTGTTCTAACCAGTTTTGTCAGCATGTTTTTCCCTCCTTTCCTCTGGATTTTTCTGAGGATTCTCCTCAGTATAAGTATGTCTGTATGCCCGGTTCCATCAAATAGCAGCCTCTACAAGAGCAAGCGCTTCTTCTGAATCGATACCCTTAACAAGCATCACTTCACTCACGAGAATACGTCTGGCATTGCTGAGCATTTTCTTTTCTCCTGCAGAAAGCTTCCTGTCACGATCGTTTCTTGTAAGATTTCTTACTATCTCCGCCGTGATCTCGATCTTCCCGGTCTTCAGCTTGTCCATGTTTTCCCGCTGTCTCTTGTTCCAGTTGTCGGCCATTTTCGTGGATTCTTCTCCCAAGATGCAAAATGCATGTTCCATCTCTTCGGCAGACACTATAGGTCTTACTCCTATCTTGTCACAGCTGTCTACAGGCAGCATAAGACCCATGCCTCCGCATGAAATATTAAGGATGTAATAATCCTTGACCTGCCCCAGTATTTCTCTGGATTCGATTTTCTCTATAGTCCCAGCTCCATGCATGGGATATAAGATTTTATCCCCGATCTTGTACATAAAGGACCTCCAAGCTACACTTAGCCATACTTATTTGTTATTATATCACAATTCCTGTACCCAGCCAACAGATTGTGGTACAATGTTTACAAATGATTTGAATATTTCGAACAACACATAACATTCACAAACGCGACACATCGAAAACTTATATTTGATATATGCTAAAGTCATAAAAGACTGATAAGAGGAGGAGAATCATGGCTAAAATATTGATCGCAGATGACGAACAGAAAATCAGGGAAGTCATCAGAGAATACTCAGAATTCAATGGTCACGAGGTTGCAGAAGCAGCAGACGGTATGACTGCAGTCGGACTTTGCAAACTCAACGACTATGATCTCATCATAATGGATATAATGATGCCGAAGCTGGATGGTTTTTCGGCATGCAAGGAAATAAAAAAAATAAAGGACATCCCTATCATCATGCTCAGCGCCAGAAGCGAAGAATACGACAAACTCTTCGGCTTCGAGCTTGGGATAGATGATTACGTTGTCAAACCGTTCAGCCCGAAGGAACTGATGGCAAGAGTAAATGCCGTTCTTGCAAGAAACAACGCTGCTGAAAAGCCGAGCGAAAAGGTAATGACATTTGATGGCCTTGAGATCAACATCCCGGCAAGGACAGTCGTTGTAGACGGAGAAAAAGTAGATCTGACACCTAAGGAATACGATCTTCTCTTTTATCTGGTAGAAAACAAAAATATCGCACTTTCAAGAGATAAGCTGCTTTCTGATATCTGGGGGTACGACTTCTTCGGAGATGACAGAACGATCGACACTCATATCAAAAATCTGAGAAACAACCTTGGTAAATACAGAGAATATATCGTGACATTAAGAGGGGTAGGTTATAAATTTGAAGCTTAACATCAGACTTGACCACAACAGCATAAAGTTCAAGACATGGCTTTATTTCATACTGTTTGCAGGTTTTCTGATGATACTTCTCTGGGTGCTGCAGGTGCTGTTCCTCAATAATTTCTACGATGTCATGAAGGATGAACAGACACAGCGCGTAGCCAAATCAATAGAGATCGATTATCAGCAGAAGAACACCGGCAAATTCCTCAAGTCAGTAGAAAACATATCCAACTCCAACGATATGTTCATCTATGTAGTCTCTTACGACGGTAAGACTATGTATTTCAAGCCTTCCGAAGACGCTACAGGCGCCCAGTATTATGCCGATCAGATCGACACTGTCAACAACGCCATGCTGAAGAAAAACAGTGATTCGGCTTATCTCAGGATAAAGAGCGCCGATGACTCGAAGGATGTTCTCGCATACGGTGCCCTGCTGAAAGCAAAGGACAAATCTCCGTTGCTCATATACATCTTCTCACCGCTTTGGCCTGTATCTTCGACCATAGATATCCTGACCAACCAGCTGGTTTACGTTACGTTCATATCGCTGCTGGTGGCATGCCTCATCTCATTCTATCTGAGTATAAGGATCACAAGACCGATCAGAACCATTACCAGATCAGCAGAAAGGCTGGGACGAGGAGAATACGGCATCATCTTCAGAGGCGGACATTATACCGAGATCAACAATCTGGCAGATACGCTTACCCAGGCATCTATCGAACTGGAAAAATCCGATATGCTCCAAAAGGACCTTATCGCCAATGTATCCCATGACCTGCGGACTCCGCTCACTATGATAAAGTCATATGCAGAGATGATTCGAGACCTCAGCGGTGACAATCCTGCCAAGAGGGAACAACATCTGCAAGTAATAATAGACGAAACGGACAGACTCAACTCCCTCGTAGGAGACCTGCTGTCCATATCGAGACTCCAGTCAGGAAAGATGGTGCTGGAAAAGAGCGATTTCAATATCACTCACGCTGCCGAAAGCATCATAAACACTTATAAGATAATGGAAATTGACGAGGGTTATACATTCAATTTCAACAGCAAGGTAAACTTTATCGTCAACGGAGATGAAGAGAAGATAAAACAAGTCATTTCCAATCTCTTTACCAACGCCATCAAGTTCGCCGGCGAAGACAAAACAGTAAACGTAACTATAAAGAGAAAAGGTCGTGTAGTACTGTGTAAGATCGAAGACCACGGCATAGGCATCGCAGCCGAAGAGCTTGATCATGTATGGGAAAGATATTACAGAGCCAGCTCCAACATGGCCCGTCCTGCAGAAGGAAGCGGTCTGGGTCTCAGCATCGTAAAAGAGATCCTCACTCTCCACAAAGTGGATTTCGGGGTAGAAAGTACAGAAGGTAAAGGAACCACTTTCTGGTTCGAACTGCCATATGTAAAAACAGGTAAATAAATGTGAAAAGAGTCCATGCACCAAATACGCATGGACTCTTTCGAGGGGAGTATCTATGATCAATTGTTCGTCATAGCTGATCCATAACAGCCGCGATGCGGCTGTTTTTTATTTATGCGATAACTGTCTTCAGTACTTCGAGGAATTCGTAGCAATCTTCAGGATAGATTTCACCCATGTTAGCTACCTGGAACATTCCCATTTCTTCATACTTGCCCTTACCGCTGTATACTACATATCCCTTAGCTTCCAGATCAACCAGGAACTGCTTCAGGTCTCTTCCTTCAGGCAGGAATACTGATGTTACTGTGTTTGCCATCTTTTCTTCGTCATCCAGCAGGAGTTTCAGACCCATATCCTGCATTCCTTTTCTCAGGATGCCTGCACATTCCTTATATCTTGCAACCCTTGCTTCAACACCGCCGTCAGCCAGAGCGTTATCAAGAGCAACGTCCAGTGCCCAGAACAGGTTAACGTTAGGAGTGTTAGGAGTCTGGTTGTTCTTTTCTGCTGCTGCATAGTGCTTAGCCAGGTTCAGATAAACGTTCTTGCCCATTGCAGGAGTCAGAGTTTCATAAGCTTCTCTCTTACCGCAGATGTAAGCTGAACCAGGGTATGCGCCCAGGCACTTGCCGCCTACTGATGTAGCGAATGTGATGTTCATATCTACTACGTCGATCAGTTCTCCTGCTGCCGCTGATACGCAGTCAACGAAGAACCACTTGTTATATTTCTTAGCAACTTCACCAACAGCCTTAACAGGGTTTACCATACCTGTTGAAGTTTCGTGGAATACCATAGCAACTGTCTTAACTTCAGGATTAGCTGCCAGCATTTCTTCGATCTTTTCGATTGATGGGTATTCGCCCCATTCGAATTCGCAGTCAACCAGCGGAATTTCATACTTCTGGATGATTTCGAGAAGTCTTTCACCGAAAACGCCGTTTCTGATCAGCATTACTTTTTCACCTTCATTAAAGATGGATGAAAGTACTGTTTCGTTTGATGATGTTCCGGATCCGGAGATGATCACTGATCTGTATGAATCGTCTGCCTTGAACAGCTTATTGATCTTTTCTGTAGCTCTTGCAAACAGTTCTTCAAATTCTGCTCCTCTGTGGCAGATGTCATAGTGAGCCAGTGCTGCTCTAACGTTTTCCTTTACCATGATTGGGCCCGGGCTGAATAATTTAGGTGCGCTCATTTTTTTCTTCCTTTCGATTTAAAAAGTTTAATTATATACCATTAACTTTGCAAATGCGCAGACTGCGCTTTGCATTACTCTTCTGACCAGTTCTTAGCTCTTTCTACAGCTCTGTGCCAGTTATAGAGAAGCGTTTCTCTTTCGTCTACGCTCATCTTAGGCTCGTATCTCTTAGCCAGCTTCCAGTTGCCTTCCAGCTGTGCGATGTTGTCGAATTCACCTGCTCCGAGAGCTGCCAGCTGAGCTGCTCCCAGTGCTGTAGTATCCTTGATAACAGGAACGTCTACAGGGATTCCGATAAGGTCGGACTGGAACTGCATCAGGAAGTTGTTGGCTGTAGCACCGCCGTCTGCTCTTAAGATAGTGATCGGCATGCTTGCGTCCAGATTCATAACATCCAGGTTATCCTTTACCTGATATGCAGTCGATTCGAGAGTCGCTCTTACGATATGCTCTCTTGTAGTGCCTCCTGTGATACCTACCATAGTTCCTCTAGCATAGGAATCCCAGTGAGGTGCAGCCAGACCTGAGAATGCAGGAACGAAGTAAACTCCGCCGTTATTTCCGGCATTGTAAGCCATCATTTCTGTCTGTGCCGCATTATCTATGATTTTGATCCCGTCTCTCAGCCACTGTGTAGCAGCACCGGTGATATATATACCGCCGTCGAGAGCGAATGACATTTCTTTGTTAAGTCTCCAAGCGACTGTAGTAAGAAGTCCGTTCTTAGAGTAAACAGCTTTCTTACCTGTGTTCATCAGCATGAAGCATCCTGTTCCGTATGTACACTTGATAGTTCCCGGCGAGAAACATGCCTGGCCGAAAAGTGCTGCCTGCTGGTCAACTACGGAACCTGAGATCGGAACTTTAGCTCCGATGAAATCCAGCGGATCTGTATATCCGTAGATCTGTGCACTGTCACAGATCTCAGGCAGGATGCTGGCAGGTACTCCCAGGATATCCAGGATGTCCTGATCCCATTTGCCTGTATGGATGTTGAACATCATAGTTCTTGATGCTGTTGAACAGTCAGTTACGTGCACTTTACCATGAGTCATCTTCCAGATGAGCCATGAGTCAAGCGTTCCCGCTAAGATACGGCCTTCGTTGATCTTTTCTTTAACACCGTCTACGTTATCTATGATCCACTTCATCTTAGGTCCGCTGAAGTATGAGTCTGCCATCAGACCTGTCTTCTCGCGGATCAATTCTCCGTATTCCTTAGTAAGTTCATCGGCATATCTTGCCATTCTTCTGTCCTGCCATACGATAGCATTGTAGACAGGCACTCCTGTGATCTTGTCCCAAAGCATGCAGGTTTCACCCTGGTTGTCGATACCGATGCATGCAACCTGATCTGCTGATACTCCTCCCAGCTGGAGAGCCATGTTCATGGACTCTGTAACTCTCTGCCACAATTCGATAGGATCATGTTCTACCCAGCCCGGTTTAGGGTAATACTGGGTATGTTCCTTGTAGCCTCTGGCGATAGTGTTCCAGTTTTCGTCAAGAAGCAGAGTCGTAGTACCTGTAGTACCCTGGTCAAGACCAATGTAATACTTTTTCTTTGCCATTTCCTTTCCTCCCCTCGTCATGTTTCATCGACGGAAATGTAATCATCTATCAAAGTATAGTCTACCTTTGAAAACATATTTTTTTTGAATTCTCCCGAAGAGATCCCGATAAGCTTCTTATACATCCTGTTCATATGAGCGTGGTCGAAAAAGCCGCTGTCCAAAGCTATCTCGATAAGCTTTTTATCATTGTTTTCTATTATTTTCTCCATAGAGGTCTGGAGCTTTATGATCTGCGAATAAAGTTTAGGCGAAACACCTATGCATTTTTCGAATAGTTTACCGATATGTCTGGAAGTGAATCCTGTTTCATAAGCAAGTTCTTCCACCCTGACATTCCCCTGCGTCTGGAATATCCTTTCGGTACAATACTTGACTATGTATCGTTCATGCTCATTCTGAAGATTGACTCTTACTATTTTAGAGATCAGTCCAGCCCTTTCTTCCAGCTTGATATCTCTTTCCAAAACAGGCAGCATCTGTTCTTCGCCCATCACACCGCCGCGGATCGGAACCGCTGTATTTGCAATGCTTCCCGCATTTTTTCCGTTCTTTATCAGCGAATATCCCGTACCCGGCATGAACCTGATGAAAACATAGTAATCTTCAGGTGCAATAAGTATTTTTTTGATTTCATCTATAGCTCCGCAAAGGAATCCTTCCGAAGGTTCATCATCGATTTTATTCCCCTTGAACACGAGTGCCATGCATCCGTCCGGAACTATAGGAATATATCGTCCTTCACTGTGTCCTTCATCGAGAGTAATATAATACATATCTATAGCAGCAGTATAAAGCGGATGTCCGAATGAGATATCCAGTCTATTGAATGACACCCCCTCAACTTCGAACATCATAGGCTCGTATTGGATCCTATCTTCCGTAGGAGCCAGATGTTGTTTACTGCTTATTACAAACGACATTCGTTCCCTCCGAATAGTATAAATCGGAACATGCTTTTATCTCACTTTCATAATAATACCTGATATTTCCCCTGTCAACTTCCGTTTTTTCCTAGTCAAATATATGGCTAAAAGTGTAAAATTAAATTGGTAAGAAAATGGATATTTTTTACATAATTTTTAGAAAATTTCGCGAATATTTTCATATAGAAAAGAGGAAATCATGCAGGCAGTAATGGGTATGGATCCCGATAAAATGATATTGATATTTCCAGCAGCGTTAGTCGCTATATTTATTGTAGTGACTCTGCAGAAATATATGTGCGACAGACCAAATGTATATATGGGACTGGTACTTCCGGGATTATGCCTCATAGCTGCTACTATCATGGCAGTAAGACCGTTCTTCGTAGTAGGTCCGGGAGAACATGTCGGCCTTATCAATTTTTGTCTGAGGATGTGGCTCACATTCAACATCCCTACCATCGTATTCATGTTCCCGTTCCTCAAGAGCTGGAAACAGAGAAAGATGCAACAATAGGAAATAATTATAAATGGTCAAAGTTTATATTTATTTTATATCTTAATTATTTTCACTATTTTAAGGAGGTTTTTCTTATGGAAAACAAAGTACAAGCTCAATCTCTGAGCAGATCTTTGGGCCTCGCAGAATGCGTTACTATTACAGCCGGAGCTGTAATCGGCGTAGGTCTGTTCACAGTTGGTTCACAGATCGTAGGTCTGATGGGTGGTACAGTAATCATCGCATCACTGATCGCATTCGTACTGATCCTGTTCCCATGCGCAATGTACGGTGAACTGGGTGCTGCACTGCCACTCGCCGGTGGTACTTATTCATTCGCTAAGAGAGCTATCAACTATCCTGTAGCGGTATTCGAAAGCTGGAACTACACTCTGGCTCAGGTTGGTATCGGTGCATCAGAAGCTATGGCTTTCTCAAACTACTTCGTAAGACTGCTGAACGCACTGGGCTGCAACGTTCCTGTTGACAACGGTGACTACTCACTGTTCGACTTCTTCAACGGCGCAGTTCCTGCCGACATCTTCCTGTGGAAGACTCTGCCGGCAATCGGTCTGTTCATCCTGTTCACAGTTATCTCATACAGAGGTATCGAAATGAACGGTAAGACTCAGAACTTCTTCATGTTCTTCTTCTGGGCATGCTCACTGGTATGGTTCGCTACAGTAATCGCTAAGGCTGATTTCTCAGGCGTAACTGAAATGGTTGCAGGCGTTGGTATCCCTGCAGGCGTTAACGCATTCGCTCAGGCAGTTCTGCTCGTACTGTGGTGCTTCTTCGGATACGAAACAATCGTAGGTATGGGTTCAGAAGTTAAGTTCCCTCAGATCACTATTCCTAGAGCTCTGCTGATCTCACCTTTCTGCGTACTGGCAGTTAACCTGTTATTCCAGTGGTTCCTGTGCGCACTGACTCCAGCAGAAAACATTCCTGACCTCTACACAGCAGCTGCTCCTTATGCAGAAGCTATGCAGTATGCAGGTATCGTTGGTCTGCCACTGATCATCCTGTGTCTGGGTATCACTCTCGGTGGTGACTTCTCAACAATGAACCCTTGTATCGCTGGTCCTGCTCGTTACATGTACATCATGGCTCAGGACGGCAACTTCCCTAAGTACTTCGGTGCTGTACATCCTAAGCACAAGAGCCCTCACAGAGCAGTTGTACTGTGCGGCGTTCTCGGAATCTTCTTCATCCTGACTGGATCAATCAAGATCGTTGCTATGATGTGCGCTTACAACCAGATCCAGGCTTACATCATCGGATTCTGGTCATTCCTGGCACTGCGTAAGAAGGAACCTGATCTCCACAGACCTTGGAGATGTCCTGCCGGCACATTCGGCGGTTGGTTCTCAATCATCGCATTTGCTATTCTGCTGATCCTGGCTTATGACCCAGTTGCTATCTGGTTCAACATCGGTTGGGACGTAATCGCTATCCTGTACTATGTACTGTATGTAAGAAAGAGACCTATCCCTCAGGAAGCTATCGACCTCGAAGCTCTGGCTCTGGCTACAGTAGAACCTACTGCTGAAGAAAAGGCTGCTCTTGATGCTCAGTACAAGAGATGGAGAATCGGCGCTTACATCTTCGCTGCTATCGGCGTAATCCTGTTCGCTGGATCATGGTTATTCTAAGATGGGTAGATTCACCGGAACTATAGCATTTATATTTCTTATCGTAGTTGCCACTCTCGGCCTCGGAGCATATGTGATGCAGAACGCATTCGATGATCCTACAATGACATTCAAAGATCTCTTTGAAATGTTATCTAACAGATAAGAAGTACATAAGCAAAAAATCAATAGGATGTGTCAGATCGACACATCCTATTTTAATATGCAATATTCATTTATATCTTTTATATGGTTCTTTCTATTCGAACAAATTTCTCATCTCCGCTATATTCTTCATGCCGATAACTTTGACAGGCCTTGAACCTGCGTCTTTCCTCGATGCATTGACATCCGCCACAACTTTCTTCAATCTGTCCGCATTTTTCACCGGAAGCACTATTCGTTCAAAACCCAGCTTGACGGCTTCTTTAAGTATTTTCTCACCGTTCTGAACAGCTCTTAGATCACCTGTCAGTCCGATTTCTCCAAGTACGACCGTATTGCTTCCAAGAGGCTTGCCTCTGTATGACGAGTACACAGCCATAGCAACTGCCAGGTCGGTATATGTTCCCTCAGGTCTAAGACCTCCAACGATATTGACATATACATCCTGATCGATGAACTTGAGCCCCATCTTCTTCTCCAGAACGGCTAAAATCATGTTTAGACGGGAGTTTTCGACACCTATCGATGTTCTTCTCGCAAATCCGATATTCGTCGGCGAGGTGAGCGCCTGCACCTCCAGAACGAGAGGTCTGGTCCCTTCGTAAACGGCTGTGGCGACTGCGCCTTCACTTCCCGTTCCCATTTCCTCAAGAAGTGTTCCCGAAAGATTCTCGATCTCAATAAGACCTTCTTCTGCCATCTCAAATGCACCTATCTCACTGGTGGTGCCAAACCTGTTTTTCTGAGCTCTGAGTATCCTCATCTCATGGCTTCTGTCTCCTGTAAAGCTAAGCACACAGTCTACCATATGTTCTACTATTCTCGGACCTGCCAGATCACCGTTCTTAGTAACATGGGCTACGATAAAGATAGGTATGTTGTGCATCTTTCCTATTCTCATAAGATCATTGCCGCAGGCACGTACCTGAGATACACTTCCCGGTGCAGAGTCCAGTTCTGCACTGTACATAGTCTGGATCGAGTCTATTATAAGGAATGCCGGCTTTATCTGCTGACATACAGCATCTATATTCTCCATATTGGTTTCAGCTAATATGAACAAACTATCAGGCAGCTGCCTGCACACCCTGTCAGCCCTCATCTTGATCTGCTCTTCTGATTCTTCGCCCGAGACATAGAGAACCGTTCCCTGTGTCGCCGCTATATTGGCTGCCGCCTGTATGATAATGGTGGATTTGCCGATTCCGGGTTCACCCGATATAAGCGTCAACGATCCGGGAACGAGGCCTCCGCCCAGCACTCTGTTCAGCTCGCCGATACCTGTATCGATACGTTCTTTTTCTCCGGAATCGATCTGAGACAGCTTGGCAGGGCGACCTGCGCGCACGCCTTCCGCTATGCCTGAAGCACCGAGACCGCCACCGGCTGTGCCCTTTGCACCTATAGATGTCCTGCGTCTTTTATCCTTCTCGTCTATCTCAACGACCTTTTCTTCTACCATTGAGTTCCATGCACCGCAGATACATTGACCCATCCACTTAGGACTTTCATATCCGCATTCCTGACACATGAATACTGTTTTAGCCTTTTTAGCCATACTTGCTCCTTTGCAAACATTTGTTCTTTTTTTATAATATACCCTATCAATGATCAAAATGCAAGTGGTTGTTGCCGTCTTTAATACAAGAAAAAAGACGGACCGCAAAGTCCGTCTTCTGATATGTTCTGTTTAGTTTGTCTTTCGGCTTATTTAGCTTCCTGTTCTGCCTGATATTCAGCGATGATCTTCTGAGCCATCTGAGCAGGAACTTCTTCATATCTTTCGAATTCCATAGTAAATGCGCCTCTAGCCTGAGTCATGGATCTGAGGATGATAGCATAGTCGAAGAGTTCAACCTGTGGAGCTTCTGCCATCAGCTTCTGTCCGCCGCCTGCCAGTGGTTCCATACCGAGGATCTTGCCTCTTCTCTTGTTCATATCGCCCATTACGTCGCCCATGTATTCGTCAGGAACAACGATTTCCAGCTTCATTACAGGTTCCAGCAGGCAAGGCTTAGCTTCTGCGATACCCTTCTTGAATGCCAGTGAAGCAGCGATCTTGAATGCCATTTCGTTGGAGTCTACATCGTGGTATGATCCATCGTAGAGAACTGCCTTGATGTTAACTACTCTGCATCCTGCGAGAGGACCCTTTTCCATGGATTCTCTCAGTCCCTTTTCTACCGCAGGAACGTAGTTCTTAGGAATTGATCCGCCGAACAGTTCTTCTGAGAATTCGAAGTCTTCCTGAGCAGGTGAGAATCTGATATGAACGTCACCGTACTGTCCTGCACCGCCTGACTGTTTCTTATGTTTACCCTGAACGTCAGCGTTACCCTTGATAGTTTCTCTGTAAGCGATCTTCTGAGGAATCTGAACAACGTCAACACCGAACTTATCCTTAAGCTTATCTTTGATGATGTTCAGCTGAATCTCGCCCTGTCCGCCCAGCAGAGTCTGGTGAGTTTCAACGTTTCTTTCAAGAACGAATGATGGGTCTTCTTCCATCAGCTTATGGAGACCTGAACCAACCTTTTCGTCATCACCCTTCTTAGCAGGTTCTACTGCCTGATACAGTGATGGTTTAGGGAATTCAACTTCAGGGAACTTAACGATGTTAGCCTTTTCGCAGAGAGTGTCACCTGTCTTAGTGTACTGCAGCTTAGCGATAGCAACGATGTCGCCTGCTTCTACTGCAGCAGCATCTTCATGCTGTTTACCTCTCATGAAGAACATAGCGCCCAGCTTTTCAGCCTTTTCTGCTCTGGCATTATATACTTCCTGACCTGCCTTTAATGTACCTGAGATCACCTTAGCCAGTGAAATCTTGCCCAGGAATGGGTCAGCGATTGTCTTGAATACGAATGCTGCAGGTTTGCCTGCTGCATCTACTACTACTTCGATATCTTCGTCTGAGTCGTTCTTAGCAGCGTAAGCTTCATGGTCTGTTGCCTTAGGAACGTAGCTTACGAACTGCTCCAGAGCTTCTTTAACGCCTTCGCCTGTGATAGCTGAGCAAGCGAATACAGGAACGATAGCTCCGCTGCCGATACCCTTGCTGAGACCGAGAGCAAACTGTTCGTCTGTCAGTTCCATAGTTTCCAGATAGATGTCCATCAGTTCTTCGTCAGTTCCTGCAACTTCTTCTTCCAGAGCTTCTCTGTCATCAAGAGTTACTACTGAGCTTCCGAACTTATCTTTCAGTTCTTCGATCAGTGATTCTACATCAACGTTTTCTTTGTCAGTCTTGTTGATGAGGAAGAACTTAGGAATTCCAAACTGCTTGCATGAGTTCCAAGCTTTTTCTGTACCAACCTGGATACCAGCTGATGCGTCAACTACGATAGCTGCAGCTTCTACTGCTCTCATTGCTGAGTTTACTTCTCCAACGAAGTCAAAGAATCCCGGAGTGTCAACGAAGTTGATCTTTACTTTGTTATATTCAACCGGTATTACAGATGTACTGATGGAATATCCCTTTTCGATTTCCATCTTATCATAGTCAGATACTGTATTTCCGTCTTCTACCTTACCAAGTCTGCTGATAGCTCCTGTAGCCAACAGAGCAGCTTCTAAAAATGTAGTTTTACCGCTGCCGCCATGTCCTACAAGTGCAATGTTTCTAATGTTTTCGCTCTTATAGCCTTTCATCTAATTAAGACCTCCTAAAATATTTCCTAAAGATATCACCATTATATCATTCTAATTATGGCATAGCAACATATTTAATTCCTCGCAAAGGGCAGTTTTTGAGGTTTTTCACCATACTTCAAAGAATTACAGCTACATGAAAAAAGACGGACGATAAATCGTCCGTCTTCATAATCAAGTCTAAGAATGTTTCACACCGGAAACTCGATCTTATTTGTTTGCTTCTCTGTAAGCTTTTGCGTCAGCTACGAAATCAGGGTCAGCAAATTCAGGTCTCTGCAGTTCTTTCTTAACCATCAGAGTACCAGTTCCGTATGCAGCCAGTTCAGGTGGGTTGATCATTTCAGCGCCTGATCCGTTGATTACGTTGCCGTTTTCATCCTTTGAATCTCTCATCCACTTGTAAGCGAAGAACTTGCACTTGAATGAAGTGTTACCAACCTTTTCGATGTATCCGCCGTATTCCATCCAGTCGCCTGCGAATACTGGAGCAGTGTATCTAACTTCTTCGTATCCTACGAACAGTGATTCGTCACCGTGAAGTCTGATAGCCAGTTCTGTACCAACGTCTCCCCATGCAGTTACGATGTGTGCGCCTTCTACGAGTTCACCAGCATAGTGAGCATCGCCAGCTGACATTCTTGCCTTCAGGTTTACGTATGAACCGATCATCTTAGGGTTGTTTTCTCTTTCCATGATGCATTCTAAAACTGTCTTAATAGCTGCCATTTTAATCATCCTCCTAAATTTTTAAGAAATTAAATTTTATAATTTTTACGCTGTATTTTGTATGTACAACGCTTTTTACGTACATATTTATAATACACCCTCGTTCCTTTACTGTCAATGGATTAGTTTGAAATCCATTTAATTTCTAGGGCCCTGAGGTATATAGTGACGTCCCGAGTAATTGTATTTAACATCTATCCTGTACAGTGCCGCGGCTATATCATTTTCATCCTTTGATCTTAATGCTGCCACTATCATTTCATCGGCCTTGCAATCGTTTTCGATGTAATCTACATACTCTGCAACGCTGTTAAAATCTTCAGCTTTTTCTCCGTTTACAGCGAAGATCTCAAAGGATTCATTGAATACGAAAGCGTACATCTCTGCGAGGTTATTCGTAGCTTCGATCGTCATCTTAAGTCCGTTTTCATGAAATATCTCACCGTTCAGTTCTTTGAATGAAAGCGGAACAGGATTCTCTTCGTCTGCCGCCTTTTCCAGCTTCTCATGAAAATCTCTGATGCTTTGCCCGAGAACATCTTTATTGGGTTCATACCATGAATTCATGACATCCATGATCATAAGCGCCAGATTCTTTGAATCTGATCCATACCACAGTGATTCAAGGTGATATCCCCAATCATTTTCCACTATTATATTCACAAAGTAGATCTGACTGTATCTAACATCTGCAGTCATAAACTAACATCTCCTTTAAAAAGACGGACAATAAAATTGTCCGTCTTTCATACATAACTCAATGATGATTTTTTAAGTTATCTGTATTGACTGTAATTAGTCAGCGAACAGAACTGCTCCGTCAGGAAGTTCGATGTCCAGAGGCTTAACGATCTTGCAAACGTTTACCATGTGGATGTAGTCAACGTTTCCAGCCAGGATGTTGTTACCCCAAGTTCCGCAACCTTCTGATACAGCAGGTGACAGAGCGTTTGATGATGGACCCCATGCATCTGGTGTAGGCTGGTTGATCAGCATTCTTGCAACTGGGATTCTAGCTCCGGCATACAGAACATGTTCTTCGTCGTTTGTGAACAGACCAGCTGTATGTCCAGTTCCGCCAGCTTCTTCCATGTTTCTTACTGCCATTTCAACAGCGTTTTCGAATGTGTCATAGCTCTTCAGGATCACTACAGGTCCCATGATTTCCTTACAAAGAACGTCAGCAGCTCCGATAGCGTCAACCTTCAGACCAACAACCTTAGTTCCTTCTGGTACTGCGAATCCAGCAGCTTCAGCGATAACGTCAACGTCCTTACCAACCAGACCTGAGTTGATGTGTCCGTCTTCGAACAGAGCGTCTCTGAACTTAGCAACGTCAGCAGCGTCTTCGAAGATAACAGCGCCAGCTGTCTTCAGTTCTGCGAAGAAATCAGCTTCAACTTCTTCTGGGTACAGAAGCAGGTTGTCACCGTCACACAGGATACCGTTGTCTGAGCATACTGCTACGATTGACTTTTCTGCAGCGTCCTTCAGGTCATATCCTCTGTCAAGGATTGCTGGAGGGTTTCCTGGGCCTACGCCGTAAGCAGGAGTTCCGGATGAGTAAGCAGCCTTAGTCAGTCCAGCACCGCCTGTAGCGATAACGAGGTCGCAGTTAGCCATCAGTTCCTGTGACTTTTCGATAGTTACGTCATTGATGATCTGAACGAGGTCTTCTGGAGCGCCACAAGCCTTCAGAGCCTGTCTGATCAGGTTTACAGTTTCAGTTGAAGTCTTTTCTGCACGTGGAGCAGGTGAGATGATTACAGCGTTCTTACCCTTAACTGCGTGCATGAAGTTTCCGAGTGGAGTTACTGTAGGGTTAGTTGCAGGTGTGATAGCACCGATAACTCCGATTGGGTGTGCAGCTTCGATCAGACCCTGTGATGGATCTTCGTTGATGATACCAACTGATCTCTTATCTTTCAGGTAATCCCAGAAAGCTGTTGGAGTATCAGTGTTCTTGCAGATTTTGTCTTCGTAGCTGCCGAGGCCTGTTTCGTCAACTGCCAGTCTTGCTAAAGGTTCTGCGTTCTTGTAGATGATCTTAGCACCTTCGTATACCAGCTTGTCAACCTGTTCCTGAGTGTAATTGCTGATTTCAGCTACTGCTTTTCTTGCTCTTTCGATTTTGTTCTGAACAGTCATGTTTATCAATCTCCTTTTTTCTTTTAACTATTCTTTCTTTTTTTATTCTTGCGAAATTATTAAAATCATTAAGCTGCGTAATGATCTTAATATTAACCCAATTTGACTATATTTTAACACTGTCTGCAAAACGTTGTCAAGGCGTAGGCAGGCACTATTGCTGTACTAGTTTGCTATAAAAAGCCAGCTTCGCTGCTTTGCCATCATCGGTAGGCTTTTTGAAACTTCGTTATAAAACAAGCCTTTTACAAAAATTGCAAAAGGCTCGCTATTTCATAGGTTTTCATTTGAACTACATGTTCTATTTACAGATAATTCATTAGTTTGTTTTTCTTCTGTAGAATACTGTCGCTGCTGCCGCTGCAAATGCTGTAAGTGCTATAATGCCAAACAGTAACGCGTTGAAGTCGTCTCCTGTATCTGTTGCTTCTTCTGCTTTTTCTTTAGGTTCATTATCGGACTCATCATTTACTTGTCCATCGTTTCCGGCTCCTACTCCCGCACCATCATCGGCTGCAGTTTCTGTCCATGAGATGGATACAGGTGAAAGACCGTTGAAAGTTGCCTCGAGACCGGTTTCTGTCTCAGTTACTTCAGGCTGCTCTGTTTCACCCGCAACAGTTCCGAGACGATCGGATGTCACAGTAAACATATGGCTGATAGCAAAGTCATGAGTTTCACTATCCGTTCCATCCGGATAAGAAAACTCAACAGTTATTCCTTCTTTAGGGAAATTTGCTTCCGTAGCATCGATCCACTTACCATCATATTTGAACTGCAGCTTCACATCATAGAATTCAGTATTTTCTGCCGAATATCCTGAGACAGCGATCACACGACTGATAAGCTCTGCCTTTAACGCATCTACATCATTGAACTTGCCGCTCAATTCCTCCGGAACAGCGCTAAGTGTTTCTTTAACGATCTGAGTATCTTCTATAACTTGCAGTTCTCCACAGTCCTTGCAAACTCCGTTTTCAAAGTCATGCGGATCGCATTCAACTGTCACTTCCAGCCAAGGCATTATGATTTTAGAAGAATATTCACCCTTGTCTAAAGTAAGATAATATTTCCCCGGCTCAAGCTTGATAGTTGCTTTACCTTCAGTATCTGTTACTAAGGCATCCCCTTCATTGTCTTTCAAAGCATCGCCTGTCACATAGCTTCCGTCAGCCTGCTTTTCCAGTGCAACGATTTCTGCTCCTGCTATAGGTCCTTCAGGCATCCATCCGTAATACATGATCGGATAACCGACCATAGTGAGTTCAAGGTTTTCGCCTTCCTTCACTGTTTTTGAAAATATCTTCCCATCTTTATCAGCAAAGGCTGTTACAGTATCCATATAGTTCGCATCTTCATACCAGAAGAAATCCACTCTGTCTCCTGCGGCGAGCGGTGCCTGGTTCACATTATACCCTGTGCCCTTTGCATCAGCTGCATAGTTTTCATTTACTGCGAAACCTGAAGAGTAAGCAGGCCCTTTGTACCCCATCACTACGGATGGATTTCCGCCTGACATAGTAAGATACGGACTGAGATCTGCATCATTTCCGTATACGTGGATATGAGCTGCTACAAGTGCGTCAAGCGCAGATACTGTTTCTATATCCACTGCATCGGTATAGCCCTTAGTTTCTGCCAGATCAGACTTAACGTTGAGTTTTTCATGTGCTAAACAGAATTTATTTCCCTGCTGTACGGAAACTTCAATAGCCTTTTCAGCCACTACAGCTTTTTTGAACTCAACTTCCACTTTAGTATCTTTAGCCACTTTCTTCACTGCGAACGAACTTACAACGCCTGAACTAAGTTCCTGTTCAGCTCCGTTCACCTTTATCGACGCTACCTTATATCCCGGTTCAGCATTAAAATAGAAAGTTGCTGTTCCGTTTTCTTTAACGTTCACAAAGCTAGGGCTAACCTTACCGCCTTCGCCTGCAGATGCAGTCACCTTATACATGGCAGCTGTGCTTGAGCTTGTATTCTTGACTGCCATAAGATTGCCGCTGTCATTCATATAGAACATTCTCTGAGCAGTATCAACTATTGTTGACATACAGTACTGTTCCATATCTCCCTCCGGTGTGAAATATGCCTGTCCGTTAGTAACATCCCATATTCCGCCCGGCA
This sequence comes from Bacillota bacterium, assembly GCA_017416795.1. Classification (GTDB taxonomy): domain Bacteria; phylum Bacillota; class Clostridia; order Peptostreptococcales; family Anaerovoracaceae; genus Lentihominibacter. The sequence continues at coordinate 25,340 of JAFQBD010000010.1, read as the reverse complement.
TATTGTTATATGTAGCATATACAGCCTTGTCTGATGGTCTGTTGGCAGGATGGTACAGCGTTGCTACAGGGCCGGGCACATCAGCGAAAGTTTTAGGTTCGGCCGTGATATTTGCCAGATCAAATGCTTTTACGCCGCCCTTTGAATCAAAGCCTTCACTTACTTGATATCCAACATACAGATAACCATCATAAACAAGCGGAGTACAAGTTGATGCATATCCTACATCAGCAATAAGAGTTTCACTTATATTGCCATCAGCATCTATGACTGCACTATAGAGATTGCCATTATTTGATACGAAATAACATGTGCCGTTATCTGCCACTACCGATGCCCTTATAGATCCAGATCCTGCTATAGTCTTACTTGTAGTCTTACCGTTCACCTTGTTATACGCATAAAGCACGGCATCATCACCAACAGCTTCTGAGCCGAACACGATATAGTCTCCTACCGCTGCAGCACCTGCATAGTAGAACCCTCTGCCATCAGCGATCTTTGTAACTTCATAAGTATTAACATCTATCTTTACATACGTGCCGAGCTTAGTACCGCCCCATGATCCAAGATATACAGCATTACTGTCCTTGTCATAAAAAGCGCGCACATTACTCTGATAATCTTTCTGTCCTTCTGCATAAGTTATGGTCTTGATCAGCTCAATAGAATTAGTATTGCTGATGTCTAACACTGCGATTTTAGAATCTGCCAGTGGAACGAAAATCTTGCTTCCTGCAATAGTAGGCGCGTGCTTGCTCCACATAACATTACCTCCAAGGTCAGCAGAGTCTATCATTTGACCGCTGCTATCCTTTATCTTGTAAATAGTGTCATACGATACGACATACGCAAAAGTCCCTTTATGGGCAGGCGAAGTTATACCGTAAGTGCCCCATTCGTGGGATTTAGTCGGCGGCTGCCATGACCAATCCAGATAACCTGTGTTTCCTGCAGCAAACACTGTCTGGCTTCCTCCCATCACCATGGTCAATGCCACTACGAAAGCAGCAAGCCATGTAAAAATACGTTTTTTCATATATGTTCTCCTTTCATTTTATGCTTATCAAATTACCCATCAATAGCTAGTCACATAATCCCATTTGATGCTGTCCCCTGCCTTTATCGAGCAGCTTCCACATCCTACAGATGGTTTGCTTCCATTGACGTAATATACCCATCCGCTGGTAGGGCCCTCATCGAATTCAAATCGCCCATTTATACCTTTTATATAATTACCTGAGCCTGATACACTGGCACCCGATCTGCAAAGCACACTGTAAGCCGTATCGCCGCCCTGCAAGCTTATCTCCTTACCGCTGCAATATCCTTCTATGGAGATATAACAAACCTGCTTTGCTTGAGTAGGCTTTTGAGTTTCTTTTTGAGTTGCTTGCTCAGACTTCTGTGTTGTTTTCTGACTTTCTGTTTTTTGAGCAGTTTCTTTCTTATCCTCCTTCTTTACTGCCGCTTCTTCATCTTGCTCGTTTTTTGTGTCTTTGCTGTCGGCATTGCCCTCTGCAGTCTGTTCCGCCTTTACCTCGTTTTTGGCGACATCATCGGTTTCACTTCCTCCGCACGATATGAGCGTCATGCAAAGGGCAAATACCATGATCAGCAATAATGCAGCGAATGTAAAATTTCGTTTTCTCATTTTCTTTTCGTTCATGTCACGTCCTTCCTTTTTAGTTAAACTTCTCAAAAATATGAAAAACCGCATCTTCAAAAGATGCGGCCGCTTAATATATGACTCAACATAACAAATACAAGCATCGCTTATATTTGTTATATAGATCAAACATATCCGTCGGCGTCCTATCTCAGAAGACTTCCTTTCGAACGAGCCAGGTCTACCGACTTTATCTTTCTCATGAAGTTGCTTCGATAAACTTCACGTACCTACTAAGATGCCTTCCCAAGGTCAGATCCTCAGTGGCTGCGGACAGATCATTCTGTCACGCTTATCTTTTCGTTGATTTCACGGTTGCTGAGACACAGTGCCGGATTTTCACCGGCTTCCGATTTGTCTCGTTCACATTATTAAGTTTTGACTTGCTATCTGCTTAAGCAGAATAGACATCCATTCCGTACTTTTCTTTCACTCTTTCAAGCTTACCCAGAATCGGCTTTCCTAAAATGAATATGAAAATCACTGTAGATGCCGTATGCATCAAGTTCATAGGAACAGCTGCCCCATATACTATAAGAGCATTCTTCCACGACACTTCAGGCATCATGAAGAATATAGACCAGATATCTACTATGCCGCTGTATATGAAGAATGTAGCTACAGCACCAAATACGATCAGCACATACTTGTTCACCTTATTTGCGTGCTTATGGAATATCAGGCCTGCTAAATAACCTACTATCGCCATTGCTATCATCTGCCATGGAGTCCACGGTCCCTGACCGAACAAGAAGTTCGAAACCAGAACAGAGATCGCACCAAGCAAAAATCCGGATTCCTTACCTAATGCCACCGCAGATATCACTACGATCGCCAGCATAGGACTGAAGTTAGGCAGCATGAAGCATGCTGCTCTGCCAACTACCGCCACCGCAATGAGCACGGCAAGTATGACTATCTCTCGCGCCTTTGGCCGTCTCTGTTCAAAACTTACAAAGAACGGAACCATAGCATAAATTATCAACAGTATGCACACTGCTAAATAATGGTCTCCTTGAAGCTTGAAGAAGCCCACCCATATGGTCAGTACTGCTGCAAGCAGCATAGCGGCATCAAAGATCGCCTTATGACTTCTCTTCGACTCTATATATTCACACGATATCTCAGGTTCGGCATTTCGACTTTTATCGTCAATAGGCGATTCTTCTATGCGCTGGATTTTCAATGGTTCTATGGTTTTCTGTGATCGCATTTCAATCGGGCTATCATCATCAGAAACACCATTGTGCCCATTGCATCCGCCAAGGTTTTCTCTCACAAGCTCCACGATATCATCCACATTGACTGCATTCTCAAATATGTGCCTGGACATCCTGTTGGCTGCAGTAGTATAGAAACTGTTGCCCGAAAAGAATGATCTCGGAGCATTGGTCGTTACGATCTTGCCGTCAAAGAACATGGCGCATCTATCGCCGTATCTGGCACAAAACTCCACATCATGAGATACCATGAGGATCGTCATGCCTTTTGCCTGAAGACCTTTCAACACGTCTGCAAGCTTTGCTTTAAAGCTGCTGTCCAGTCCCTTAGTAGGTTCATCGAGAAGCAGTATTTCAGGCTCGAGAAGCAAGACTTTAGCAAGAGCTGCCCTTTGCTGTTCTCCCCCGGAAAGGTCATAAGGATGCATGTCTAAAAGATGACCAATCTCAACCATCTCAGCAGCAGCTCTGACCTTTGCATACTTTTCTTCCTCATTTAGATCACGCCCTTCAAAGATTTCCAGAAGATCCTTTTTGACCGTCTTTTCAACAAAGATGCTCTGTGGATTTTGAGGCAATACGCCCAGGACTCCATCAAACATCTCGTTCTTTTTATATTTATCTATAGCTTTCCCCTTAAGCTTCACGGTGCCGCGATAAGGTCTTCTGATACCGCTTGCCAGCGTCAGAGTCGTAGTCTTACCGGTACCGTTGCCTCCTACGAGACAGAACATTTCTCCCGGATAAACCTTGAGAGAAAGATCCTTCACTACATCAGGTTCACTTCTTTCATATCTGAACCATACGTCCTTCATTTCTATCACAGGATCTTCAGCAGGCTCTTTTTCTTCGTCAGCAGGGAGTTTTATTTTAACCAGTTCTTCCCCGCGCAAAAGATCAGTGAGCCAGTTGCGCCCTTCCCTTACATTTACGGGACACGCAAGATTTTTGCCGATTCCTTCTTGATAAAGGATCGCATATGCCTGCAAAGGCGTAGGCATGGCCATGAACATAGGGTGGTTTCCCTTGGCCAATATGGCTCCTACATTGGCCGGTATATCATCTGCGATCACCTTTCCCTTATCAAGCACGATAGCTCTGTCTGCCATCGGCAGCACATCTTCCAGCCTGTGTTCCGTGATTATTACAGTAGTACCAAGTTCTCGGTTTATTTTTCCCACCGTTTCAAGAAAATCTCCGGCAGCGATAGGATCCAGCTGTGATGTAGGTTCGTCGAGAATAAGCACATCAGGCTGCATAACCATTACTGCTGCCAAGTTCAAAAGCTGCCTCTGTCCGCCGGACAATTGATCGACATCCTTGTGGAACCAGCTCTGTATGCCGAAGAAGCTGGCCATTTCTGCAACACGCAGTCTTATTGTCTTAGTATCGAGACCAAGACTTTCAAGACCGAATGCCAGCTCATGCCACACTTTATCTGTTACGATCTGATTGTCCGGATTCTGCAGCACATAACCGATCCTCGCCGCCTGTCTCTGCTGGCTCATATTCTCTATCGGCTCTCCGTAAAACAAGATATCGCCCTGTCTGTCTCCGTGAGGTGCCAAGATAGGTTTCAAGTTTCTCAGCAGAGTACTTTTGCCCGATCCCGACTGGCCGCATACGGCTATGAATTCTCCCATCTCTATATTCAATGTTACATCTTTTAATGCCGGTTCAGTCTTCCCCGGATATGTAAAGGTCAGATTCTTGACTGCATAAGTCGCCATGTCAGCACCTCCTTTACTTCTATAGCGATAGGGAAAAAGCAGAGCACTAAATATGCCGCATATACTGCTATCCCGAAGGCATCCATTTCAGTCATAACTATATTCGGATAAAATTCTATGGAGCATTTGCCTGAAGCTGCTCCCGCTATTACTACACAAGCTGCTGCCAGCATCACTATGCCTGCCGCTGCATCTCTCCTGTCGAATCGATATATGGAAAACGTATTTCTGTTTTTTAGTCCATAGCCTCTCGATCTCATGGAATCTGCCGTATCAATGGCATTTTCCAAAGCCCAGGTAAACATCACGGAAATTATCTTCGCTCCGTGACGCGCCCTTTGCATCACAGTACCGTTGGAAACATCTCTGCCTATGCATTTCTGCGCATCTGAGATCTTCTTGATCTGCATCTTATAGTTTGGTACAAAGCGCATTACCATCGAGAATATGAGGGATATTGCCGGCATGATACGACCGAACAGATAGATGAATTTATCGCTGGTCATTATGTTGTTATAACATGAGAACCACATTATCACCGATGCAAGCATGAAAGCGATGCACATGCCGTATGCCAACGCTTCAAGTGTTACGTAATTACTCCCAAGATAAAAAAGTATCGTATCTCCCCTGCTGTTAAAAATAGGATTTATAACTATTATCAACAGGATCACGGGCAGCATAAAGCTGAGAAAGAATTTAAGCGTTCCTTTCCCTCCCAGCATCAGCGCGTAGATAAGTGATGCCGCCATTCCTACTGCCAAAAACACGGGGTGCATCAGAAATATCCCCAGGCCTATGACTCCGCAGAAAAATCCGAAATTTATTATTGGGTGATATGTTGCAAACGTACTGTTACTCATCGTTTACCGTTCCTAGTCTCCCATCTCATCCCAGCTCATATATTCCCATGTGATCTCAGCACCCTGCTTAACGATATGTTCATCAGCAGCATCGAGTGTCATTTCATCGTCTACTTCATATACCCAGCCTGCACCATCTGTTTCAGCAACGCCTCCGATAGAAGTAACGTATGCTGTAGCACTTGTATCGGACATAACGATTTCTACACCTTCTGCTTCTGCATATAAGTTGAGCATATCAAGAGCAGTTGAGCCTTCAGGGATCTGGAACTTATAGTCTTCTACATCAGGCTGCCCGTCAACATCAGGAAAATCGATCTCGATAGTTACATCGATCATAGCAGCATCACCTGCAGGTGCATCTGAACTGCCTCCACATGCTGCCATAGCGAACATCATAATAAGTGCCATCAAAACTACTGATACTTTTTTCATTTTTCTTTTCCTCCTTGCGATCAAATCAATATAAGCCATAAAAAATGGACTGTACTTATATTATGTACAGTCCGTATTATCTGTATTATGCGAATCACCGCCATACCATTTTCCCGTGGTACCTTGTCAAGTGTCTCCTCATGCAGGTCTCCTGACTTATCGATCTTCATCTGATATCACCTTCCCGATTTCTCAGTGGCTGCCTTGCGGCCTGATTTCAAACTCCCGAATTACAGTGGCGGGTCCGTGCCGGATTCTCACCGGCTTCCCTCTTCGCTGCTATTGCTAGCAGAACATGGAAGTGATTTAATTGTATAAATACAGTATCACATGCTTTAAAACATGTCAATCATCAAAACTCCGCGACTCCCGGCGTTCTAGGGAACGGCAGAACGTCTCTAATATTTTCCATTCCTGTCAGATACATTATGATACGTTCGAATCCAAGTCCGTATCCGGCATGTTTTACGCCGCCGTACTTACGCAGATCCATGTACCACCAGTAATCTTTCTCATCCATACCCATTTCTTCGATCCTTGCCTTGAGCACATCGTAACGTTCTTCTCTCTGGCTTCCGCCGATGATCTCACCAACACCAGGTACAAGCAGGTCGCATGCAGCAACTGTCTTACCGTCGTCGTTGAGACGCATGTAGAACGCTTTTATGTCTTTAGGATAGTCTGTTACGAATACAGGAGCCTTGTATATTTCTTCTGTCAGATAACGTTCATGTTCCGTCTGAAGATCGATGCCCCACTGAACAGGATATTCGAACTTCTTACCTGACTTCTGAAGCAGTTCAACTGCTTCTGTATATGTCACTCTGGCGAAGTCTGCATTCACAAGATTATTGAGTCTTTCCAGAAGACCCTTATCCATGAACTTATTGAAGAATTCCATTTCTTCAGGACAGTTTTCAAGGACATAGCTGATGATGTACTTTATCATATCTTCAGCCAGCTGCATATTATCGTTAAGATCGGCAAATGCAACTTCAGGCTCGATCATCCAGAACTCGGATGCATGTCTTGCTGTATGTGAGTTTTCCGCACGGAATGTAGGTCCGAATGTATATACATTCCTGAATGCCAGTGCGAAAGTTTCCGCTTCAAGCTGTCCTGATACTGTCAGAGAGGCTTCTTTTCCGAAGAAGTCCTTGCTGTAATCGATAGCTCCGTCTTCAGTTCTCGGAAGTTCATCCATAGGCAGGGTAGTCACTCTGAACATTTCGCCTGCACCTTCAGCATCGCTTCCTGTGATTATCGGAGTATGTGCATATACGAAGTTTCTTTCCTGGAAGAACTTATGGATGGCATAAGCCACAACTGATCTTACTCTGAATACTGCAGAGAAAGTATTACTTCTAGGTCTCAGGTGTGCTATTTCTCTCAAGAATTCCATGCTGTGTCTCTTCTTCTGAAGAGGGTAATCAGCATCTGAACTTGCTTCGATAACGACTTCTTTCGCCTTGATCTCAAAAGGCTGCTTTGCATCAGGAGTAAGAACGAAATCACCCTTAACCATGAGTGCCGCTGCAATAGGCGCCTTGGAAATTTCCGCAAAGTTTTCCAGATTATCAGCTTCATATACTACCTGAACTGATTTGAAAAATGTCCCGTCATTGAGCTCAATGAACCCGAACTTGTTTGATCCACGATTCGTTCTGATCCAGCCTCGAACAACTATCTCGCTGCCCGCATATTTTTCAGTTTTTCTAAAAAGACTTCTTATCTGAATATCATTCATTAATCTATTCTCCTAGCAGATCCTTGTTCCTTCAGGAACGATGTCATCAACGAAGATCACCTGACATCCGCAGGCATTGTTAGTTCCTGCCAGCAGCATACCTTCGCTTGTTACGCCTGTAAGTCTTGCAGGTTCCAGGTTAGCAACAACGATGATCTTCTTGCCGATCAGTTCTTCAGGAGTGTAATCAGCCTTGATGCTTGAAACGATCACTCTTTCCTTCAGACCGTCGAAGAGAGTCAGCTTATAGTTGCTGTGCGCCTTTCTGATTTCCTGGCACTTGATGATCTTACATACTCTCAGATCCATTGCAAAGAACTGATCTACGTTGATATTAGGTTCAACGATAGGCTTAACTTCATCAGGTTCACCATATTCTCTAACCTTAGGAGCATTAGCTGCAGCTTCTGCTTCCGCTTCCGCCTTGATTATAGCCAATTCTTCTTCAGTCTGTGGATGTGAGAAGTCAAGCAGATGCATGAATCTTTCTCTATCGATAGCATAGAGGAACAGATAGAGTCTAGGACCCCTCTCCTTGCTGATGAGAAGCTTGTACACGTTCTTGAAGAACTGTCCCTGGATCTGCTTCAGATTTTCTACATCGTATCCGAAGACTTCCTTAGGGATGTCATACAGCTTAGTGTTCAGGGAATCGAGATCGTACTCACCTGCAGCGATGTAATCGTACAGCAATGCGATTTCTTTCTTTTCTTCTTCTGAGAATGTATTGTATAAAGCGAAATCTCTGTAATCTCTCAGTTTATTAGCTGATTCAGGTGCACACTGGTACAGCCAGTACTTAGCCAGTTCCAGTCTCTGTGCGAAATCTTCATACTTATACGGTGTTCCGATCTTTTCGAATACTGTTTCCATCATAGGAACATTGAAGTCTACGATAGATCCCAGCTGAACGAGAAGACTCATTGGAACAGTTTTGATTTCTCTTCCTTCGATAAGACAGTATTCCATAACAGATGTGTTATGTTCATTAGTCTTTCCTGCTTTGTAATCATTGTACATCTTGTCGAATTCGAAATACTGACGCAGGATGCCGTCGTCGAAGCAGAAATCAAATGCCTTCTTAGGGTCTGTCTTGGAGTACAGCCACAGGATGATCTCAGGCTCGTAGATGTTCAGCAGTGTTCCCGGAGTCAGATTGAGACCTGATGAACCGGACATCTTGCCTGCCACGCCCTTGATACCGATAAATTCATATCCCTGGTATGTCGGAGTTTCATAGTTGAAGATCTTTTTGCTGATAACCCCGCTGTTGTCATAGCTTCCGCCAGGAGATGCGTGGTCTTTACCTGCAGGTTCGAAGTCAACGCCTTCATATCTCCATCTCATTGGCCAGTCAACCTTCCAAGCAAGCTTGCAGTTGAAGTCTGTCTTAAAGTCAAATGTTCCTGTATGTCCGCATTCACATTCGTATTCAGCTACTGTATTATCATCTGAAATGGAATTGATCTTAGTTGTGTCCTTGCCGCATACAGGGCAGAAAATGCTTACAGGGAAGTATGCATCACGTTCGCCCTCTTCTGCATCCTGAGTTCTGAAGCTGTCCAGGATATCGAAGATTTCTTTTCTCTTAGAGATGGCTTCAATGACATCATCTTTGTACTTTCCTGATGTGTACATTTCTGTCTGATATCTATAGTCCATTTCGATACCGAATCTTTCCATCTGTTCCATGAATTCAGCTTCGAAGTACTTAGCATAGTTTTCATGTTCTGTATCGAATGGATTAGGTACTGATGTATATGGCTGTCCAATATATGCTTCGAACTTACCTTCAGGGTCTACATCCTGAACGTTCTTAGGAACCTTACGGAATCTGTCGAATTCGTCCCATGAGAACAGAAGCTTGGCTTTTTTGCCTTTCTTTATGAGAGCTTTGCAAACAAACAGTGCTGTTGCAATGTCTCTGAAGTTACCTATGTGGATAGATCCGGAAGGGCTGATTCCGGCAGCACATACGTATTGTTCTTTGTCGGGTTTTTTTCTAATGATCTCGTCAGCTATTCTTTCGGCCCAATGCATAAAAACACCTCTCTTCTTTAGTTGATTTATTTATTTGATTATTTCAATGATTTCATAATTAACAGTACCGTCAGGCACTTCTACAGCTATCTTATCGCCAACTTTGTGGCCAATAAGTGCTTTTCCTACTGAAGACTCATTTGATATCTTACCGTTGAACGGGTCTGATTCAGTCGCTCCAACGATAGAGAATTCTTCTTCAAAATCCATATCCAGGTCCTTGACCTTTACCTTAAGGCCAACATTTACAACGTCTCCCTTAACATCATCTTCCTGTACGATCTTAGCCTTACGGATCATATTTTCAAGAGTATAGATCCTTTCTTCCAGCTCAGCCTGTTCGTTTTTAGCTGAATCGTACTCTGCGTTTTCGGAAATATCTCCATATGAGATAGCTTCCTTGATCCTTTCAGCGACTTCCGCTCTTTTAACAGAAACCAGTTCTTCATGCTCAGCTACGATCTTGTCATATCCCTCTTTAGTTAACAGCATTTCTTCGTTCATAAAATCTGTCATTTAATAAATCTCCTTTCGACCTATTGTCGTATCGAAATATTATACTTTATAACCGCTTGTTTGTCAACGATTGACAACCTTGCTACGGTTGTCTAATATATTATATACACATGAATATCAATTATGAAAAAAGTGCAGTTTAAAGCTGCACTTTATCATTTCTATTAATCTTCTCTTTTGTTTTCTTCCGCAAATCTTATAAGTTTCTGAGATGTATTCTTAACGAAGTCAGTCTTTCGGATAATGAGTTTCTTCACCTTTCTGTATGGAGGTGCATCGTCATTTATCTTGTCTATCTCACTCCAAACAAGTTTCTTGACATCTTCTTCCCCATACTCAGTCCCCAATATCTCAGAGATGGCCTCTTTATCCACTTTGACAGAGGCAACTATCACTGTATCATCTGCGCGCTCCGCATCTTGAGCAAACACAAAGCTTTCTTCAACGAATTCGATATTTGATATGAGATATTCCACTTCTTCAGGATAAACGTTCTTACCATTTTTTGTTATTATAACATTCTTTTTTCTTCCCGTCAGATATGTATAGCCATCTTTATCGATATATCCCAAATCTCCCGTATGGAACCATCCATCTGCATCCAGCACTTCTGCTGTTTCTTCAGGCATCTGATAATATCCCATCATAACATGATCGCCTTTTACGCAAATTTCTCCTATGCCTTCATCATTGTGGTTTATTGCCTTGATCTCAAGGCCCGGAAACGGAACCCCAACAGACTCTGCATTAGGACAATCCTCCGGATTGAATGCACCCATAGGCGCACATTCGGTAAGACCATATCCCTGCAGCGCATTTATTCCGAAATCACGTATACCGTTCAAGATATCAGGATTAATCGCAGCACCGCCGCAAATCATGGTTTTCATCCTTCCACCAAACACTTCAAGTATCTGCTTGAAGAAGATTTTACCGAGATCGATACCTACCTTCTTGGTCACATTATTTACTTTTATGATTTTTTTAAGAAGTTTTTCTTTCCCTTGCTTTCTGATATTCTTCCAGATGGTACTATAAAGTTTTTCGTAAAGTGCCGGCACTCCGAGCATCATTGTCGGCTGTGCTTCTTTTAAGTTCTTTGTAATATATTTAAGACCTTCGCAATATGCAACTGATGAGCCCTTATAAAGTGCCATTAAAAATCCGCAAGTACATTCGTAAGTATGATGCAAAGGAAGTATAGAAAGATATCTGTCCCAAGGATTCAGCGTGAATATAGTAGGTGCTACCATCAACTCTGTTACAATATTTTTATGGGAAAGCATAACACCTTTGGCCTTACCTGTAGTTCCCGAAGTAAACAACAGTATCCCCATTTCATCATATATGATCTCTGCATCCAAGAAATCTCTGTTTCCTGATTCGATCAGTTTTTTACCTTCTTCGATAAGCTGCGAAAATGAACACACCTCATCAGTTTCCTCATCAGTATTGAAATTCACAAGCACCTGAAGCGGCGTATCTCCATCTTCTTTTATTTGTTTGAATACAGTTTCATGCTTTTTAGCAAAAAGTACACCTGAGACTTCAGCTCTGATTATTTGATTCTTCAGTTCTTCTGCATTCAGCTCTCTGTCCAAAGGAACGACGATACCTGTACCGCATGCTACCGCAAGATAAGATACTGCCCATTGATAACAGTTTTCTCCTATGACAGCAACACGTTTTCCCTTAAGTCCTCGTGCCACAAGAGCAGAACCTAGACCATTGACATCTTCCATAACCTGAGAATATTTGATTTCAGTATATGGATCCTTGCGTGAGTATTTCTGAAGAAATGCCACATTGTTTGCAAACAGTTCAGCGCTAGTCTCCAGCATATTTTTAAGGTCAGTTATAGGCCTGCTTTCTTTACATTTAACAAAAGCTCTCTGATCATTATTTACTTTCGCAACAGTTTCTTCTGCCCACTTGATAGCTTCTACTTGCTTTTGAGACAATCCTTCTTCTCTCATTTTTATCACTTCCTGTTCATCATAATATTTTCAATATTTATTTGCTAAATGTAAATCTTGTTTATATTATCTGAACTTGTCAAATACACTAAATTCGCATAACAAACCTTGAAGTCTACAGTATCGCCGACACGGATATCCCCTGCGTCTTCCACATCCAGGATAGTATGGTCGCTCGATGCACCAACAACAGAAATATTCGCATCCTTGGCAACAAGGTCATCAGGTGAGCCGTAATCTACTCTGCCGATACCTACCAATGCTCTTCTTCTGATGCCGCGATCTTCGTATGTAGGAGTCTTGCCGAAGCAGTCGATCATGATCTTACCAACAGGATGAGTCGGTTTGTCTCTTACCTCCAGGACTTCTGCTCTGAGAGTGAATACATCCTTGTAAAGATAACTCATGTCATATCCCCAATATTCCTGCAGGTCGATAGCCAGTATTATTCCTTCGCCAATACGAAGCATATTGATCCTTGGCGGAAGCTCGCCATCGATCATAGTGGTGAGTGAGCTTGTGGCTCCTCCTGATATGAATTCCAGCTCTCTTCCGATTTTTTCCTCGATCATCTCTGCGATAGCAACCAGTTCATTCAATTTATCAGGAGTAGGTGCTATAGCGCCATAACAGCCAACATTAGTTCCCACGCCTGCCAGCTCCAGGTTATGAAGATCGTTTTCGACCATCAGTGCGGCTTCAAGCATTTCTTCCTTATCCCAGAAGCCCTCTCTCAGATCTCCCAGATCCGCCATAAGGATGACTTTGTGGTTTTTGTCCTGAAGTCTTGCCTGCTTGTTCAACTCCCTGAGTACTTCAACGCTGCTGTTTAAACTTATGTCAGTAACTCTTACGATGTCTGCCGCTTCGCTGAGCATCGGTATTCTGATCATCATAAGTGGAGTTTGGATACCGTACTCCTTAACAGCTTCAAGCTGTTCTATTCTTGAAGAAGCTATAAACTTACAGCCGCATCTTTCAAACTGAGCCGCGACTTCAGGAAGGCCTGTGAAACCCTTGATAACGCCTGCGATCTCAACGCCTACATCTCGGCACATATTCTGCACTTTGTCAATATTGTTTCTCAGTTTATTAAGGTCAATTATGAGCTTAGGGTTTCTGTCGGCAGCCATTGTTAGTCCTCCTTCTTGTTTTCTTCTGCGAATCTGATCAGCTTCTTTGAAGAATTCTTGATGAACTCTGACTTTCTGATGATTACTTTCTTTATCTTTCTGTAGAACGGTGCATCAGCATTGATCTTATCAACTTCCTTCCACACCAGTTCTTTGGCCTGTTCTTCTGTATATTCAGCGCCCAGGATCTCTTCCATAGTTTCCTGATCCAGCTTGATGGAAGCTACTATAGTAGTATCATCCTTTTCACTTTCGCCTTCGAATACGAATGATTCTTCAACGAATGAGATCAGTGACAGCTGATATTCCAGTTCTTCAGGATATACGTTCTTACCGTTCTTAGTGATGATAACGTTCTTCTTTCTTCCTGTGATATATGCATAACCGTTTTCATCGATATATCCCATGTCACCTGTGTGGAACCAACCTTCTGCATCAATAACTGCTGCAGTTTCTTCAGGCATATCCATGTATCCCAGCATGATGTTGTCACCATATACACAGATTTCTCCGATTCCTTCTTCGTTGACATCAACTACCTTCAAGTCAGCACCAGGGAATCTAACACCGATAGATGATGAGTTAGGTGCTGTATCAGGGTTGAGTGCTCCCATCGGCGCACATTCTGTAAGTCCGTATCCCTGCAGTGCCAGGATACCGAAGTCCATGATACCATCCAGTACTTCAGGGCTGATAGCTGCTCCGCCGCAGATGAGACATCTCATTCTGCCGCCGAATACTGCAGTGATCTTCTTGAAGAACATAGGTCCGATATCGATGCCGACTTTCTTAGTCTTGCGATTGATCTTGATGACCTTCTTAAGCAGGTCTTCCTTGCCCTGTTTCTTGACATTCTTCCAAATAGTGTTGTACAGCTTTTCGAAGATAGCAGGTACGCCCAGGAACATAGTAGGTCTGACTTCAGCCAGATTCTTAGTTATGTACTTGAGACCCTGACAATATGCGATAGTAACGCCCTTGTACATTGGCATCAGGAAGTCACATGTGCATGCATAAGTATGGTGAAGAGGCAGTACTGAGAAGAATATATCGTCTTCCTTTACCTTGAATACTGTAGGTGCGATCATCAGGTCAGCACAGATATTCTTGTGTGACAGCATTACGCCCTTAGGTGTTCCTGTTGTTCCTGAAGTGAACAGGAGGATACCCATAGTTTCATTGTCTATATCTGCATCGAGGAATTCTCTGTTTCCTTCTTCAACGAGCTTCTTTCCTTCTTCAACAAGCTGTGCCAGTGAATATACACCGTCATTCTCTTCTTCTGCTGTAAAGTTCACAAGTACGTCCAGCTTAGTGTCTCCTGAAGCCTTCATTTCCTTGAACATAGCTTCGTGTTTCTTATGGAAAAGAACACACTCAACGTCTGCTCTGATGACCAGCTGCTTCAGTTCCTCTGCATTCAGTTCCTTATCGAGAGGTACTACAACACCAACACCGCATACGGCAGCCAGATATGAGATCGCCCACTGATAGCAGTTTTCACCGATAACAGCCACTCTCTTATCTTTGAGACCCTTAGCGATCAGCGCTGTTCCCAGTCCGTTGATATCTGCGAATGCTTCTTTGTAAGTTATACTTCTGTATGGCTCACTGTTGCTGTCCTTCTGCATGAAAGCCACGTTATCTCCATAGAGTTCAACTGTAGTTTCAATCATATGCTTCAGGTCTGCGATAGGACGGCTTTCCTTGTATTTTACACAAGGTCTCGGGTCTGCATTGATCTTGGCTACCAGTCCCTCAGCCCATTCCATTTTTTTCTTCATATTTTCATTCCTCATACGTTTCCCTCTTCTTTCGTATACTTAAGGTTTATTTATTATTCTTCGTCTTCTTCTCTGATCGATCCACCCGCTCTCTTGATCTTACGAGTGCTTGTCTTTTCAAATTCTTCTTCACGAAGTTTAAATCGTTTTACTCTCTTATATGTCGGCATCTTGTCATTGACGTTCTCGATGCAAGCCTTGATAGCATCCTTTATCCCGTCTTCAGTGATCTCGCCCAGTTGTTCCTTAAGGGCATCGTAATTAGGGAACACTTCAGCCCTTACGATAACATCTCCGTCACTCTTGTCGACAGTTCCGTAAACCAGAACTTCTTCAATAAACGGCTCTTCCATCAGCAGCGCTTCGATTTCTTCAGGGAAGATATTCTTACCGTTCTTGGTAACGATAACGAACTTCTTTCTTCCGCAGAGGTAAAGGAACCCTTCATCATCGAATCTGCCGTAGTCACCTGTATAGAGCCAGCCGTCTTTCAGCACTTCTTCAGTAGCTTCCGGATTATCGTAGTAGCCGATCATAACAGACGGACCTTTGACGATGATCTCTCCTACGCCTTCTTCGTCCTGATCTATGATCTTCACTTCAGTACCCGGAAGTGGCATGCCAACTGAATCAGCCTTGCTGTAATAATCTTTATTAACTGCAATGATAGGTGCGTTTTCAGTCATTCCATAGCCCTGTATCATCGGGATGCCGAGGGCTTCATAATCTCTGATAACATCAGGATTGATGGCCGCACCGCCTGCGATGAAGAGGTCGATGTTGCCGCCGAGGCTTGAGTGGATCTTATCGAACACTTTTCTCATCACCTTAGGCTGATTGAACATCTTAGTCCTTCTGCTAAGCGCCATCATCTTCTTCATCTTATCTGCAGCGCCTGAAGCTTCTGCCTGTTTCCAGACTTTCTTATGCATAGTCTCGAACACGATAGGCACGCCCAGCATTACTGATGCACCGCTTTCCTTTAAGTTTGGCTGGATATATCTGAGTCCTTCGCAAATAGCAACGAATACGCCCTGATAAATAGCAGTGAATACATGGCATGTCAGTTCATATGTGTGATGCATAGGAAGTACGGAAAGTCCGCCGCCTCTTCTGATATTCACATACTTTGACATGTTGTAAACATTTGCTGAAATGTTTTTATGAGAGAGCATTACGCCCTTTGACTGTCCTGTAGTTCCGGAAGTAAAGAGCAAAGTGCACATAGCTTCTCTGTCTATCACAGCTTCTACGAAGCGCTTATCTCCACCATCAAGCAGAGCTTTTCCTTCTTCCAGCAGGCTGTCCCATCTGATGGTGCCTTCTTCATCTTCCTTGGCATCCATGTCTATCTTGATATCGATACCTCCCACTGCCTCTATATCAGCAATGAGTTTCTTCTTCATCTTGCCTGAAAATACGATAGCGTCTACCTTCGCTCTTTCAAGCAAGTTTCTTATCTCGATACCTGTAAGTTCCTTGTCAAGAGGAACTATAACACCTGTACCGTTGGTAACAGCCAGATATGTCACTACCCATTTGTAGCTGTTCTCGCCTATGATCGCTACCTTCTTATCCTTAAGACCCATTTCTACAAGCTTAGTTCCCAGATGGTCTATATCACTTTTCAGCTGATTGAATGTTATCGGTCTGTACTCACCTCTTGGCTTATCTTTTACCAAAAATGATGTCTTGTCTCCGAACATTTCAGCACTTGAATGGACCATATCTCTAAGGTCATTGATATATCTCATCTGATATAAGACGTCTTTGTATTTCTTGCTATTCATCTCTGTCCCTCCTTATTTATTGTTCAGATACTCTTCCACGATTTCAGCTGCATCCTGAATGCATCCGTTACAGCTTCTCAGCATCTGCCCTGAGTCTACACCCTTTAATTCTCTGCAAACCACAGAGCTGTTTTTTTCAATAAATTTGTTGGTCAGTTCTTTCATAGCCTTATAGCTGGCCTTTTTAGTCTTAGGTCCGTCAAGAGCCCCATCCGACTCTGCCATCCCTACTACGGCCGCCATAGCGGATACGGCACCACATGTTCCCATAGTGCCCATCCCGAAGCCAAAGGCCTCCATGATCTCAAAAACTTCTTTCTCATCTTTTCCCATTCTGTCCGCGAATGCACACGCTACAGCCTGGGCACAATTATATCCCTTATCGTGATTTTCAAGTGCTTTTTTTGCTGCTTCTGACATTGCTACCTACCTTTCTTGCTCACCTTTTAAAGATTCCCTTTGGCTGACTATCTGCAGCCGTACTTTTCCGCCATTATTCTAGCTACATACACTCCGCTGGCTGATGCCTGTGAAAGCGAATGGGTAACTCCCGATCCGTCTCCAAGTGCATACAGACCGTCTACCTTCGTCTTCAGGTTCTCATCAACTTCTATCTTGGAGTTGTAGAACTTGACCTCCACACCATAGAGCAGCGTATCTTCGTTCGCTGTTCCCGGCGCGATCTTGTCAAGTGCATATATCATCTCTATTATGTTGTCCAGTTGTCTTTTAGGTATTACAAGGCTCAAATCTCCCGGAGTAGCCTGTAAGGTAGGGCGCGTGAAGCATTTTTCCATACGTCTTGCGCTGGATCTTCTGCCCTTTACGAGATCTCCGAATCTCTGGAGGAGAACACCTCCGCCAAGCATGTTCGACAGCTTCGCGATGGATTCACCATATTCATTACTATCCTCGAACGGTTCGGTAAACTTGTTTGATACCAGCAATGCGAAGTTAGTGTTTTCTGTTCGCAGTGCAGGGTCTGCATAGCTGTGACCATTTACCGTAACGATGCCGTTAGTATTTTCTGCAACTACTTCTCCATAAGGATTCATGCAGAATGTTCTGACCATGTCATTATATTTATCGGTCTTGTACACGATCTTACTTTCGTATACATCGTCAGTTATATGTTTGAAGATTTCAGCAGGCAGTTCGACTCTGACGCCGATGTCCACCCTGTTTTTCTTCTGTTTGATACCGAATTTATCACATACTTTGGCGCCCCATTTGGATCCTGATCTTCCTGTCGCCAGGATAAGATCGCTGCATCCGAATTCCTCGCCGTCTTCAGTCTTCACGATAAAGCTGCCGTCATCAGCCATATCGACATCGGCTATAGCAGTATAGAACTTGGTTTCGATCTTTTCCTCACAGAATTCAAACATCCTGCCCAGGATCTTCACGTTTCTGTCAGTTCCCAGATGTCTTACCTTGGCTTCCAGCAAGTGAAGGTCATTTCTTAGTGCCATAGTCTTCAGGTCTGAGCTTGCAGTCGAATACAGCTTGGCATCAGCTCCGCCCATGCTGCAAAGCACTTCGTCAACATATTCCATCAGCTCCATTGCTTTATCAGTCCCTACGTAAGCATGCAGATCGCCGCCGAACTGAGTCGTGATATTATACTTCCCGTCCGAAAGCGTTCCCGCTCCGCCATAACCATTCATGATATGGCATGGTGAACACTTGACGCAATTCTTTGCACCAAGCTTGATAGGACATTGTCTCTTGTGCAAAGGTGCACCTTTGTCGATCATAAGAACTTTAGCATCTGCATTCAGCTTCGCAAGTTCATAAGACATAAAAACGCCGCTAGCTCCGGCTCCAACTATTATGATGTCATACTTCTTCATGGTCCCTCCAAATCAAAACAGATTTCCCCATTTTATTTTTTTATTTTAATAATTAATTATATATCATCTCCTTTTAAAAAACCATATGTTTCGCCAAAAAACCGCTTCTCGGGCGGCAAAACCTAGAATAAATAGTCTGATATATAATTATACAAAACCAAGGTAAACTAAACGTAAAGTGAAAATGAAAAAGCTCTCGACACTTTATAAGTACCAAGAGCTTCGTCTTTAAAATTTAGTTTTTGACTGAAATAAGCTTATGCTTCTTCTACAGCCAGCTTTTCGAATTCAGCAACTACCTTGTTGAATTCTTCTTCGTCTTCGATGTCGATCAGTTCATAATCTTCATCATATTCCTTGTATCCATAAATGTATACATCCTCAGTTCCGAGAGGGTTCAGGGCTATGTATTCCTTGCCCAGTGCATCGAATACGCCTAAGATACCGCATTCTTCTTCAACGCCGTCGTCAAATTCCAGAGTCAGGATATCTTCTTCTTCGTATCCGTATAATTCTTTCTTATCTGCCATTTCATTCCTCCGTAATCAAAAATATCGGTTTATTAGCCTTACTATACCATTATGTTTTCCGTTTCGCAACAGAATATTCCAACAAATTTCCTCTCTCAAGTCTTGTGAAAGAAGCTCCACACGCTCATTGCGGCAGCTGTCGTCATGCCCTGTACTTCCTCGATTTCAGAAAGGCTTGCTGCCTTTACCGCATCTACGCTCTTGAAGTGCTTCAGCAGGGCAGCTCTTCGCGCCGGTCCTATTCCCTGTATTTCATCCAGAACGGAAATTTCGGCATTTTTGCTTCTTACTTTCCTGTGATATTCTATCGCGAATCGGTGCACCTCTTCCTGCATCCTGCCGATGTATTTAAACAGCATGTTTTTTCCGGCAAGGGGTATTTCTTCGTATGTCTCCTGACCTTTTCTGTACACGAGCGCCCTTGTCCTATGCTTATCATCCTTCACCATACCGACTACAGGGATGTCGAAGCCTGCTGCATCGAGAACTTCCAGAGCCGTAGAAACATGGCCTTTTCCGCCGTCCATAAATATTATATCAGGAAGGATCTCAAATGATTCATCGCCCTGAAAGACTCTGTTGAACCTTCTTGACAGTACTTCCTTCATGGATCCGTAATCATCCTGCCCATCGATAGTCCTCACTTTGAATTTCCTGTAACTCTTCTTATCAGCCTTGAGCCCTTCGAATACGACCATGGCACCGACTGTATCCACACCGTTGGTATTCGATATATCATACGCTTCTGCGCGATACTGCCTGCCGTCATATTCGCCGGCTGCCTTTCCCATGTCTTTAAGGACAGAGAAGATATCCGCACCGAGATCATTTTCTCGTTTCTTGGCGGCAGTTGCCTTATCATCTATCGGTTTAACCATCTCGATGACATCTCTTGACGCCATGTCGATCAGCGCCTTTTTCTCGCCGCGCTGAGGACATGTAAGTTTCACGTTATGTCCCGCAAGTTCCGTAAGATACTCTTCGAGAATATGGCTGTCATCCGGCAGTTCTCTCACTAAGATTTCCTTAGGTATATTGGGGAGCCTGCTGTAATGCTGATTCAGGAATGCCGATATCAATTCCTTTCTCTCGGTCTCATGTCCGGCTTCGAGCTCATAAGCTTCCCTGCCTACAAGCTTACCGTCTCTCACGAAGAATATGACCATGTGGACTTCATCGTGGCCTTTGGCCGGGATGACTATATCTGCATCATTGCTGTGCTGCATCACGACTCTCTGGGTCGCAGAAAGTGCTTTGGCCGCTTCGATATAATCTCTGTATACGGCTGCTTGCTCAAAGTCCAGTTTCTCTGCTGACGCGGTCATCTTTTCTTCCAGCTTAGCTATTATTTTTTTATTCTTGCCGCTTAAGAATTCTCTTGCGCCTTCGACAGCTTCTTCGTATTCTCCCGGATCTACAGTGCCGCTGCATATACCTCTGCACTGTTCGATATGATAATTGAGGCACGGTCTGAATCCGGGCGGGAAAGCCACTGCCGAGCATCTCTTCAGTGCGAAGCTGTCGTTGAGCAGATCGACTATCTTGTTGACTGCCCCTGCATCGCTGTACGGTCCGAAGTATTTGCCGCCGTCTTTTTTGACTATCCTCGTCTTGATGATCCGAGGATATTCCTCATTAGTTATCTTGATATATGGATAAGTCTTATCATCTCTCAGGAGCACGTTATATTTAGGCCTGTGCTTCTTGATAAGATTGCATTCTAAAATCAGGGCCTCCATCTCACTGCCTGTAGTGATGTATTCGAATTCAGCTATACTATCGACCATGCTTCGCACCTTTGGCGGCATATTTCTCTTGGACTGAAAATACTGTCGGACCCTGTTTTTAAGAGAAACAGCCTTGCCAACATATATGATGTTGCCAAGACTGTCTTTATGCATATATACTCCCGGCTTATCGGGAAGATTTTTTAAACTTTCTTTGATATCAGTCAAATGGATTCTTCTCCTTGTCCCATTCTCTTCTTCTGGCATCCCTGTTTATCTGTGCTCGTACGCGTTTTTTCTGCTTATACTGATATCTTCTGTATACGTTGTAAATAACGAATATCAGTATCAAAGCTATCACGATGCCGATAAGGAACATAGGCACGTCTTCATCAGGAACTCCTATGTAAGACAGCACCCCGCCTTTTTCCACGTTTTCCGCAGCGATCAAAATTCTTTGCTCAACTGCATCGTCGCCCTTATATACAGTTATGGTTCCCAGTTCATCCCCTTCTTTAACAGGCGCTTTTGTTTTTCTGTCATAAGGCTCTATCTTTGTATTTATATCCGGATCCTTGTCTTCTTTGTTGAGTGTGACACCCAGATCTTCGTTCAAGGTCACTGTCACTTCACCTTTAGCACCATGTTTTATGCGGAATTCATCGAGTATCTCACCAGCTGAAGCGACATTATATGTATAATACTTTTCAAAGCCGTAATCCCACAATGCGATAGCATCTTCGAATCTGCTCTCATATGTGCTTGAATTGAGTACGACTACGATCATGTCAGTATCATCTTTTTCTGCCCATCCCACAAAGCAGCTGCCTGCAGTACTTGTATATCCTGTTTTGACTCCAATAGCCGGTTCATATCTATAGAAGCCTTTATTCTCAACATAATCGGGAAGCTTCACCTTGCTGACACCATCAGAAATGCATCTATTACTGTTTCTGAAAGCTCGTTTCTTGGACATATTAGTCTTAGGGATGTAGTAATCTACAGTAGAAACGATTTCTCTGAATGTCTTGTTTTTCATCGCTTCTTTAGTGATCATCGCCAGGTCATAAGCCGTAGTCTTGTGTTTAGGCTGGATAGGTTCATTGAATCCGTTAGGGTTAGTAAAGTTAGTATCCTTGGCACCGCATCTTGCTGCACGCTCATTCATCATCTCACAGAAGTTCTCCACAGAACCTCCCGATGCCTCTGCAAGAGCTACCGCAGCATCATTTGCAGAAGGAAGCATAAGAGCATAAAGCAGCTGTTCTACGGTGAACACTTCACCCTTCTTCATCAATATGCTGGTTCCGCTGGATGCAGGATCTTGTTCTATTGTCGAAGTTATTTTCTCATCAAGCTCCAACGTTTCCAGCGCAACAAGACATGTCAATATCTTTGTGACACTTGCCGGATCCCTCTTCTCATATGCATTCTTTTCATAGAGGATCTCCCCGCTCTTTGCATCCATGAGGATCGCAGATGTCCCCTCGATAGCCGGAGCATCTTCCCAGCTGATCTTTGCAGAAGGTTTGATTTCCGCCTCATCAGATTTCGCAGCAAAAGACGGCGCTACCCCTGTGAGGAATAACGCCGCTGCTAATATCACTGATGCTAATCTTTTTTTATTTTTTGAAAAAATAGTCTGCCAGTTCGAAACCACTGTCAAAATACATTCCTTTCTCTCCTGCTTTTTCGCAGAATGATTTTGCCTCATCGTAAGGCTGTTCATCAGTACTGTCATAGATCACAAACGGAACAGGTGTTGCCGAATGCGTTCTGATAGCAAGCGGTGTCCTGTGGTCAGGAACCACCAGCACTCTGTAGTCTTCACCATCTTCCTTGAGCGAATCAAGGATAGGTTTCAGGACTTTCTGATCTATACTCTTCATGCACTCGATCTTACCGTCTCTATCTCCCTGATGGGAACATTCGTCCGGTCCTTCAAGATGCATATATACGAAGTCTTTACCGTCTCTGAATTCTCTGATGGCAGCTTCCGCCTTACCGTCAAAGTTAGTATGGAGCGTGCCTGTAGCTCCTTCTACATCTACAGAGTTGAGGCCTGCGCAGATGGCAATACCCTTGATAAGGTCTACTGCTGAAATAGCAGTGCCTTTGATGCCATACTTATCATAGAAAGATGAGAGGCTAGGCTTTTTGCCCTGTCCCCAGATCCAAATTGTATTGGCAGGATTCAATCCTCTTTCTATTCTCGATTTATTTACAGGATGATCCTTGAGGATCTCATAGCTCTTCTTCATCATTTCAGTGATGAACTCTGAGCCTTCACCCTTTGGAAGGTGATCTCCCGCTCTCTGATCGAGAACGTCATGAGGCGGTGTCAGATCATAATCAGTTTCTCCGTTATGCACGATCATGCAGTGTCTGTAGCTGACACCTGTATAGAACTTGATCATATCAGTTCCGAGAGCTTCATCTACAGCCTTGATCAGCTGATCTGCTTCTTCTGTAGTGATATCGCCGGAGCTATGGTCTTTGATGGTCAGATCTTCATATTCACCTTCGCCTGCCAGCGTGATTATATTTGTTCTGAATGCCACATCTGTATCTGACATTTCGATACCGATACTCGCTGCTTCCAGTGGTGATCTTCCTGTCAGATAGATCGCAGGATCGTATCCCATAACAGAAAGATTAGCTGCATCGCTTCCAGGAGCAACTCCCGGCGGTATAGTCTTTACCATACCGACAGTACCCTTATGAGCAAGCTCATTTATGGTCTGCATTTCCGCCACTTCAAGCGGAGTCTTGTTTCCCAGCGCTTCGATGACCTCGTCACCTGCACCGTCGGGAACTAAGATGAGATATTTCATTATTTATTTTCCTCCTCGAACTTCTTCATGAATTCGATAAGCGCATCAACGCCTTCCATTGGCATAGCATTGTAGATGCTGGCTCTCATACCGCCGATGGATCTATGTCCATTGAGGTTATGCATGTTGTTAGCCTTAGCTTCTGCTACAAATTTCTTATCAAGATCTGCATCTCCTGTAACGAATACTACGTTCATCAGAGATCTGTCCTTTTCTCTTACAGGGCACGTATAAAGCTCACTGCTATCGATGTAATCATACAGTTTCTGTGCTTTTTCTACGTTGATCTTATTGATTGCAGCTATGCCGCCTATGTTCTTGATATGCTTGAACACTTCCCCTGAGATATATATGCCGAAGCAGTTAGGAGTGTTGTATGTCGATCCGTTATCTGCATGCACTTTGTAATCAAGATAAGTAGGCACTGTATCCTTGGCAAATCCGATCAGGTCTTCTCTCATGATAGCGATAGCAACGCCTGCAGGAGCGATATTCTTCTGTACGCCTGCATAGATAAGACCGAACTTGCTTACATCAACTTCTTCCGAAAGGATGCATGATGACATATCAGCAACCAGCGGAATATCGCCTGTATCAGGAATATACGGATAATGAGTTCCGTAGATAGTGTTGTTGAATGTGATATGTACATAGTCTGCATCAGGTCTGAAGTCTTCTTTCTTGACTTCAGGGATGTATGTGAATGTATCCTCTTCTGATGAAGCTACGATCTTGATGTCACCGAATTTCTGTGCTTCCTTCGCAGCTTTCTTAGCCCATGTGCCGGATACGATGTAATCAGCCTTGCCGGAATTTCTCAGCAGATTCAGCGGGATCATAGCGAACTGCAGTGTCGCACCGCCCTGGATGAACATAACCTTATAGTTGTCAGGGATGTTCATGATATCTCTGAGGTTCTTCTCAGCATCTTCCAAAATAGCCTTGAATTCAGCGGATCTGTGACTCATTTCCATTACTGATTCACCGCAGCCCTGATAATTTGCAAGATTAGCCGCAGCATCTTCAATAACGTTCAGTGGCAGCATTGATGGTCCTGCCGAAAAATTAAATGCTCTTCCGTTACTCAATTTGGTCACCTCCACTTATATTTTATTCTCCCCTTGAGTAAATCTTTACGGTCAAACCGTATAAATCATTAACAGTAATTATACCACTTTACCCTAACACCGTAAAGTGCTATAATGTTAGATAATTCAAAACATTTGATTTTAAAATCAAAAATATAAGAGGTGAGTATCAATGTATAAAATCGGAACTTTAAACAAAATTTCGCCGGTCGGCCTCGGTCGCCTCACAGATGCATATGCAGTAGTAGAGGATATAAACGAAGCCAACGGCATCATCTTAAGAAGCTATGACATGCACGAAATGGAGCTTTCCGAAAACCTTCTGGCCGTAGGAAGAGCCGGTGCAGGAGTAAACAACATCCCTCTGGACAAATGTGCAGAGGCAGGCATAGTTGTATTCAACTC